>JALYJW010000018.1 GCA_030775085.1 Acidobacteriota bacterium | reverse complement strand
ACCCACGGCTACCCTCTCCGTACCGCTAACGCGGTACAAGGCACCGCGAATCGCAACGGCGCAGCCTACGGTGGCCGAAGCCGGGGGAGTACCGCGTAGCGGTACGGAGACGGTAGCCGGGGGTCGCGCGCGCAGACGCGCTACCCCCGGGAAAAGGTGCGCATCCTCGAGTCGCACCACGTCAGTGGTGCGGAGATCAATTTCGACGAGCGCTTCCAGCTCTAAGGCGATTCAGGCCACGCCCATCGCCGCCAGCGTCACGGTGATCGCGCCGAACACGATCTCGCGCCAGCCGATGGTTTTGATGCGCGGCGGTTCGTGCGTCACGCCCCACACCGCGCGGAGCAGTAACACCGCCATCGCGGCGATCGCGTACGGGGATGCGTAGATCGCGATTGCCACGATGGCAACCGCATGCACCGCAATGACGGGCCACGCCGGCGTGCGGCGCAGGAGCGTGCGCACGTAGAGAATCGATGGCAGCGCACGGGCGATGATGATTCCGGCCAGTCCGAGCGCGGGAACGACTGCCATGCCTCCCGCGATGGCAATCGCCGCGGCCACGCTCGACATCGCCGCGGCGCCGCTCATCTCTGCGATGAGCTCCCGGCTGCGATTGCGTGCGTCGTAGACCAATTGCACGATCGCCAGCGGCGCCACGAAAGCAAACGGGAGCAACGCGAGAGCTCCGGCGAGTGTGACGCCCGACGTCAATGCCAGCGCCGACGCCAATAGATACGCCGCTGCGATCAGCCGGCAATACCGCGTGCGCGGATAGCGCTTTCCGCGAACGGCATCCTGCATCGCAAACTTCAGCGGCTGGCGGGAGAGGAAGCCGAACACGGCGGCGACGGCGATGAGCGCGCCGCTCCATGACGGAATGGCGAGTAGGCCGAGAACGATCGGCTCGAAGAGAAAGCCCCAACCGCCACGCTCCGTCGGCAATGCCAACGGCCGTAGCGCCACCGTGCGCGGCTGCGGCGCATGTGCCGGCACCGGAATGGTGGTCACCAGTAGCCCTCCAGGCGCAACGCCCTCGTTTCGATGTCGATCATGGTGCCTCTGTATCGAATGTAGACGGGGCACGCCTCGACCACCATGACATCCGTCATAGAAATGCCAGAATGGCGTTGCGATGCCGATCGAAGCGCCGATTCCGTTCGACTCCATCCCGCTCCTGGCGGCGTTGCACCGCGAGGATCGCGAAGAGGTGGCGCCACTCTGCCGCATGCGTGGCTACGACAAAGGCGACACGATCTTCCTCGAAGGCGATCCCGCCGATCGCATTCACTTCGTGCATTTCGGCCGCGTGAAGATCGTGAAGGCCGCCGGGGGACGCGACGTCATCGTCGAGATCCTCGGCCCGGGCGAGCCGGTCGGCGCGGTGGCCGTCTTCGAGCGCCGCCCTTTCCCTGCCGGCGCCGTGACGCTCGAGCCCACCGGCATCATCTCGATTCCGGAGCGCGAGTTCTTCGCGCTGCTGGAGCGCCGGCCGGAGATGATGCGGCACTTGCTGGCCGGCCTGACGCTGCGCCTGATGATGGTGAACAAACGCTTGGCCGACCTCACCGGCTCGGCCGAACAACGCGCCGCGCGACTTTTCCTCACACTCGCCGACCGCGTCGGCCTGCCCACGCAGAGCGGCGTCAGGATTCCGCTGTCGCTGTCGCGCCAGGACGTGGCCGATCTGATCGGAACGACGCTGGAGACCGCGATTCGCCTGATGAGCCGATGGCAAAAGGAAGCCGTCGTTCTCACGGAGAAAGACGGCTTCCTGATTCCCGATGCCGAGGCCTTGCGAAGATCGGACTAAATCGTCAGTGACCGCAGGACGATCCGCACGCATCGCCGAATGAGGCAGGCTGTCCGGCGCGGTCTTCGAGCGAGATGGCGCGGGGGAAGTAGAGGTTGTTCTCGAGGTGAATGTGCTCGTGCGTGCGCTGCTCGAATTCGGCCAGGCGGCGATACAACTCGCGATAGCTGAAGCAGGCGCTGTCCGGCGGCGTGAAGTCTTCCGACACGATGCGCATGGAGGCCAGCAGCTCGCCGACACGGTCGTGCTCGGCCATCATCTTGGCCACCGGATTTTTTACGGTTCCAAAGAACGGCGTCGGCGCCGCCCGTTGTCCTGCCGCGGCTTCTTCGAGCTGCGTCACGTACGGGAAGAGGACCTGCTCCTCTTTCAACATGTGAGGAAGCATGTCATCCCGCAAAGCGCACAGGAGCGTCATCACCTCGGCGAGCTCCGGGCGGCGTTCACCATGGACGGTCAGAACCTTCTCAGCCAGCGGTTCGAGCGTCTGCAGTTCTTCGCGCGTGTAGTTGTGGTAGACGGTCACGATGCCCGCGCTCATCGACATCAGCGTCTCGGCGGGCCAATCCCGCGCATTACCGTCCGGCACGGCGGCCAGCGTCTCCAGCGTGGCCATGAATGCATCGACGCTCTGTCCGGCGGCAGCGCAGGCTTCCGGCAGCAGAGTCCGCCCGCCGCAGCAGTAGTCGATTTTCCATGCTTCGAAGACTCGGATCGAGAGCGGCATCTCGACGGCCAGGTCACCAACGGTTCGCTCTCTCAGATCCATGATCGTGTTCATCGTGTTCTCCCTGCCTGTAGTCTCGGACAGTAGCCGCGCGGAGACCATGACCGATGTCATATCGATCGAGGATTCACGGGTCAGCAGTACGCGCCGGGGCCAGGGACCTCAGCAGTCCTGCGGAAGAAGCCGTCGTTCTCGTGAGAGAACGACGGCTTCTATGCCGAGGCGTTGCGAAGATCGGATTAGTTGGTGGCCTTGTTCGCCGGCGCCAGACGAACGGTGCCGCCCCTCGCATCAACGCTCGCTTCCGCCTCCTCCACTTTTACTTCGCGATCGAACGAACGACCGGTGAAGATTCCGAAGACGAACCAGGCCAGGACGAGCGCGCCGGCGGTGAATAGCGAGTCGCCTACCACACGCGACCAGCGGACGTTCTGGATCCACGGCGTCTGCAGGAACTCCGCGGAGCGCGCATACCAGGTGCCGTGTTCAATCGCGGCAACGGTCTGGGCGATGCCGATCGGCAGGATGCTCACGATGCACATCAGCGTCAGGCCGATGTTGATCGACCAGAACGCGAACCTCACCGGCCACTCTTTCCACGCTGGTCCCGGCTTCATCGCGCGCAGCGAGAAGAGCATCAGACCGATGGCCAGCATGCCGTAAACGCCGAACAGCGCCGTGTGGCCGTGGACCGGAGTGAGATTCAGGCCTTGCATGTAATAGAGCGCGATGGGCGGATTGATGAGGAAGCCGAAGAGGCCGGCGCCGACGAGATTCCAGAACGCCACGGCCACGAAGAAGTAGATCGGCCATTTGTACGTCGTCAGCCACCGCGCCGCGCTCGTTCCGCGCGAGAGACGGATGTGCTCCCACGCTTCGAATCCAACGAGACACAGCGGCACGATCTCCAGCGCGCTGAAGACGGCGCCCAGCGCGAGGACGGAGCTCGACATGCCGGTGAAGTAGAGGTGATGGAAGGTGCCGACGATGCCGCCGCCGAGGTAGATGATCGTCGAGAAAAGCGTGGCCTTCGTCGCGGTGCGCAACGTCAGCACGCCGAGGCGCGTGAAGAGGAACGCGATGACGGCCGTAGCGAAGACCTCGAAGAATCCCTCCACCCACAGATGCACGACCCACCAGCGCCAGTACTCCGCGGTCACGATGTGCGAGCGCTGCCCGTACATCAGCCCGGCCGAGTAGAACAGAGGAATGGCCACGGCCGAGGTCATGAAGAGAATGAGCAGCGAGCGATCCTCACTGCGCTGCCTGATGGCCGGCCAGATCGCCCGCGCCATCAGGAAGAGCCAGAACACCAGTCCGATGGTGAGCAGAATCTGCCAGAGCCGGCCGAGATCGACGTACTCGTAGCCCTGTGCGCCGAGCCAGAACCACATCGTGCCCAGCTTCTGCTTGATCCCCAGCCATTCGCCGGTGAGCGAGCCGGCCACGACGACGATCAGCGCGCCGAAAAGCACATTCACGCCGAGGCGCTGACCTTTCGGCTCGCGGCCTCCGATAGCCGGCGCGATGTAGAGACCGGTAGCCAGCCAGGCCGTGGCGATCCAGAAGATTCCGATCTGCAGATGCCAGGTGCGGACGATCGAGTACGGCAGGATCTGATCGAGCGGAATGCCGAAGAGTCCGTCCCCTTCCACCGCGTAATGTGCGGTGAGTGCGCCGGCTGCGATCTGCACGAGAAACAGCACCACGACCACGAGGAAGTACTTCATCGTGGCGCGCTGCGACGGCGTGGGAATCCACTTCAGCAACGGATCGGTCTCGGGGAACACGGCGTGATCGACGGACGTACGCGCGCCGAAGTACCAGATCATCCCGCCGATGCCCGCCAGCAGAAGAACGACGCTGGCGATGCTCCACATGATGGCCGCAGCCGTGGGCCGATTGCCGACCAGCTCTTCATGCGGCCAGTTCTGCGTGTAAGTGACGTTTGTGCCGGGACGCTCCGTCGTGGCCACCCACGCAGTCCAGAAGAAGAACGTCGACATCTGCCGCAGCTTCACCTCGTCGGTGAGCGCGCCGGTCGGAATCGCATACTCCTTGCGGCCGTCGCGGAAAACGCCCGCGTAGTAACGCGACAGCTCTTCGAATGCGCGCGCGCGGCCGTTCGAGATCGTCAGCACGCCCGTGGCGCTGTCCCACGTGTTGCGGCGCATGTCGGACTGCAATCGCGCCCTAAGCGCGGCCTGCTGATCCGCGTTGGCCGTGGCGAAGTTCTGATCGCGCAGGATCAGCGTGGCCTCGCGATGGAGATAGTCCGCGGTCCAGTCGGGCGCCACATACGCGCCGTGCCCGAAGATCGACCCGATCTCCTGCCCACCGATCGACTGCCAGACGTTCTGCCCGTCCCGGATCGTCGTCTCATCGAACAGCACGACCCCGTCCGTAGTCACGACCTGCTTCGGAATCGGCGGTGCGGTGGTGATGCCCTGATAACCGACGATCCCGAGAATGAGAAACGAGATCGCCACAACCAACCCCAGCGTGATCCAAAGCTTTCGGTATTGCATGTGAAGCTCCTTCCGATTGCGGAAGTTAGCCTCGCGTGAAGGTGGCGTACATGACCGATGTCATGCGAATGGGCGATTGGGGGACGCTCTCTTCCGCCGCTCCGCGGCTGACTTTCATCGCCGCTGAATCCACGGGCTTACGCCCGTGGCTACATTCTTCCGCCGCTCCGCGGTTTCTGACGTTTGGACATTTCGGCCGCCGCAGGCGGCGAAGTACCGCGTTTAGCGGTACGGAGAAGGTAGCCGGGGGTCGCGCGCGCAGACGCGCTACCCCCGGAGAAGTTGCGCATCCTCGAGTCGCACCACGTCAGTGGTGCGGAGAGCGACTCGATTCTCCGCACCGGCTACGCGGTGCGGCTTCAAATAATACGTTCTTGTCCGTGGGTAGCGCGTCTGCGCGCGCACCCACGGCTACCCTCTCCGTACCGCTAACGCGGTACAAGGCCCCGCGGATCGTTGCGGAGCCGCGGAAGAGAGCCCTTCCCCCTGTGATCGTGCGCACATTGACCCGTGACCCAATCCACGTCGTCGCGTTTCCGCGATGGGTAGTCTCGCGTGGTGACGATGACGGAAGCCTTCGCGCTCGGGTATCCACAAGTCGCAGAGCGCGCCGAGAACGCGGAACGCGGCAGGGCGTCGTTTTTTCTGGTGGGGTTGAATCACCGCACGGCGCCGGTGGATGTGCGGGAGCGGCTCAGCGTCGGCGAGAACAAACTCGCTGAGGTCACGCAATCGCTGACGCACCTCCCGTCGGTGGGCGGCGCATGCGTGCTCTCCACGTGCAATCGCGTCGAGATCCTCGTGTCTTCGACCGCCGACGACGCCGTCGACTCCGTCATTGACTGGCTGGCTCGTTACGGAGGCACGCCGCGCGAAGTGCTGGAGCCGCATCTCTACATCCAGCGCGGCAGCGACGCGGTGGCGCACCTCTTCCGCGTGACCTCCGGGCTCGACTCGATGATCGTCGGTGAGCCGCAGATCGCCGGACAGGTGAAGAAGGCCTTCGGCGGCGCCACGCTCGATGCGCCGCTGCAGCAGCTCTTCGAACAGACCATGCACGTGGCCAAGAAGGTGCGCTCGCAGACTGGCATCGGCGAGCACGCGGTCTCGATTCCATACGCGGCCATCGAGCTGGCCAAGAAGATCTTCGGCGATCTCACGGGATTGCGCGTGCTGCTCCTCGGTGCGGGCGAGATCGGCGAGCTCACGGCGGAGCATCTCGCCGCGCAGCACGTCCGGCAGATCTTCGTCGCGAACAAGACGTACGAACGCGCCGTCGAGCTGTCGCGCAGGTTCGGCGGATCGGCGGTGCAGTTCGGCTCGTTCGAAGAACAGCTCGCCGAGTGCGACATCGTCATCGCCTCGACCGGCGCGCCGCACTACGTCATCGAGCCGGCGCAGGTGATGCGTGCGCTCGAAGCGCGCAGCCAGCGCGGACTGTTTCTGGTCGACCTGGCCGTACCGCGCAACATCGATCCGGCCATCGCCAACATCGACGGCGCCTACCTCTACGACGTCGACGATCTGCAGCACGTCGCCGACGCCAATCGCGAGCTGCGCCGTTGCAAGGCCGCACGGGCGGAAGAGATCGTGCTGGCCGAGGTGCGGTCATTCCGCAGACGGCTGGCCATGGAAGACGCGGTGCCGACGATCGTCGAGCTCCAGCAGCGCGTCGATGAGCTTCGCGCCGCGGAGCTCGAGAAATGCCTTCGCAAAATTGGTCCGTTGCGCACCGAGCAACGCGAAGCGATCGAGCAGCTCTCGCTCCGGATGATGAACAAGATCCTGCACCACCCCATCGTCCAGCTCAAAGAGCCGTCGCACGAACCGCAGGAGCGCGAGTCGCTACGGCGGACGATCCGAACGCTCTTCGGACTCACGCCATGAAAACCGTTCGCATCGGTACCCGCGGTTCGCCGCTCGCGCTGTGGCAGGCCAATGAGTCCTCGCGTCTGTTGCGCCTCGCCGGCTTCGATCCCGTCATCGTTCCGATCAAGACCACCGGCGATCTGCGGCGCGACGTTCCACTGGCCGCCATCGGCGGCAAGGGTCTGTTCGTAAAAGAGCTGGAAGAGGCGCTGGACCGCAACGAGATCGATCTGGCGGTGCATAGTCTCAAAGATGTTCCGTCGATCATTCCCGATCGCTTCGGTCTGTTCGGCTTCCTCGAGCGCGCCGATCCGCGCGATGCCTGGCTTCAGGCCGACGGTTTGCCGATCGATGCGCTCGAGCCAAGAGCAGTGGTGGCCACGAGCGCACCGCGCCGGCAGGCGCAATTGCTCGAGGCGTATCCGCATCTCGAAGTGGCGCCCATTCGCGGCAATGTCGAGACGCGCATCGCCGCCGTCACCAGCCGCCGTTACGACGGTCTGGTGCTGGCCCGCGCCGGTCTCGATCGCCTCGGGCTCGCCGATTCCATCGCCGGCACGTTCAGCGTCGAGGAGATGATCCCCGCCGCAGGCCAGGGCATCATCGCGTTCTAGGCATTGCACTCCAACTCCCTCGGGCGCGAGGCGGCGGCATCGATCAACCACGAGCGCAGCGCGCTTGCCGCGCGATGCGAGCGCGGCGTCTTGCAGCAGTTCGGCACGCGTCTCGATTGCACGTCGTGCATCGCCGTGCACGCCTCATTCGATGGCGGCACGATCACCATCCGCACATTCGTATCCGAGCCCGACGGACGAACCGCCGCGCGCGTCACGCAGCGTGGCACCGACGCGGACGCGCTCGTGTTGTCCGTAGCCAAAGAGCTTCGCAACCTCGGCGCGTTCGTCTTGTTCGAGAGGAGAGCATCATGACCGGCAAAGTCTTTCTCGTCGGCGCGGGCCCGGGCGATCCCGGCCTTCTGACGTTGCGCGCGGCGGGGTTGATCGCCGTTGCGGACATCATCGCCATCGACGCCCTCGTCTCCGCGCAAATCGCAGCACTGATTCCTCCCGAAACCGAAGTCGTCTACGTCGGAAAACGCGCCGGCGCGCATGCCATGCCGCAGGACGAGATCAACGCGCTGCTCATCGCGGAAGCGAGAAAAGGCAAGAGCGTCGTACGACTCAAAGCCGGAGATCCGTTCGTCTTCGGCCGCGGCGGCGAAGAAGCGGAAGAGCTCATGGCTGCGGGGATTCCCGTCGAGACCGTTCCCGGAATCTCATCCGCCATCGCCGGCCCGGCCTACGCCGGCATCCCGGTCACGCATCGCCGCTACTCAACGTCGCTCACCATCGTCACCGCACACGAATCCGAAACATCCACAGGCATCGCCTGGCCGACACTGGCCACGCTCGACGGAACGATCGTCTTCATGATGGGCCTCGCCAACCTGCCACTCATCGTAAACAAACTGCGCCACCATGGCATGACCGCGGAGAAAGCGATCGCAGTGATCTCGAAAGCGACGACGCCCGATCAACGCACCGTCGACGGCACACTGGCCACGATCGTCGATCTTGTCGCCAAAGCCGCGCTCGAAGCGCCCGCGGTGATCGTGGTTGGGGACGTCGTGAGGTTGCGGGAAGCGCGGTTCGAGCCGCTACGCACAGTCACAGCCGGCTGACCAACGCTCAGACTGGAAGATCCGCGTACAGGGTCGCGAGGTCGAGCGTCGGTCCGGACGTGAGCATCACGGTTCCTTCGTGCACCTCGAAGTACTCCCACGTTCCGGACGAGGTGCGCCGAAAGACCTCGATGCGCGGCTCCTGGCTGACGAGGACGTACTCCTGCAGCGACGGGAGGCGCTGGTAGTGCAGCCACTTGTTCCCGCGATCACCCTTCTCGGTCGTCACGGAGAGAACTTCGACGATGAGTACCGGGTTCGTGATCGTCGTGTGCGCGGCGTCGTCGGAGTCGTATTCGATAGCGCCACAAACCATCGATACATCCGGATACGTAGCCCGGCCGGTCGCAACGACGCGAACTCGCATGTCCGATTGGAACACGGTGCAACCGCCTCGGCGAGTAGTCTCCAGTGCGGTCGCGACCCTCACCGCGAGTGCGCTGTGTCGCGCCGTTCCGCCGGACATGGCCAGAATCTCTCCCGCGTCGAATTCGTGCTTGATCTCGCTGTCGCGCTCGAGGGTGAGGTAGTCCGCGAACGTGTAATCGTGATGCGACTGCGGCACGGCGGTCATGGGCACTCAGGATAACTCATCGTCAAGGTTACGATCGCCGGCAGCGCGCCGCGTGCGCACAGGCGATACCGTCGAACTCGCGTGCCGAATCACCTGCGGCCGCTATCGGTCGTCGCCGGGCGATTGCGTTTTCTGCTGTTTAACGGAAGCGAGCAGATCCTCGAGGTCGAGACCCGCGAAGATCTCCTGCCTCTCTTGCGTGTAATCTCCGTGACCGGGGTCGTACTGCATCATGAACCGCATCGCTCCGGCAGGTCCGAGCCGCTCGGTGAGCGCCTTCCATCCCTCCAGCCGTATCTCATACGCGGACATCGAAACCGACTTGCTCATTCCTCGTTCTCCTCACCAACCACGAGTTGTTCGGGCCGCACCACTTCGATCTGCATCAGATCGCGCTGCTCCAGCGCCTTTCTGATCAGCCGGTCGTCCGTCGTGACGAACCAGCGCGCCTGCGCGTTCTCTGCGAAAGCGAGATGCAGCGCATCGAGTGGGCCGAATCCGAGACTGCTGAGCAAGCGGGCACGTTCGTCGACGGCCGGGGTGGCATCGATCGATCGACCTGCTTTCTGCAGCCAGAGTGCGGTTGCGAGCCGGCGGTCTTCACGAGGATTCCGGTCGTTCTCGAACCGATGAGCCGGGGAGACGACGAACTGGATTCTTCCGTTCTCCGCCTCCTCGAAGATTCGCGCCACCGCTTCGGCCTCGCGCCGGATCCTCTCGCTCCTCACGTCATCGAAAGGACGCTTGAGGGCGCAGATATCGAGGTAAACAATCGTACCGCTCACCGCATCATCGTAATACGCCGGAGGGCATCCTGGGTTCGGTGCTTCGGATTTTGGCCGTAGCGAGCCACCCCTCACCCTAGCAAGGGACGCCGTGATTCGTTCCTAGGAATGCGACTGACTGGAACTCTGATCTCCACACTGTCGTTCGAAAAGGAAGAGCGAAGGTCTGACCCCACCGGGCCGAACTCAGCTCTTCCTTTTCGGACGAACAATCCGCACCAGTTTCAGGGTGAGTTAAGCCCTGCGCAGATCAAAAATGGCGATACATCGATCTCGCGTAGCCCTCGAGCCCGGGGAAGAGTGTGCTGGCGTCGATGTTCATGGCCGCCAAATCACCGAGAGCAATTTGGTGGACGATCCGCGGCAAGACAAACTTCACCACGAGAGGTCCTCGGCAAAGGCCGAAAGAGAGAAACTCGGTCACTGACATTTCATACTTCTGGTGATCGTGCTCGGTGAAGTCGAAGTCGAAGGTCTCGGACAAACTCTGCATAAATGGTTTCGTGATTTCAAGTGGAAGCGCAAAGACGCCCTTCTGAACTGACATGCGCTCGTTGAGGCGATAGGGTTCGACGTTTACCACGCCGGTACAGGGGATGCTCCCGCGAAGAGCCTTCTCAACTAGGCGAACGGCCCGTTCGTTTATCGTGCCGACATGATCGCCATCGCCACCGATACCGCACCTGCTTTCAAGGTGCGGTGCGTAGAGTCCCCAAACGGCGGCGTCTTCCGATGCACGCTCGAGTGCAAAGAATACCGCTACGTAAAACGAATGCGTAAAATCGAGAAGCCGCGTCGGGCCGCCAAAATGTTGGATCGCGGCGAGCCAGTCCAGCAGTGAGTCCTCCGGCGGCGCGGAGGGCATGACCAGATGAGCGCGCCGGCGGAACTGATGCAGTATCCACTCTTCCCGCCCAGGCAGCTCCGCGATGGCCTGGTTGATGAGGACCGCAAGATGATCCGCAGATGAAGCAAACGCGCTGTTCTTGGCGACAGCAGCGCGCTCCAGCGTGGTTTCAAGCCCCCAGCGTGCCGAGGGTTGTCCACGAAAAATCCACCTCGGGTAGATGCCGCCGATAGTCTTGAGGGTCGTGTGCCAGTCGGCGATGGTAACGCGTGCGTACATGCTCGAAGTGTAGATGTGCGATGCGTTCCCTGCACCGGCCAAGTAGGTGCGATCTGCGAAGATCGTCGGGGTCAGACCTTCGCTTCCGGACAAGTTCCACCAAGCTGCTCTCTGCCGCCCTTGCGCTTTGAAGTGCGTGTGGCTTGCCACCGCTTCGGTCAGCGCGGCACTTCAAAGCGCTGCGGCGCGTTACCCAAAGCGGCGGCAAGCCGCGCAACGGAGTGGCCTGCGGCGCCGAGGTAGACTGCGGCCGATGCGAGTGACATCCGGGAAGGTGGTGTCTGGCCAAGTTGTCGTCGAGGGCGAGCCACTTCCGGAAGGTTCGGTCGTGACCGTTCTTGCGCGCGATGTCGACGAAAGCTTCGAACTTGATGCAACTGCCGAAGCAGAGCTGCTGCTTTCATTGGCTGAAACAGATCGAGGGGAGTTGATTCCTGCTGAGGACGTGATGCGGACGTTTCGGGAACGTGATTGAACGAGCGGTGACCACACTCGATCTCATTGCGACCAAGCCCGGTAGGTGATCATGTTTTTCGCGAGAGCCGCCCCTCACCCTAGCCCTCTCCCCGGAGGGGAGAGGGGACTTTAGTCCCACGCGAAAAGCCCTCACGGGCGGCTCTCGCGAAAAGCTAGTACGCAATCCTCCTCGATGGCGTCGTAGCGACGCTCGGCTCGACGCGGATTCGTGCATCCACCGATGACACTCCGTGCTCCAGCACCTTCAGCGGGTTGAGGTCGATCTCGCGGATTTCGGGGCAGGCGTCGAGTAGCGCGGAGAGGCGGAGGATGGTTTCGTCGAGGGCTTTGCGATCGGAGGGGGCGCTGCCGCGGAAGCCGTTCAGGAGGCGGGTGCAGCGCACTTCTTCGAGCATTTCGCGGGCGTCGCGGTCGGTGAGGGGGTGGATGCGGAAGGCGACGTCGTCGAGGAGCTCGACGAGGGTGCCGCCGGCGCCGCAGGCGATGACGTGGCCGAACGATTGTTGCCAGGTGGCGCCGAGCATCATCTCCACGCCGCCTTTGACCATGGGCTGGATGAGTACGCCGGTCATGGCGTCGCCCAGTGCGGCGGCCAGTTCTTCGTAGGCGCTCACGACCGAGTATTCGTGCGGAAGATTGAGCTTCACGCCGCCGACTTCGGTCTTGTGCAGCAGCGCCGGTCCGTACGCTTTCAGCACGACCGGGAAGCCGAGGCTCATGGCCGCTTCCATTGCCCCCTCGGAAGACGTAGCGAAGAGGGTCGGCGGTGCGCCGATCCCGACCGCGCGCAGCATCGCGTTGACCTCGAGCGGATCGAGCCAGCGATCGCCGAGCGCGCAGGACGCGTCGATGATCGAGCGCAGTCGCGGGATGTCGAGGTCGAACTTCGCGCTCGTTCCTTCCGGTTGCGCGCGCCATTCGGCGTAGCGCGTGACCTGCGCGAGCGCGTTGATCACCCGCTCCGGAAATGAAAACGACGGCACGGGCGCGAGCGAATCGGGCACGCCGGCGGCGCTCATGAACGTGGCCAGAATCGTCTTTCCCTGCGACAGCATCGCCGCTTCGCGGATCGACGCGGCCACGTTCGCCGCTTCGGTGGCCAGCACGGGGATGTAGATCACGGCCACGGAGTCCACACTCGGATCGGCCAGCAGCAACTCGATGCTCTTCCGATACTGCTCCGCCGAAGCCGAGGCAATCATGTCGATCGGATTGCCGACGCTGGCGGCAGCAGGAAGGAACGAGCGCAACGACGTCACCGTGTAGTTGTCGAGCGGCGCGAGCTCGAGACCGTTCGCCTCGCATGCATCGGCGGCCAGGATTCCGGGTCCGCCAGCATTGGTCAGAATGGCCACGCGCTTGCCTTTCGGCAGCGGTTGATTGGCGAGCAGCGCGGCCACGTCGAACATCTCTTCGAGCGTTCCGGTGCGGATGATGCCGGCCTGGCGGAAGAGGTCATCGACGATGGCGTCGCTCGTAGCCAGCGCGCCGGTGTGCGAGCTGGCCGCCTTGGCGCCGGCAGCGGAGCGTCCGGCCTTCACCGCCACGATCGGTTTCGTGCGGCCGACGCGGCGCGCGATCTCGCCGAACTTGCGCGGATTTCCGAAGCTCTCCAGGTACAGCAGAATGACGTCGGTGTTCGGATCCTCGGCCCAGTACTGAATGAGGTCGTTGCCCGAAACGTCGGCCTTGTTGCCGACTGAGATGAACGTCGAGAAGCCGATGTTCAGTGAGCGTGCGTAGTCGAGGACTGCCAATCCGAGGGCGCCGCTCTGGCTGGACATGGCCACATTGCCGGCGGGCGGAAAGACCGCGGAAAACGTGGCGTGCATGCGCACGGCCGGATCGGTGTTGATCACGCCCATGCAGTTCGGTCCGACCATGCGAATGCCGGCGCGGCGGATTTTGTCGAGCAGCGCCGCTTCCTGTTTGCGGCCTTCTTCTCCGACCTCCGCGAATCCCGCGCTGATCACGACCACCGCGCCGACACCGTTGGCGATGCAATCATCGAGTGCGGCGCTCACGAGCTCTGCGGGAACGGCGATCACGGCCAGCTCGACCCGCTCGCCGATGTCGCTCAATGACGCGAATGCGCGAACGCCGTCGATCTCCGAGGCGTTGGGATTGACGGCGTACAACGCGCCGGTGAATCCGGAGGCGCGCAGGTTGTGAACGACCTCGCGACCGAGCTGTCCCGGCCGGCGGCTGGCGCCAATGACGGCGATGGAGCGCGGCGCGAAGACCGGTCTCATCGATGCGTACGCGGCGCTCTGCGACCGCTGCGCGGCGCGCTCGGTGGCAACGGCCGTCGCGGCAATCGGAAATGCCAGCGTGACGACGCCTTCATCCGTGCGCCGTGCGATGTCGAAGCCCATTCCGAGAAAGACGTCGAGCATGCGGCTGTTGCCGGCCAGCACTTCCGCTTCGAAGCGGTCGATGCCGTGATCGCGCGCCGCCAGGACCAGCGTCTCCAGCAGTTTGGTTCCCGCGCCGCATCCCTGCGCGGCATCCGAGATCGCGAAGGCCACTTCGGCGCGATTCGGTTTCCTGCGCGAGGCAAAGTAATGCGCCACGCCGGCGATCTCGCCGTTCACTTCGGCCACTGCACCGAACTCGCGGTCGTAGTCGACGTTCGAAGGCGAGGCCTGCGCGGCCATCTCGGGGCGCCGGGCATCGAAGAAACGTGCGTGCATGCTTTCCGGCGAGAGGTGCGCGTAGAAATGGATCAAGCGCTCGTGATCTTCGCCGCGGATGGGCCGGATGTGCATCGTGCGGCCGGTGCGGAGTACGACGTCGGATTCGAATTGGGTCGGGTATGCAGTCACAGTCACGGAATTGCCTCCAGGGAATCGTTCACGACGGAACAGAGACGTTGCGGCCGGTCAGCTCGCGAAGGAAGAGGGCCAGATTCTCGTTCGAGAAATCGTCCCAGCCGCCGCAGGAGTCATGCTCGAGCTGCTGCACGTCGCACGATGTCGTCGCGCCGAGGACATCCTGCCGCGCCAGTTGCCAGCGGTCGGCGATCTCCTCGAGCTCGCCGCGCGAAGCATCGGGATTCCTGTCCACGATCCACTCATATTTTTCTTTCAGCTCGTCGTTCGAGAAACGGCGGAAGCCCTTGCAGAAGATGCCCGTTTGCGAAGCAAGCCTGCAGATCGACATCTCGCCGTTTGCACGACGATTCAGTTCTTCCCGCAGGGCGACAATCAGAGTGGGCCGGGAGATGAATTCAGGTTTGATCTGCGCTTCCGTCATGGTGCCTCCGCCGTTTGTCGAAGCATCTCTCCGGCCACACCTCGGACGCGGTACACATGCTCACACGCACGTGTGACGGCAGTCATACGTCCGGCTGTGGCGCGGGCCGTTTATTGACCGTGTGCTGAAACCGGTCGAGCTGGAAATCGAGTTGTTCTGCCGCGGCATGCGCATCGATGACTCCGCTGGCAGCGGCCGTCCCATCGGACGCACGCGTGCCGGCCTCGGCTCGGGCTTCGAGCTCATCCTCACGGGCGGCCGCAAGAAGATCTGGGTGAACGTGCCAGTCGTGGAAGCGTTCGCTTCGAAGTCGCCCTTCGTCCTCCGCCATGCGGAAGACGGCGCGCGGATCCTCGACGAGCGCACCGCCATCGAGTATCGGGTGGAGATTCCGCCGGAGCCGCGGTGGTATTCGCTCTCCACCTCTTCCGATGTTCCGATGAGCCGGATCGGAGTCCTCCAGGGAAATTACCTCGGCATTTACGTCGGCAGCCGCTGCGCCTTCTGGAGCGCGAAGACTTCTCTGGCCTGCAAGTTCTGCACGACGGGCGAGAACGTCGGCACGGCCGAGGAAGCGCGCAAGAGCGTCGAGGATGTGATCGAAGTGGCGCGCGCCGCACGCGACGAATCGCAATCCTTCTTCACGCACTTCAACACCGGCTATCACTTCGAAGAACGGACCGCCATGGAGGCCACGCACGGCCTGCGCCGCTGCGAGCCGTACGTGCGCGCCGTGCGCCGCCATGTGGGCGGATTCATCGGCGTGCAGGCCGCTCCGGTTCCGCACAGCTTCTTCTATGAATACGACGGGCTGATCGACGCCGGGGCCGATCACTTCTCGTTCTGCTACGAGTTTGAGAACCCGCAAGTATTCGCCGCCATCTGTCCCGGTAAAGCACGCACGCTCGGGCAGCACGCATTCTTCGAAGCGATGGAGTACACGGCGAAGAAACTCGGCCGCGGCCGCGTGTCCGGCGAGATCATCGCGGGGGTCGAGCCGATCGCCGACACGATGCGCGGCATCGATCGCATCGTCAACGCCGGAGCCTTCCCCACCGTCTGCATCTTCCGCCCGACCGTAGGCAGCCAGATGGAAGACGTTCCGCCGCCCGATCCGTCCGCCATGAAGGAAGTGTTCGCACACCTTCACGAGAGCTGCCGCCGCGCGCGGCTGCCGGTGGGAATCCTGCCGATCGAAGTGTCGCTCGTGGTGCAGGCGGAAGAGTGCGCCGATCTCGTGGAGCCGAACGCGGCCAACGCGCTCTACGCGCTCAAAAACCGCGCGCTACGCTGGATGGCCGCACCCTACGTCGCATGGAAGCGACGGCCCGCAGTGGCGTGAGGTGCGACCCATTCGGCCGGAAGAACGCGTGCGTAGCACGCCCAAGGCACTAGCCCCCGGCTTTCAGCCGGGGGACCCGATCGTGTGATGGTCACAGTCCGCGTAGCGGCCGGCAGATCTGTCGCCCGCTAACGCGGGCTCGAGATACTGGACACGGGTTCACCCGGCTGAAAGCCGGGTGCTATTACCTCTTGTCCGCTACGCGGACTCACTTAATGCCCCATGTTTTGCCTTCGCGTGGCTGGCAGCGGTACTGCGCGCAGTGTTGCCGACGGCGGCAGCGACGTGGAGCGGGCCAGATCGCCGAGCTCGCGGTTGTTCATCCGGCGCCCGAGGTCCGACTGCGCGACGATGCCGACGAGAGCGCCCGCGTCATCGATCACCAGCAGATGATGAATGCGGTTCTCTTTCATCAGCTCGATGGCCTTGTCCCACTCTTCGTCGGGACCGACGGCGATGGCCGGGGAGGACATGATCGCGGAGGCCGGAAGCTCGGCTGCGTTCCAACCCAGGGCCACGGCCCGGCAGGCGATGTCGCGGTCGGTCACGATTCCCACGGCCACGTTCGAATCGACGATCGGGATGGCGGCGCAGTTGTGATCGGACATGAGCTTTGCGGCCAGGCGCAGCGTCGTGGCCGGTTCGCAGGCGGCAGGAGCGGGAGTCATGAAATCGCGTACTTGCATGAATGGAGCATAGGTCCGCCGGCCGATCCGGGTGTTGACGGCGGACGGGGTGGAGTGTGACGCGCGACACCTGCCCGTGTGTTGCCAGTCATCGGCGCATGCGCGCCGCGGATCGACACTGACGTCGGAGGTGGGCGCCATGTGTCTCGGCTTCCCTGGACAGATCGTCAGCATCAGCGGTACGTCGGCAGTCATGGACTGTTGGGGCACGCGGAAAATCGTTCGTTTCGAGCCGTTGGCGGAGACTTTCCTGCCGGGTGACTTCATCATCGAGCACGAAGGTGTGATCGTCCGGCGCATCCCGCCCGGTGAAGTCGAGGACACGCTCGCTCTGTACGAGACCATCCTCGCCGAAACGCTCGTGCCCGCGTGACCCGGAGACGACCATGACCACTCCGGAACCGCATCCCGTCGTCCTGTGGGAGCTGACGCGTCTCTGCGACCTGCACTGCAAGGGTTGTCCGTCCGGCGCCAGCGAGCGGCGCGATCCGAATGAGCTCTCCACGTACGAGGCCTACAAGACCATCGATCAGATCGCCGCGCTGGCTCCTCGCGAGCTGATCATCTCCGGCGGTGATCCGCTGGAGCGCGACGACGTCGATCAGATCATCGACTACGCACGCCGCCGCGGGCTCGAGCCTTCACTCGTGCTCAGTCCCACCAACGAGCTCAAGTCGTTCGCCATCGAGAACCTGCAGGCGAGCGGGCTCACGACGGTCGTGTTCAGCATCGACGGCTCGATCCCGGCCATCCATGAATCGATTCACAAGATTGCCAACACGTTCGCGGCCACGCTGCGCGCCATCCGCTGGGCGGAAAGCGCCGGGATGCGCATCGAGATCAATACGGTCGTGACGCGCAACAACATGAACGATCTCGACGCCATCACGGAACTGATCCGCACGCTGGGGATCGTGCGCTGGAACGTACATTTCATCGTTCCGACCGGCGCGTCGCGCGAGCTGGAAATTCTCACGGCGATGGAAGTCGAGCGCGTGTTCGCGATGCTCGACGAGATCCGCCTGCACGAGAAGTTCGCGGTGCGCGTCGTGGAGGCTCAGCACTATCGGCGTTTTCGTCTGCAGCGTCTCCTCGAATCGCGTCTCGCCGCAGGCAATGAGAAGTGGTCCGACTTCAGCGGATATGAGAACGAGGCCGCGGAGAATCCGCGTGATGTGCTCGATGCGGCGCTGGACGGTGCGCGCGGTTTCATCTACATCTCGCATTCGGGCGAAGTGCGTCCGAGTGAGTTCGCGCCGCACAGTGCGGGCAACCTGCGCTATCGCCCCCTCAGCGCGATCTACCGCAACAGCGACCTGTTCGTGGCGTTGCGCGATCCGAACAACCTTCACGGGAAATGCCTCCATTGCGATTTCCGCATGCTGTGCGGCGGCTCGCGCGCCCGCGCCTATGCCATGACCGGCGATCTCTTCGGCGCCGATCCGCTGTGCGCCTACGAGCCGGCAGGCCAGCCCTCCGTTGCATTCGTGAGCAGAGGGAAGGAGGCCGTCACGTGACCAATCCCTGGATCATCGACGAAGCCGACTTCTACGAGATCGAGACGTACGAGCAGCAGATGCAGTTTCTGCTGCGCTACGCCATCCTCGCCCCATCCGGACACAACACGCAGCCCTGGTCGTTTCGCATCACCGCGGAGGGCGTGGAAGTCTTCGCCGACTATTCGCGGCGCCTGCTCATCGTGGACCGCGACGACCGCAGTACTCGTTCCTCAACGCACCAGTGGAAGACGCCGCCTCACGCGAAGAACTGCGCACGATCCTCGGCAGCACCCGCCCGCCGCAAGTTCTGCTCCGCATCGGATCGACTACCGCAACCGCGCAACCGACGCCGCGGCGGGCGGTGGAATCGGTGATCGTGTAGCGCGCTGCGTGAGCGTTGTGGACGTTGTGGACTTGGTGGACTTGGTGGACACCGTCCACCGCTAGCGTCCACTAAGTCCACTACGTCCACAAAGTCCACTCCCGCCACCTACTTCTTCGCCAGGTACTCGTACATCTCGCGCCTGACGGTCACGTCGTGTTGGACCGTGGGGATGTCCTGCACGTGGTTGAAGCGCGTTTCGCTTTGAAGGAAGTCGGCGACGTCGGTGCTGATGGCTCGGGAGTCGAGTTGTAGCGGGTTCCCTTCGCGCCTCGGGTCGTGGCGGTAGAGCAGCCATTGGCCGGAGCTCACGATCGCTTTCTGGTGCTGCATGGCCGTGCCGATGTCGAAGCCGTGGGCGATGCAGTGGCTGTAGGCGATGATCAGCGAGGGGCCGTCGAACGCTTCTGCTTCGATGAATGCTTTCAGCGTCTGCTCGTCGCGCGCGCCCATGGCTACGCTGGCTACGTACACGTTGCCGTAGGTCATGGCCATCAGGCCGAGGTCCTTCTTGGCGGCGGACTTGCCGGCGGTGGCGAACTTCGCCGTGGCGGATCTTGGCGTGGCCTTCGACATCTGGCCGCCGGTGTTGGAGTAGACCTCGGTGTCGAGGACGAGGATGTTCACGTTGCGACCGCTGGAGAGCACGTGATCGAGTCCGCCGAAGCCGATGTCGTACGCCCAGCCGTCGCCGCCGACGATCCAGACGCTCTTCTTCACGAGCACGTCGGCGATGGCCAGGAGTTGCTGTTCGTCGATGGCGTCGAGCTTGTGCATGCGCGTCATCAGCTCGTGGCGGCGTAAACGCACCTTGAGCAGCTCCACGCGCTGGCGCTGTTCGAAGATCTCTGCTTCGTTTTTCTGTTCGCATTCGATCAGCGCAGTGGCCAGTTCGTCTCCGATGGAGGGAGCGAGCCGGCGCACGAGCTCGATCGCGAACTCGCGATGCTTGTCGATCGAAACGCGGAAGCCGAGGCCGAACTCGGCGTTGTCCTCGAAGAGCGAATTGCACCAGGCCGGACCGCGGCCGTCGGCGTTCTTCGACCACGGCGTGGTGGGGAGGTTGCCTCCGAAGATCGATGAGCAACCGGTGGCATTGGCGACCACCATCCGATCGCCGAAAAGCTGCGTGGCCAGTTTGAGATACGGCGTCTCGCCGCAGCCGGCGCAGGCGCTGGAGAACTCGAACAGCGGTTGCTGCAACTGCTGATGACGAATCAGCGAAGGATTGATCCTGGTGCGGTCGAGCTCCGGAAGCGCGAGGAAGTAATCCCAGTTCACGCGCTCGGCTTCGAGGAGCGGCGGCTGTGGCGCCATCGTCAGCGTCTTCTGATCCGGGTGGCTCTTGCTGCGCGCGGGACAGATGTCGACGCAGATCGCACACCCCGTGCAGTCCTCGGGGGCGACCTGGATCGTGTAGGCCAGTCCCTTCCAATCCTTATGAACCGGGGTCAGCGACTTGAACGTCGGCGGCGCGCTGGCGACGAGCGACTCGTCGTACGCCTTGATGCGAATGGCTGCGTGCGGACAAACCATCGCGCACTTGCCGCATTGGATGCACGAGGCCGTTTCCCACACGGGGATGTCGAGCGCGAGATTGCGCTTCTCATGACGCGCGGTGCCGGTGGGGAACGTGCCGTCGCACGGCATGGCGCTGACGGGGAGGTCGTCGCCGCGGTTGGCCATCAGAGTGGCCAGGAGTGAGTCGGCGGCCGGCGGTCGGCGGTCGGCAGGGGAAGAAGCTTCGGTCTTACCGACTGGCACCTCGTGCAGATTCGCGAGCGCGGCGTCGATGGCGCGCAGGTTCTTCTCCACGACCTTTTCGCCCTTGTGCCCGTACGTTTTGCGCACGGCGTCGCAGATCGCGTCGAGCACTTCGTCGAACGGCATGGCGTTCGAGCAGGCAAAGAAGCAGACCTGCATGATCGTGTTGATGCGGTTGCCCATGCCGCATTCCCGGGCTACGCGCGAGGCGTCGATGACGAACGCGCGTGCGTTGAGCGCGGCCAGACGGGCGCGCAGCAGCTCCGGGATCTCGCTTCCGTTGAAGAGGAACGTTCCGCCGGGAGCGAGATGCTCGAGCAGGTCGACGCGACCGACGAGCGACGGATGCTGGCAGGCCACGAACGAGGCGCGATCGACGAGGTACGGCGCGCGGATCGGCCGCGGTCCGAAGCGGAGATGCGAGACCGTCATCGCGCCCGACTTCTTCGAGTCGTACACGAAGTAGCCCTGCGCGTAGCGGCCCGCGTCGCCGATGATCTTGCAACTATTCTTGTTCGCGCCGACCGTGCCGTCCGACCCGAGGCCGTAGAAAAGAGAGCGCACGACATCGTCGCGCTCGATCGAATAGGTCGGGTCGTAGTCGATGCTGTTGTACGTGACGTCGTCGTTGATGCCGACGCTGAAGTGGCTCCGCGGATTGTCCGTTTCGAGCTCGTCGAAGACGCCCTTGACCATGGCCGGCGTGAATTCCTTCGACGACAAACCGAACCGCCCGCCGATCACGACCGGCACTTCGCGACCGGTCTCGCGCAAGGCGGCGGAGACGTCGAGATACAGCGGCTCGCCGACGCTGCCGGGCTCTTTGGTCCGATCGAGAACGGCGATCGAGCGAACCGTGCGCGGCAACGCAACCGCGAAGCGCGTGGCATCGAACGGGCGGAACAGGCGCACTTTGATGAGGCCTACGCGCTCGCCGGTAGCGTTCAGCGCGTCGACGGTCTCGGCGACCGTCTCGCACGCGGAGCCCATGGCCACGATCACGCGATCGGCATCGGGGGCGCCGCAATA
This sequence comes from Acidobacteriota bacterium, assembly GCA_030775085.1. GTDB lineage: Bacteria > Acidobacteriota > Thermoanaerobaculia > Gp7-AA8 > Gp7-AA8 > QHVT01. The sequence goes on along the minus strand of JALYJW010000018.1, from coordinate 43,570 downwards.
CTCGTACGGCGCGTAATTGCGGCCGATCTTCTTCGCGAAACGCTCCATCGTCTCGACGACGATCGTCGCGCATTCGTTGTAGAAGGGATTGGACCGCTCGCGCGCCTGGAAGAAGACGTCAGGATTCTGTGCGGTGCCGCGCAGAACTGGACGATCGGGCGTGAGCGCGCGCGAGCGATGATCGAAGACCAGCTCCGGATCGATCATGGCGCGAAGTTGCTCGTCTTCGATCAGCGTGACGTTGGCGATTTCATGCGACGTACGGAAGCCGTCGAAGAAATGGAGGAACGGCAGGCGCGATTCCAGCGTGGCCGCCTGGGCGATCAGCGCGAAGTCATGCGCCTCCTGCACGCTCGCGGAGCAGAGCATCGCCCAGCCCGTGGCGCGCGCGGCCATCACGTCGCTGTGGTCGCCGAAGATCGACAGCGCGTGCGTGGCGATCGTGCGAGCCGCGACGTAAAACACGGCCGGTGTCAGCTCACCGGCGATCTTGTACATGTTGGGGATCATCAGCAGCAGCCCCTGCGACGCCGTGAACGTCGTGGCCAGCGAGCCGGTCTGCAGCGCGCCGTGAACCGCGGCGGCCGCACCCGCTTCGCTCTGCATCTCGATCACCGAGGGAATGGTCCCCCAGAGATTCGGCCGCTTGGCGGCAGACCAGGCGTCGGCCCACTCCCCCATCGACGACGCCGGCGTGATGGGATAGATGGCGATGACTTCGTTCAGAGCGTAAGCGACACGGGCGACGGCTTCGTTTCCATCAAGCAGGGCTTGCATGCTCGAAAGGTATCCCGCGCGCAACCATCGAGAGATGATGGCTGTCAACCGGTGGAGTGACGGTCGTCACCAGGCCCTCGGCGGCAGACGAAACTCAGCGGGCGGCCATCACGCGCATGTCGTCGTAGACGGCGTTGACCTCGTTGCTGAGAACGCGAAGCACGCTGAACCAGACGGCAGGGGAATCGTCGAGCGCGCGACGGAAATCGTCGGGCTCGATGAAGGCGACTTCGCATGGCTCCGCCGCGGTGGCCGAGCAGTCATGGGCGCGTCGCGAGACGACGCTGCTGAGACCGAGGAGCTGTCCCGGCCGCGCCTCGCGAAGCGCCTTCGTGTTGCCGTTCCTGCCCGCGAAGAGAAGCTTGACCGTTCCCGAATGCAGGACGTAGACGCCTTTCGGCTCCTCGCCCTCATGGAACAACGTCTCGCCTTCCCGGAAGCGGATCAGCGTCTCGTGATCGGCCAGCGTAGTTTCAATAATGGATCGGCTCACGCAGTCACGATAGGAGGCGCTGCCGCAACGACGCGGTGATGGTTGTTACATGGCCCGGTGAGGCTTGTCTCAGATCGAGACCATGTCCATCATCTGCTGCTTTGCCAGCAGGAACAGGCTGGAGCCTTTGACGCTGATCAGCTTTTTGCGTTTGAAATCGCTGAGAAGACGAGTCACGGTCTCGCGCGTCGTGCCGATCATCTGTCCGATCTCTTCGTGCGTGAGCAGCACCTGCAGACGCATTCCCTGCGGTGTCTCTTCGCCGCTGGCGCTCCAGTCGAGAAGCAGCTTGGCTAGCTTCTCGGAGGTGGTCTGGGAGAGGCCGAGCGTACGGATCTCGCGCTGTGCGGACTCGTACTTCTGGCTCAGTTGCTCAGCCGTGTGCATGCAGGCTTCGGAGTAGGCGTTGAGGAAACGCAGGAAGTCGTCGCGGCGGATGAAACTGACCTGCGACGCCTCGAGCGTCTCGGCCGAGACTTCATAGGGCTTGCCGAGGATGGCCGCGCTCACACCGAGAATCTCGCCGGGACTGGCGATCTTGATGATCAGCGTCCGGCCTTCGCTCGAGCTGGTGGTGATTTTGGCCTTGCCGCTGCAGAGAATGAACACGCCGCGCGGCTGCTCACCCTCGACGAAAAGCAACGAACCTTTCGGATAGGCGCCCGCAAACTTGATCGAGTCCATCGCCTCCACCGGCTCCGGGGACATGTTGCAGAAAAACCCGTCGGCCTGGCGCAAGGAACATTCGCTGCAATGATCGACGATGGCGAGGTTGTATGGCGAAGGCATGGTGTCGGCTCCCTTTTCGTTACTGCTGCAAGATCGCACCAAACCCGGTGATCGCCCCCACCCCGCGGGGTAGGAACCGATACATGAACGGGTGAGCATCGTCACAGGGGGGTGTGAGGGTGGGTTGGGGCGAGGTCGTACCGCGGAGCGGTACGGAGAGGGTAGCCGTGGGTTGCGCGCGCAGACGCGCTACCCACGGACAAGAACGTATTTGAAGTCGCACCGCGTAGGCGGTGCGGAGAATCGAACAAAACGATCAGAGCGTAGGAAGCGCTCGTCCATATCGATCTCACTCTCCGCACCACTGACGTGGTGCGACTTGGGGAATGCCAACCTTTCCGGGGGTAGCGCGTCTGCGCGCGCGCCCCCCGGCTACCGTCTCCGTACCGCTAACGCGGTACGGCCTTCTCGCTTGAGCGAGGGGAGCTGCGAACTACTCCATCTTCGCGACGCGAATTTTCTTTGCGGCGAGATCGGTCCAGGCGAACCAGGCGGTTTTTCCGGTGAGGGCGGCGCGGGGGAAGCCGGCGCCGCGGGCGGAGGTGGTGGCGGCGAGCTTCTGGGGAGCGGCCATGCGCCCGTCGGAGTAGACGCGGCGCATCATGATCGAGGAGTTGTCCGCCGTGCCTTCGATCCAGGTCACGAGCGCGCTTCCGTCGTCGAGCATGAGCAGATCGACGCGGCCGGCGGCGTTTGCGCTGTCGATGCGCAGCGCTTTTCCGAACGTGGCGCCGGCGTCGCGCGAGAAGGCCACGTTGACGATGGGCTTGTTCTCCGGCGCGGTGAACCAGGCCACGGCAACGTTCTTGCCGCGCGCGTCGGCCTGCGGTCCATTCACCGGACAGCCTTCGATCTTCCAGCCGTCGGCATGAACGCGCGCCGGAGTGGTCCAGGCCGCGCCGTTCTTGCGGACGAAGGAGATATCACGGATTTCTTCATTCGATCGATCGCGATAAACGACCAGCGGTCCGTTCACGGTCATGGCCATACCGGTCGCGCAGCATTCACAGACGCGTGCGTCCAGCAGCGTCTCGCGCGATACATGCAACGCGCCGTCGACTTCGGCGTACTGCAATGTCATCGCGCCGCCGCCGTGTCCATGGTGGCTACCCGGCTTCATCTCGCGGCTGTCGAGCCACGCCACCGCCACGCCGCCGGCGGCCAGAGGCACTATCGACACGAATCCATGCTCGCCCGGTTTTCTGTCCGTGTGCAGAACGCGCGGCGTCTTCCACGTTTTTCCGTCATCGCGCGAGGCGGTGATCCAGACGTCGTACGCGTAGGTGTCCGATCCGCTCTTCTGCAGCCAGTGCGCGAAGAGCGTGCCTTTGCGGTCTTCGACGACCGACGGGAAATCGGCCCAGTTCACGAAGAAATCGTCGCGCGCGGCGATCACACGCGGCGCCGACCATTTGCCCTTGCGATACGACGCCACCTTGAGCGCGTGCTTCTTTCCGCCGGCCGGCTCGAGCCACGACAGGACCACTCCGCCATCGCGTAACGATGCGACGTGCGGCTCCGCGGAACCGGTTGCGGCAGGCGTATCGATCATGACCAGCGCGGCGAGGAGGACGGGGATGAGCATGACGGCGTTATACTCGACGGCAAGCCTGCTGATGAAGGAAAAGCGCGACATCTACCGCTTCCTCCACGTCACACCAAGGCGGATCTTCGAGCAGCTCGACCAGTATGTCGTCGGGCAGCGTCTGGCCAAGGAAGTGCTGGCCATCGCCGCGTACAACCACCTCAAGCGGATCGAATACCTCAAGTTCGGCGGAGACGTGTCGATCCGCAAGTCGAACATCCTGATGATGGGGCCGTCCGGCAGCGGCAAGACGTATCTCGCCCGCACGCTTGCGCGCGTGCTCGACGTGCCGTTCGCGTACAACGACGCCACCGCATTCACCGAGGCCGGGTACTACGGCGAAGACGTCGAAGTGGCCATCGGACGGCTTCTCTACGCCACGAATCAGAACGTCGACAAGGCCGAGAGCGGGATCGTGTTCATCGACGAGATCGACAAGATCGCGCGCCGCGCCAACGGCGGACGCACCGGCTCGGGTCAGCGCGACATCGGCGGGGAAGGCGTGCAGCAGTCGCTGCTGAAGATCCTGGAAGGCGAGAAGCTGTTCGTGCCGATGAACGTCACCGCGCACTGGAACAAGCACGATTACGTCGAGATCGACATCTCGAACATTCTCTTCATCTGCGCGGGCTCGTTCTCCGAGATGGAAGACGAGCCGGACGGACGGAGCGTCGGATTTTTCGAGAACGCTCCCGTTGCGCCGCGCGAAGTGAGCGCCGAAGATCTGGTGAAGTATGGATTCCTGCCGGAGCTGCTGGGGCGGTTGCCGTTGCGCGTGGAGCTGCACCATCTCACCGCGTCGGATCTCGTGACGATTCTGACGGAGCCGCGCGAGGCGATGGTCCCGGAGTATCAGCGTCTCTGCGCGCTCGATCAGATCCAGCTCGAGTTCACACGCGAGTCGCTCTACGAGATTGCCGGCGCCGCCATCAAGCAACGCCTCGGCGCGCGCGCCCTGCGCGCCATTCTCGAGAAGGTGCTTCACCCGATTCTGTTCCTCGGACCGGAGCGGGCCGGGGAACGGATCGTGGTCGAGGCCGAGGACGTGCGGCGCGTGGTCTGACTACGAGTCGGCGGTCGGCGGTCGGCAGTCGGCAGTAGAGAAGCGCTGGCCTCATGCGTTGCTCTTCCACGGCCGACCGCCGACTGCCGACCGCCGACTCGAAGATGGCATACTCATCGCTCCAGCGGACACAATTAACGTCATGCAAACGATCGGAATCGCGGCCAAGACCACCTCTCCCACAGCGCTCGCCTATGCGCAGGAGATCGGCGAAGGACTTCGTGCGCGCGGACTGAGCGTCATCTACGACGCCGACATGGCTCGCGAGCTGGGAATCACCAACGACATCGCGCCGAAAGCGAGCCTGGGGCGCGAATGCGATCTTCTGATCACGTTCGGCGGCGACGGAACGCTGCTGTCGGTGGCGCGCCACGCGCCCGAGCACGTGCCGATCATCGGCGTGAACATGGGCACGCTCGGCTTCCTCACCGAGATTCGTGTCGAAGAGTTCCCGGCGGTGCTCGAGCTCGTTCTGGCCGGCGAGTTTCACGTCGAGCCGCGCGTGACGTTCGAAGTGTCCGTGATCGGACCGAATCGCGATGCCGGCGTGCGCTATCGCGTGCTCAACGATTGCGCGATCAACAAGAGCGCCGTGGCCCGTATCATCGAGATGCGCGTCAGCGTGGCCGGACTCTTCGTCTCCACGTTCCGCGGCGACGGACTGATCGTGGCCACGCCCACAGGCTCGACCGCCTACAACCTCTCCGCCGGCGGTCCGATCATCTATCCCACCATGGGAGCGATGGTGATCACGCCCATCTGCCCGCACATGCTGACGAACCGCCCGCTCGTCCTTCCGGATGAGCTCGACATCGAGATCAGTCTCACTACGCCCGACACTCGGGATATCTTTCTCTCGCTCGACGGTCAGGAGGGTTTCGAGATCGGCGACGAAGATCGGATCTGCATCCGAAAGTCGGAAGAACGGGTACTCTTAGTCCAATCACCCGACAAGAATTACTTCGACGTTCTACGCAACAAGCTGAAATGGGGCGAAGGATGAGACTCGGAATCGCGTTCGTATCGTTGCTGCTCGTGGCCGTCAGCAGCCGCGCGGCGGACCCGCTTTATCTCGATCAGATCGTCGAGATGCCGCTTGCCACGTTGCAACAGCAATTTCCCGGCTTGCGTAAGGAAGGCTGCTACCGCATCGGAACGGGCCGGTATCTTCTGCTCACGATGGATAAGAAGGACGATAAGCCGTGGCGCGTTGCGCTGACCGCGGACGAACCGTGCCGCAGACCGGAGGCCGGACCGCAGCTCGACGTGCGCGAGCGCAGAGGCGTTGAGCTCGGCGACAGCACGGTCAGCATCGTGGAAAAGTTGGGACGTCCCGATGCCTCCGCCGTTCCCGAGACCGCCCTCAAACGCCTCGGCGACACGGAGTACTTCTACGTCTGCCGCGTTACCGAAGGCTGCGCACGCCACACCAGCGTCTTCATCCGCGGAGGTTTGGTGACCGCGGTCGCGGAGTGGTACTCGCAATAGCGGCGGTTTTCGCGAGAACTACTGCAGCAGCGACTGCTCGTACGTCGCGCGCACCGCGGCCACGTATGCGCGAGTCTCGCGATACGGCGGAATGCCGCGGTACTTCTGCACGGCGCCGGGACCGGCGTTGTAGGCGGCCAGCGTGAGATCGAGATCGCCGTGAAACGAATCGAGGAGCGTGCGCAAGTAGCGCGTGCCGCCGAAGATGTTCTGGCGCGCGTCGAATGCGTCCGTCACGCCGAGGTAACGCGCGGTCTCGGGCATGAGCTGCATGATGCCGATGGCGCCTTTGTTCGAAACGACATTCGCGCGCCACGCAGACTCGCGACGCGCCACGGCAGCCACCAGACGCGGATCGACGCCGTGCTGGCGTGATGCATCCTGAATGGCGGCGGCCAGCTCGCGCGGCGCGTTGACGGTAGCGCGCGAGTTGAACACTTCCGGTCCGAAGGGACGGAAGGCGATCGTGCGCGCGCTGCGGATCGAAACCAGCGCCTCGCGGATGTTGCCGAAGAAACGATGCGCGGTGATGGAGCGATGGTCGTTCGTGATCACGACCTTGCCTGGCTTCTTCAACTTCGCCGCGGGAACGTTCGCGGCGGAGAACTTCCGGTGATTCGCGGAAGCATCCCGCGCGGCGAGTGCCGTTGCGACGAGCAAAGTGACCGCGATCACATTCCGGAATTTCATAAGGCAAACACGAAACCCCACTTGCCCGTGTAGCATTCCGCGCAAATGAGATACTTTGCTGCGTCCTGCTTCATCGCTCTGCTCGCCTGCACCGCCACTCCACCTCCTGCGGAAACGAATTCGATGACTGAACCAGGCATGCTCTTCATTGGCGGCACAGTCGTGGCCGGTGCCGCGCAGACGCCGCAGAAAAATTACGCGGTCTATGCAAGCGGCGGCACAATCCGCGAGGTCGGACCGGCAGCCGAGCTCGAGCGCAAGTATCCGCGCGCCAATGTCGTTGCCGTTCTCGACGGTACGATCCTCCCCGGCCTCACCGACGCGCACGGTCATCTCTACGGACTCGGCCTCGCGCTCGATGTCGTCGATCTGACGGGCACGACCTCGTACGACGAGGTCATCGCCCGCGTGAAGCAACGGGCCGCCAGCGCCACACCGGGTCAATGGATCCAGGGTCGCGGCTGGGATCAGAATGATTGGCCGGTGCAGGAGTTCCCGACGTTCGCAGCGCTCGATGCGGCGGTGCCCGATCATCCCGTGCTGCTCAAGCGCGTGGACGGTCACGCCACGATGGCCAGTTCCGCCGCGATGCGCGCCGCAGGCATCACCGCCGCCACGCAGGATCCCGACGGAGGGCGCATCGTCCGCGACGCGAACGGCAATCCGACCGGCGTCTTCATCGACGCAGCGCAACCGCTCGTCGAACGAGCCATGCCGCCGGTGAGCGCCGCGCAGCGAAAGGCACGCGTGCTGGCCTCGGCACAGGCGATTGCAGCGAACGGTCTGACGGAAATGCACGACGCCGGCATCGACACCTCGACGATCGACGTGGTGCAGGAGCTCATCGACGAGAAGCGTTTTCCGATTCGCGTCTACGCGATGCTCTCCGATGACGACGCGCTGCTCGAGCAGTGGTTCCGCAGCGGACCGTTGGTCGATTACGGCGGCCGGCTCACAGTGCGCTCTGTGAAACTCTACGCGGACGGAGCACTTGGCAGCCGCGGCGCGGCGCTGCTCGCGCCATACAGCGACGATCCCGGCAACACCGGTCTGATGCTGGCCACGCCGCAGCATGTTCAGGACGTAGCCGCGCGCGGACGCGCCGCCGGCTTTCAAATCAACGCACACGCCATCGGCGACCGCGGAGTACGCAACGTGATCGACGCCTACGCAAACGCCAGCGTCGCGGCGAAGGATCGTTTCCGCATCGAGCATCTGCAGGTCATTGCGCTCGACGATGTGCCGCGACTCGTGCAGCACGGAATCATCGCGTCGATGCAGCCGACGCACGCCACCTCGGACATGTACTGGGCCGAGGCGCGACTCGGTGAAGAACGCGCCAAAGGCGCCTACGCCTGGCGCACCGTCCTCAACGCCGGCGGCCGGCTGGCCCTCGGCTCCGATTTCCCCGTCGAAGACGTCAACCCCTTCTTCGGCCTCCTCGCCGCGGTGACAAGGCAGGACCAGAAAGGCTGGCCCGCCGGCGGCTGGCACCCAAGCGAGAATTTGACACTCGCCGAAGCCATCCGCGGCTTCACCAGCGACGCCGCCTACGCCGCATTCGAGGAAAGCTCCCGAGGCACCATCGAGCCCGGCAAACTCGCCGACCTCACCATCGTCGAAGGCGATCTCTTCGCGACGCCCGCAAACGAGTTGCACAAGACGAAGGTGCGCTACACGGTGGTGGGAGGCGAGGTCGTATACAGCGCGATGAATTAGTCGCGAGAGCCGCCCCTCACCCTAACCCTCTCCCCTCGGCGATGAAGCCGCCGTGGGGAGAGGGGACTTGAACCTCGCGAAAAACTCAGTCCCCTCTCCCCGCCGCAGGTTCATCGCGGCGGGGAGAGGGCTAGGGTGAGGGGCGGCTCTCGCGAAAACTACCCGTCCACGTCATCAAACCGCGTCAGCGCCCTAAAATCCTGATACCGCTCGTGAATGTCGCGCAGCGAAATTTCGCGCAGGCGATCGAGCGAAAACTTCTCGACGGTGAACGACGCCAGCACGCTGCCAAAGATGATGGCGCGGCGGAGCTCTTTGTCGTGGACTTCGCTACGTGACGCCAGGTAGCCGAGGAAACCGCCGGCGAAGGTGTCGCCGGCGCCGGTGGGATCGAAGACGTTTTCCAGCGGATAGGCGGGCACGGCGAAGATCACGTCATTCGTAATCATGAGCACGCCGTATTCGCCGCGCTTCACGACCAGCGTTTTCGGCCCAAGTGCGAGGATCGATCGGCCGCCTTTGATGAGGTTCGGCTCTTTCGTGAACTGCCGCACCTCGGCTTCGTTGATGATCACCAGATCGACTTCGCTGAACGCCTGCGCCAGCGCGTCGCGCTTGATGTCGATCCAGAGATTCATCGTGTCCAGCGCCACGAGCCGCGGCCTCTGGGTCTGGTGCAACACGTCCATTTGCAGCTCGGGCTGGATGTTCGCCAGAAAGAGGACATCGGCGTTGCGCTGCCGCTCGTTGAGCTGCGGCGCGAAGTTCGCGAACACGTTGAGCTGCGTGTCGCGCGTCTTGGCCACGTTCAGGTCGAACCCGTACTCGCCGCTCCAGAAAAACGTCTTCTCGCCGGGGACACGCTGCAGGCCATCGGTGTTGATGTTGCGGCCGTTGAAGATCGAGGCGTCTTCCGCCGTGAAGTCATCGCCGACGACGGCCACGAGATCGACCTCCGTGAAGAACGACGCGGCCACGGAGAAATACGTCGCCGAGCCGCCGATGCAGCGGTCGACTTTTCCAAACGGAGTCTCGAGTGCATCGAAGGCAACGCTTCCAACAACGAGGATGGGCATGAGGGAATCCCTTTCGGCGGCGGAGGGTAACATGAGGCATGCACAATCGCGCTGCCCTCCTCCTGGTGCTCACGATCTCGCTCGCCTCCGCCGTGGACGCTCAGGACTTCACCATTGCGCGCTGGAACCATCAGCTGACGCAAAGCACGAAGCTGCTGACGAGCGGCAAGCACGCTGCGGCGCTGAAGATCGCCGAGCGCGTGATCCGCGAAATGATCGGGCAGCTCGGCTCGGGCGAAGCGGCCACGCGAGCATTCGGCATCGTCGTCTCCCACAAGGCATTGGCACTGGCAGGCCTGGGACGGGAAGAAGACGCGTTGTGGTACTGGCACAGCGTGCTCACGCTCTATCCGGCGCTGGCCCAGAGCGACCTGTCCACGTTCGGCGAGGCGGGAGCATTCCTCGCGGCACATCGCGAACCGCGGCCACCGGCCGACATGCCCGAGGGGCTGCAAGAGAAACCGCCCGACGTGAACGTGCAGGTGCCCAAGCTTCTGAGGCGAGTCAACCCCGAGTATCCGGCAGGCGCGCTGTCGCTGGGAGCGAGCGGCACGCTCATCGTGGAGGTCATGATCACGAAGGACGGCAAGGTCACGGCACCGCGCGTCGTGGAGCCGCTGCCGGCACCGACGATGTCCTACACGGCGCTCGAGGCCCTGCGCAGATGGCGGTTCGAGCCGGGCCGGCTGAACGGCGAGCCGGTCGACGTGATTCTCGACCTGACCGTGAGCTTCAAGTCGTCACGGTGAGGCTCACTTCACGTACTTGCCGATGAGCGGCGCGAGATCGTCTTTGATCTTTAGCGGGATCGCGGCGGGGTCGGTGAGGATGGCGTTTTGGAGCGCGTTCACGCATGCGCAGTCGCGGCCGCGCATCGCGGCGGGCTGGATGGAGTTGCGGAGGATGGTCTGGGCCATGACGGCGTTGGCGCGGAGGTATCCGAGGATCTGGTTGATGTCGACGTCGTCGTGATCGGGATGCCAGCAGTCGTAGTCGGTGATCAGAGCCATCGTGGCGTAGCAGATCTCCGCTTCCCTCGCCAGCTTTGCCTCGGTGAGGTTGGTCATGCCGATGACGTCGACGCCCCAGGTCCGATAGAGATTCGATTCGGCGCGCGTCGAGAACTGGGGGCCTTCCATGCAGACATACGTGCCGCCCATGTGGACCTTCGCGCCGGCTTCGCGCGCGGCGGTTCCCATGAGGAACGAGAGGCCCGCGCAGATCGGATCGGCGAAGGAGACATGGCCGACGAGCCCGTTGCCGAAAAAGGTGTCGGCGCGATGGCGGGTGCGGTCGATGAACTGATGCGGGAAGACGATGTCGGTCGGCGCGTACTCCTCTTTCATCGAGCCGACAGCGCTCGCGGAGAGGATGGTGTGTACGCCAAGGAGCTTGAAGCCGAAGATGTTCGCGCGGTAATTCAACTCGCTGGGCGTGTAGCGATGCCCGCGGCCGTGGCGCGCCAGAAAAGCCACGCCGACGCCGTCGATCTCGCCGATCAGGTACGGATCGGACGGCGCGCCGAACGGCGTCTCGATGGTGCGCTCGTAGAGCAGCGTCAGCCCCTCCATCGCATAGACGCCCGAACCGCCTATGATGCCGATGCTGATGTCCGTCATGCTTTGAATCTCCGCACCGCGGCGTCAATGGCGTCGCGGACGCGCGAGGCCAGCTCCACCGCTTCGAGACCGTCTTCGCCCGATACAATCGGCCGCGTCCGATCACGCACGCATTGCAGGAACGCATCGTTCTCCGCGCGCAGCGGTTCTTTCTTTTCCACCGCCAGCTCGAACGGGCGCACGGCGCTGACGCCGTTTTCCTCGACGAGACGCACGCCTTTCACTTCCTGCTCTTTGGTGTCGACTGAGATGTAGCAATCGCCGCAAAAAAAGCGCTGCTTGCGGATCCGGTCCTGCGATACGCGGCTGGCGGTGAGATTGGCCACCGCGCCGTTCTCGAGCTCGAGGCGCACATTGGTCATGTCCACTTTGTCGGTGAGCACGGGTACGCCGACAGCGCGGATCTCGACGATCTTCTGGCGCTGCAGCGAGAGCACGAGATTGAGGTCGTGGATCATCAAATCGAGCAGCACATCGACGTCGAGAGAACGCGGCACGAACACGCCCAGCCGCTCGGCTTCGATGTACCGCGCGCCGCGAACGATGTCCGCAACGGCCATGATGGCCGGGTTGTAGCGCTCGACGTGACCGACCTGGATGATGCGGCCATGCCGGTCCGCCACTTCGATCAGGCGCCGCGCTTCATTGGCAGTGGCCGTGATCGGCTTCTCGACCATCACATCGACGCCGGCCTCGAGCAGCTCCCGCGCAACCTCGAAATGCGACGTGGTCGGCGTGGCCACGACCGCGCAATCGATCGCCTCTGCCAGCTTCGCCACCGAGTCGAAGCGCCGCAGCTTCAGCGACGACTCCACCTCCGCCGCGATGGCGTCATTCGGCTCGACGAAACCAACGACCTCGACGTCTGGTGTCTCCGTCAGAACGCGTGCGTGCAAACGGCCGAGGTATCCGGTGCCGATGACGCCGGTGCGGATCATCGGATAATCCCCCGCTGCGCGGTGCGGATGAACTCCACGAAATAGCGCGCTTCGGAGACGAAGGCGAGGTCGGTCTCGATCTTTTCCAGCGCCGCGACCAGCGGCAGCTTCGAGCGGGTGAGGATGCGGTAGGCGCGCTGGAGGGCATCGATCGTTTCTTTCGGGACGCCTTTGCGCTCCAGGCCGACGGTGTTGATGCCGTACGTTTTGGCGGGGCGGTTGCCGACGGTCTTCACGAAGGGCAGCACGTCCTGCGTGCAGATGGAGCCGCCGCCGATGAAGGCGTGGTCGCCGACGCGGCAGAACTGATGCACGGCCGAGAAGGCGCCGATGGTGGCGAAGTCGCCGACTTCCACGTGGCCGGCCAGCGTGGCGTTGTTGGCGAAGATCGTGTTCGAGGCGATGTGGCAATCGTGCGCGACGTGCGCGTAGGCCATGAAGAAGTTGTTCGAGGCGATGGTGGTGATCGCGCCGCCGCCGACCGTGCCGCGGTTCACGGTGACGAATTCACGGAAGACGTTGTCGTTGCCAATGCGGAGCTCGGTGCGCTCGCCGCGATACTTCAGATCCTGCGGCTCGGTGCCGACGGAACAAAGGCCGACAAAGCGATTGCGCTCTCCAATCGTGGTCGGTCCGTCGATGCGTACGTGCGGGCCGATGACCGTTCCGGCGCCGATGGTGACGTGCGCGCCGATGACCGCGTACGGGCCGACCACGACATCCGCGGCCAGTGTGGCGTCGGCGTGGATGATTGCCGATTCTGCGAGGTTCGATGACATCTCAAATTACTCCGGCCGGTCGGTCATCACGCTCAGCATCTCCGCCTCGGCGACGACGGCTCCGTTGACCCGGGCCGTACCTTTCATCTTCACGGTGCTGGCGCGCCGCTGCAGCATCACGCACTCCATGATGAGCTGATCGCCGGGAATGACCGGCTTGCGGAAACGGGCCTTGTCGACGCCGCCGAAGAGGAAGAGCTTTTTGTCGCGATCGGGCAGGTCGAGCAGGAAGAGCACGGCCGAGCACTGCGCCATCGCCTCCACGATCAGCACGCCCGGCATCACCGGCGCGCCGGGAAAATGTCCCTGGAAGAACTGCTCGTTGGCCGAGACGTTCTTCAGGCCGACGATGCGCTTTCCCGGCTCGATTTCCAGGACGCGGTCGATCAGCAGCATCGGGTAGCGATGCGGCAGGAGCTTCATAATCTCGATGATGTTGAGGACGCTCATTTTTTTTTGTCTCGCTGTTGGCGCACGTACTCGCGCTGACTGACTGCAGGGATGCCGCGCACCCACACGCCTTCCGGCACGTCGTCGAAGACGGCGCTCTTCGAATAGACGCGAGCGCGGTTGCCGATTTTCAGATGTCCGGCGAATCCGGACTGTCCGCCCACCTGCACGTCGTCGCCGAGCTCCGTCGATCCGGCGATGCCGGCCTGCGCCACGAGCAGGCAGCGCTTGCCGATCTTCACGTTGTGGCCAATCTGCACGAGGTTGTCGATCTTCGTTCCCTCGCCGATCACGGTCTCGCCGAGGGCGGCGCGATCGACGGTCGTGCCGGCGCCGATCTCGACGTCGTCTTCGATGCGCACGATTCCCACCTGCGGGATCTTGTGATGGGTGCCGTTCTCATCGGTCGCGAAGCCGTAGCCGTCCGAGCCGATGACCACAGCGCTGTGGATGATGCAGCGCCGGCCGATGAGCGAGCCGTGATAGATCGAGACCTGTGCGTAGATGACCGTGCCATCGCCGATGACCGAGCCTGGCTCGATGGTCACGTGCGGATAGATCACCACGCCGTCGCCAATGACGACATCTTCGCCGATCGCGGTGAACGCGCCCACGGCCACGTTCCCTCCGAGCTTCGCCGAGGGCGCGATCGAAGCGAGCGGCGAGATCCCCTGAGGCGCCGGCCGTCCTGCGAAGAAGCGAGCGACCACGCGGGCCATTGCGATGTACGGATCGGCCACGCGGATCCAGCGAGGATCGACGCCCGCCAGATCCTCCGCCACCAGCACCGCCGCTGCGTGCGTGCTCTCCACCTGCGGCGCGTACTTCGGATTGGAGAGAAAGCTGAGGTGGCGGCGGGTCGCTTCCGACAGAGGCAGCACGCCTTCGATCGCCACGTCCGCCGGCCCGCCATAGCGGCCGGAAACGAAGGAGACGATGTCAGAAAGAGGGACGGCGAGCATAGCGGGGGCGGATTGTAATGGATTGAGGATGGAGGCGACGGATCATCCACGAAGCGCAATCGGCCGCCGCTGCGGAGGCCGCACGGCCACGGCGGGATCCGGCGGGTCGGGAGCAGAAAACGTCAGGAGGACGTCGTCGCGGCCGATCGGATCGCCGAGATCATCGGGGCCAGGCGGCCAGTGAGCGAACGCGCCGGCCGGATGTTGCGCCCGCTCCCATCCATGTTTTCTGTAGGCCTCGATGGCCTCAGCCGAAGGATGTTCGTAGCAGCGTTCGCCATTCGATTTCAGACCGTACGTGTAGACGATATCCCGTCCTTCACCGGAGGCCGCCGGGATGGACTCTTCCGCCTCGTCGAGATGCGTTTTCGAGCCGTGGTGAGGCGCGAGCATCGCAACGACTTTGTCGAGATGCCCGTCGCGGCAGGACGGGATGTACGCATAGGGAGCATCACCTGGGAGCAGCATGCGCTCGACGACGTCGCCCCCGGCATCGACGCGTTCGACGAGCAGCGCCAGCCCATCGAGATTCGGATCGTACTTCTGGCCAATCGCGCCGACGCATCGCTCGACCTGCACGAATGTTCGCGCGCTGAGCTGAAAGCGGTGTCGCTCGACGTTCGCGGGCCAGCAGGCGACGTCGTTCAGCTCGATGACGAAAGCGAGCTTGCTCGGATGTCTGCACTGTCGCGGGACGAGCCACTTGAGATCCGTCACGTCCGGCGCATCGTTCGGCACCACCTTGGTTTTCATCTGACGATGCGTGAGGTAGTAGGCGGTGCTGTAGTGGTCACCGTCCCAGTGGGAGAGGATCACCGTCGGCCGATGCCGGACATCCGGGATTTTGTGGCGCCACGGGGCCCCCGCGAACTTCTTGTCGACGCCCCACTCGACGTGCCACGGATGCGTCTGCGAACCGGCCGGCTGCTTGCCACCGCCCATGTCGAAGAAAACGACCGGCTCGCCTGCGTCATCGACGATCGCGCTGCAGTCGCCCTGTCCATAGTCGAGAACGCGAACTCCATCGATCCCGACGCCGGCGGCGAGATGCGCCACGGCGGCCGCGGACAGGAGCTCGTGCTCGGCCGGGTCGGCGTCGTGCACGCCTTCGAACCAGTTGTCGACGGCCACCTCATCTCCTCATGGACTGCACCATCGGCTCAGGCACATACATCTCACGCTCGTACAGCTTCTCTTGCATTTCCTCACGATGCACCGATGCGATGAGCTGCTGGCCGTCGATGCTGATGACGAAGGTATGTCCCTCCATGGAGCTCAGGAAGACAGAGCATTCGCCTTCGGCTGCCCTGTGGTTGTTGCACGTGACATAGAACTCGGTCTTCGTCGGTCTGCAGTACGCCATGCCTAGGAGTGGATAGGGTGAGATTTGCTCGTCAGCAACTTCGATCGTGTCGCTGCCCTGGCCGCTCCAGAATTTCTCGTCGCCATCGATGCAGAAGCCGCCATTCGAGAGAACGATCGGCGCCGCGGGCGGCGGAATCAGCGGCGTCTCGCCGCCTTCGAACGGCGCGTCGGGCAGATGATTGAGGCTGAATATCTCCGCGAGATAGTTGCGCTCCATCCGCGTTACGTCGCCGCTCGATCGGAACGTCACCGCCATCGCCTCATCATCGTGAAGATCCCGAGTGGCGACGGTGATGATCTCCTCCACACTCTTCGGAATCGTGAGCATCGACGGCTGCCCTTCCGGGCTGATGTGAATGCGCCGCCATTCGCCAAGGGGGAACTCATCTTCAATCGCGGCGGAGTGATCGGGGGAGAAAAACAAGAGCACGGCGCAGCGCGAGCGGATCCACAGCAGAAGGTCATCGGCCTCCACCTGCAGAAGCGCTCGGAGCAGCTGCCGTCGATTGACGACTTCCAGCGGCGTCGCCGCGTTGTGAAAGTTCTCGAGAACCTGAAACAGCCCACGGTTCGCGTTCAGGACACGCCAGAAGTGGCGAACGGAAACACAGTCGAGAGTGAGCACTCCGACGCGACCAGCCTGCACGATCTCGATCTCATCCGCGATGGCGTAATAGGAATCCGCATCGTGGTCCGCAAAAAGCGCCGTTCGTTGGATGAGATCCGGCAGATTCCGCTTCTCCGGATCGTCGACTCCGCTCCAACCGTCTTTTCTCCGCACCTATAAGAAGTAGTGCCGGATGTCCGCAAACGCAAACAAAAGCCTCCCTTTCGGGAGGCTTTCGTTCACGGCAAACGCCGAGGTTACTTCTTGGCGGGGGTGGCCGGAGCGCCGGCGGCAGAGTTGAAACGCTGGATGACAGTGTCGGTGATCTCGACGGCGTCGGAGGCGTAGACCAGACCGGACTCGAACTTGTTGAAGATGAGCGCCAGGCCCATTTCCTTGCCGAGGGCGTCGATGACCGGCTCGATCTTCACCTGCAGAGCCTGAAGCTCTTTGTCGCGGGCTTCACCGATCTCGCGATCGGCATCCTGCGCGTAGCGCTGCATGGCGATCTTCTTGTCGGCAAGCTGCCTGGACATCTCCGCGAGCTTGTCCTCGGCGAGCGAGATCCGCTTCGTGTTCAGATCGGTCTCGAGCTTCTTCATCTCCTCGTCCATCTGCTTGGCCTTGTTCAGGCGGTCTTCCTGCATCTTCTTGAGCTTCTCGTAGGCGGCCTTGCCGGCCGTCGACTGCGTGAGCACTTTCTGTACGTCGACCACCGCAACGCGGGCCGGCGTGTTCTGCGCAAACATTGGCGCGGCCAGAGCGGCTACCGCAACCGAAATCAGGAACTTCTTCATGGAATCTCCTTCTCGAGCCTTGCTGAATCGCAACCGTGCTTAAGCGGCTGCTGTTTAGAACGTATTCCCAATCGTGAACTGGAAGCCTTCGAAATCGTCACCCGGTTCCTCGGACGGGTTGACGGCGTAGATGAACCGTAACGGGAACTGGAAGACCGGGAGGAAGACACGCATCTCGGCGCCGACGCTGTAGCGCAGCGTGCCGAAGTCGAAGTCTTCCTCGTATCCGTACGCCTTCCCTGCGTCGGCAAACAGCACCAGCCGCAGCGGATCGTTCACGCGGTAGACATACTCGAAATTGTACGTGTGGTACTTGTAACCGCCGGCGGGACGGGGACCGTAGTTCGGGTAGTTCTCGTACGGTCCGAGCGTGCCGTAGCGGAAGCCGCGCACGGACGATTCGCCGCCCACCAGGAAGCGCTCGGCCGGCGGGATGCAGAGCTCGGTCGTGTTCTTCGAAAGCTCGTCGTACGAGTACGCGCAATCCGAATCGTCGCCGAACGGCAGGATGTAGCCGCCTTCGACATTGAAGCTGACGGCGCTCTTGCGCGACAGGCGGAAGAACTTCGTCAACGCGATGGTCGGCTTGAACATATCGATGGTGCCGCCGAGCGGGCCGCCGGTGTAGGCCAGGCCGAGGCTCGCGCGCGCGCCGCGCATCGTGTCGTAAGGGTTATCGCGTGAGTCGAACCGGTACGACGGAACGAGCGACGACGTCGTGAATCTGAGATCGGTGATCGACGGCACCGGGATGTTGCCGTTGGGATCGGGCGTCTCGACGGTCTCGTAGATGCTGTGCGCGCGCTCGTAGCCGTAGATCAGCGAAACGCTGTCGAAGCGGCGCAGGCGATAGCCGTAGGCGATCGTGCCGCCCTTGCCGCGCTGCTCGTAACCGAAGGCCTGCGGCAGGACCGTTTCGCGGTTGTAAAGCGAGACGCCGAGGCTGTTCGGCGTGTCCATGAACCAGGGATCGGCGTAGGAGATGTTGAAGTAGTTCGTGCGCTCGCCGCGCTGATAGCCGAGGGAGAAGCTCTCGCCCTCGCCGAGGAAGTTGCGCGTCGCGAACTGCGCCTGCATGAAGAACCCGCCGCCTTCGGAGTAGCCGCCGCCGAACTGGACGTCGTTCTTCCCTTCCTCGATTCCCTTGACGGTGATGTCCACCGTCTTCGACTCCGCGTTCACTTTGAAGTCGGGGTTCTCGGTGACCTTGAAGTAGCCGAGCTGGCCGAGCTTGTAAAGGCTCTGCTTGAAGGTCTCCATGTCCATGATCTGACCTTCCTCGAGGAAGATCTCACGGCGGAGCACTTTGTCTTTGGTGGTGGTGTTGCCTTCGAACTCCAGGCGGCCGAGGCGGAACTGCTCGCCCTCGTAGACGCGCAGATTCACATCGACGACGTTGTTGCCTTTGTCGACGAATTCCGGATCGATGTATCCATAGATGTAGCCGCGCATCCGGTAGGCTTCATCGAAGGCTTCGAGACGCGCCTGCATCGGCTTGCGGCTCAGTGTCTCGCCCTTCTTCAGCGGCCAGTTGCCGATGATCTGCTCGCTGGTGAAGACGGTGTTGCCGGTGACAGTGACGTCGCCGAAGGTGTGGACTTCGCCTTCCTTGACCGGGATGGTGATGCGCACGCGCTTCCGGACGGTCTTGATCTGCGGATCGCCGAACGAGACGTCCTGGTAGCCGTGGTCCTGGTAGTAGTTCTTGACGTGCTCGAGATCCTCGTCGAGCTTGGAGGGGATGTAGAGGTTCTTCTTGCGGATCCAGGTGATGAGGTTGTGCTTCTTGACTTCCTTCATCTCGCCGCGCAGGCGGCGGTCGGAGAATCGCTGGTTGCCGACGAAGTCGATGGCGGCGACTTTGGCCTTCACGCCTTCATTGATGACGAAGACGATCTTCTTCTCACCCGGCTCGCCGAGGTCTTCGGTGAGTGTGTCGACAGCCACTCCCTCGAAGCCACCCTCGGTGTAGGCGCTCTTGATCGACTCGGCGGCGCGGCGGATCAGCGTCTGCTCGATCGTGTTGCCGACATGGAGATCGATCTTGTCGCCCTCCAGCGCTTCCTGGATCTTCTGCGCGTTCAGCGCTTTGTTTCCGCGGTATTCGACGGAGCTGATGCGCGGCCGCTCTTTGACGATGGCGCGGACGACCACGCCTGTGTCGCCGGGCTCCGCTTCGACTTTGATGTCATCGAAAAGGCCGGTCTGCCAGAGGTTGGTGAAGTTCTTACGGATGGCCTCCGGGTCGTACGGGTCTCCGGGGTTGATGCCGAGGTAGACGCGAATCGTGTCGCTGGCAACCGATGCATTGCCGACGGCCTCGAAGCGCTCGATGGCCTGGCCGGTCAACTGACCCGGGGCCGTGGCCGGTTTCTGCTGCGCCGGTGCATCCGTGATCCGTCCTGTGCCCGGCGTCTCGAGGATCGTGCCGGGACGCGGACGGGGCCGCTCCTCTGGAGGAGTCGTTTGCGCCCAGTTCGGCGTGCCAATCATCAGCACGACCAGGAGCATCGCTAGAAATCGATTCATAAGGTTCCGTCGACGAGAGACTAGATTTGTGTGTGTGTGACGCGCGAACCGAGAGGGAGGTCACGCGGAAAAGCTGAACACCGGGGAAACGCGGCGCATTCTACACTTCGCAGCTCGATGACCCTCGCCTTCCTCTTCCTTGCCGCGCTGGCCTCGGCCGAGCTGCCGCAGATCGCACTCACGCCGGCCACCGCAACGCTCCGGCTCGCCGTAGTGGGCGACACCGGCAAAGGGACGGAGGTCGTGGCGAAGGCGATCGGGCGCGTCCACGCCGAGGCGCCGCTAGACGCCATCTTGTTGACTGGCGACAACTTCTACCCGTGCGGCGTGACCTCGACGGACGATCCGCGGTGGAGTCTGGCCCGGCCACTGACTCGCATCGGCGTCCCGATTTTCCCTGTCCTCGGGAACCACGACCATTGCGGCAAGGCTGTGCCGGAAGCGCAAACTCACACCGGCGTCATCCCGCAATGGCGTTTCCCCGCGCCGCAGTACGCTCTTCGCACACCGATGGCCGATTTCGCGTTCGTCGACACGACGCCGCTCGTGCAGGGCAAAGAGTCTGCGGTGGAAGCCTCGATCCGCCAGACCTTCGCCTCGTCAAAGGCGCCGTGGCGGGTGGTGGTCGGTCATCATCCCGTGATCTCTTCGGGCTGGCACGGCTACTTTCCTCGGGACGAAGTAGCGCGCATGCGCGCCCTGATCCCGGCGCTGCGCGAGACGAACGTCGACTTCTACATCGCCGGCCACGATCACCACGTGGAGCTCATTCGCGGACGGATGCTGCATCTCATCAGCGGCGCCGGCTCCTCGCCCATCCCTCCCATCAAGCTCCGCACGACCACCGTCTTCCCGGAAGAAATCCGCCGCGAACGGATCGGCTTCGCCGTCGTCGAGATCACCGCCAAAACAATTCGCGTGCGGATGTACGACGCCGAAGGGAAGGCGCGCTCAGGTTGGATCTCGGGTCGCGTGCGTTGAACAGTGGCACAATCCGCCGCATGCACCGGCACTGACCAAAACACGATGCGGAGTTTCCGCATCCAAGGCTGCGCTCATGACCGGCGTCCTGCCGTTCTGGCTCGTGCCTTCGATCATCGCCGTCACCTTCACGGCGACGTTCGTGGCCGAATCATTTTGGCCGCTGCGGCGTAGCGTCGAACCGCGCTTTCGTCACATCGCGCGCAACCTCACGGCAGGCGGCGTCTCGCTCGCGATCATGACGTTGATCCAGACGCCGCTACTCGTTCCCATCGCCGGACTCATCGAGCGCCATCAAATCGGCCTGCTGCATTGGATCGACCTTCCGCGTCCCTGGTCGATCATCGTCGCGATCATTCTTCTCGACTACACGCTCTGGATCTGGCATTGGGCGTGTCATCGCGTCCCGTTCCTATGGCGATTCCATCTCCCCCACCACGTCGACCTCGACCTCGATGCATCGACCGCGTTGCGCTTTCACTTCGGCGAGCTGGCGCTGTCGATTCCGGTGCGCGTGGCGCAGATCGCGCTAACTGGCGCGAGCCCGCTCGCGGTCGCGATCTGGCAGGCCATCCTCTTCGCATCGATCCTGTTTCATCATTCCAACGTCCGATTGCCGCTGCGTTTCGAGGCCGTCCTGGCGCGCTTCATCGTCACGCCGCGGATGCACGGCATCCATCACTCGACACGTCAGGACCAGACCGACAGCAACTGGTCCTCGCTGCTCTCGGTATGGGACCTCCTCCATCGAACGTTCCGCTTCGACGTGCCGGATGAAGCGATCGTGATCGGCGTGCCTGCCTATCTGAGCCCGCGCGACGTCACGATCGGGAAGTTTCTTACGATCCCGTTTCGGCGACAACGGCAGGACTGGCTAGGTCGGGATAGGTCATGACCCCTGAGGCCATGGACCAGTTCTGCTTCATCACCTCGATGAGGCTGATGAACACATCGTCCGGCCGCACGCCCGCGTCGTTGTGCAGCCTCGCGACGATCTCCGCGTAGATCGCGGATTTGGTGATGTCGGTGCGGCCGGCGTTGAGCGTGATCTGGATGATCAGCACATCGTGCGAACGCTCCACGGGATTGCTGCCCGCGAACGCCGGGTCCACATCGAGATGCGCGGGCGGGACTTCGTGGAAGATCTGAAAACGATCCCCAACCGGGATCGGAGCCTTTTCGACGAGCGCCGCATGAATGGCGTCGCCGACTTTCTTCAGATACTCCGGTGACTTTCCTTCACGAAGCGTGACTGTGACGAGCGGCATGAACGGATTGTAACTGTTCGCTGAAAAACCAAAGGCCGGCGCCATGCGCCGGCCTTTTGAGAAGCCGTCGATACGGTGGAATCAGACCAGGAAAGGCTTTCTTCATAATCGCGTTCCGCGCGCTCTGGCTCGCGGGCGTGATGCGAACTGTGCCATCCCGCTCGGTGAACGGGCCCAGCGCCCGCTACCGTCCCAGCGTCAATCTCCGTACCGGTCGACGCACGACGAAGTAGATCGCGGCGCCGATCACGTGCGTGAACACAATAATGAGTACCCAAATCAGGCGATCCTGACTCGCCTCGGCTTCGCGAGTTGCCGCTTCGATCAGCATCCAGATCCAAAACAGGAATGCGCTACCAATGATCAACAGGATCATCGATTCAAGACTACCCATACCCAGCATCACTAGAGCCTCCAAAGCATCTCATCGCGAATGCCTGTCGACGGGTCTTGGTGTTTGCGCTGATGATAGACGCAATACGGCGCCGCGTGGGAATCGACCCTACCACCTGCCGAAGAAAATCAGCAGCAGCGTCGCGATGATCGATAGCACGGTGACTGCCGGGACGAAACGGTCTGCTTTGGTCGATTCGAAAGCTCGCATGCCCCGGGACCCAGCGCGAGGATCGTGCCGCGTGGCTGAAAACGCGCTAACTCCCTCACCCCGCGCGACATCACGTCGATTCGCGAGGACAGCGCGAACTTGTCGGAACGTTCACTCCTCGATCGACCGTCCAAATTACGTACGGGGTTTGAGACTCGCGCGTGCGCTCCGGCGTGGTGCCAGCCAGCTCCTGCTTGACGCGATCTGCGAGAAATACCCTCAATAGAGACTGATAAGGAACATCTCGCTTATTCGCCTAACGCTCCGCGCGCTCCCAGGCCGCGACGGGTCCGGGAACGACGACGAAACTTGGATGCGGCAACGGTTCCTTCAAACGAACGATCCGGCGATACCGCTCCGGATTGCGCACGCGCAGCTTCGCTTTCAGATGCCGCCATTCGAGGAGCAACTGACCGTCTGTCAGTGCCACCGCCGCGGTGTTTTTTCGCCGCGACAATTTCGAGCGATCGAACGAATAGCCGCGCTGATCCGCTTCGTGCAGGACGTGCTGGAGATAGGCCGCGATCGCAGCGGCCGGATTGGGCTGCTCGCGAAATCGGAGCAGTTGCGGATGCTGCGTATAACCGCGAGTCCGGCCGAGGAGCACCGCCTGGGCCAGCAGTCCCTCGCGCCACAGCGCCACCAGACCGGCGGAATCGAGATACTGCGGATGCAGCGACCAGAGCCTCACGCGCGCATCATCGCTCAATACGAGCTGCACTCCGACGCGGCGTGTTTGATCTTCCGTTGCACGGCTCGGCACGGCGGCTACTACACTCGATCATGATCGTACGAACGTCGCTCGCCGCGATGGCGCTGGCGTGCAGTCTCGTCCTGGCCTGCAGCACACGTCATGTGCAACGCTCCGACGAACGCTTCGATGCGATCGTCCGGGCCCCTGCGTTCAGAGGTAACGGTCCACATCTCCTGTTCGATGATGCGCATCGCAACTTTCATCGCTCGGACGGGCGTTACACGCCTTTCGTGACGTTGGTCGCCAACGACGGCGTCGTCGTCACTTCGAACACCAAAGCCTTCGACGAGGAATCGCTGAAACCGTACGACCTCCTGGTCATTGCGAACGCCGAAGGCGAAATCACCGGCGCGCCCGCATTCACCGAGGCCGAGATCGACGCCGTCGTGCAATGGGTCGGCGATGGAGGATCGCTCCTGCTCGTCGCCGATCACAGCCCCTTCGGCCGCGCCGCGAATGCCCTGGCGGAACGATTCGGCGTGACCATGCTCGACGCGCATCTCAAAGACGAAACGCACAGCGACCCTACGCTGCCGGGGCCGTTCTTTCTCCTCTTCTCCGAAGCGAACGGTCTCCTCGGCGATCATCCGATCCTGCGAGGCCGGACCGACGCCGAGCGCATTCGTCGCGTGGTCACGTTCGGCGGTCAGGCCCTGCGCGTGCAGCCGCCTGCTCATCTGCTATTGCCTCTATCGCAGGATGCCCAAATCGTCCGAGACAGAACACAACCGAACGTCAGCGAGCCAGCCGGCCCGGATACCGCCTGCGCCGTCGCGCTGACTCACGGGCGCGGACGCGTCGTGATCATCGGCGAAGCATCCGCATTGACCGCGCAAATCATTACAGGCGACACCGCCAAAGCCGCAGGCGTCCCCGAGCTCCGCATCGGAATGAGCCGCGAAGGCATCGACAACAAGCAATTCGCGCTCAACATCGTTCGCTGGCTCGCGCGCGAGATTTGACGACGCGCGAGTCAGCTGATCTTGACGACGTTCTTGGCCTGCTGCCCTTTTGGCCCCTCCACGACATCGTAGGAAACGCGGTCACCCTCGTTGAGGACCCGGGGACCTTCCGCGATGATGGCGGCGTGGTGTACGAAGACATCCGTTCCACGCTCGCTGCTGATGAATCCGTAGCCCTTCGCTTCGTTGAACCACTTGACCACACCTTGTTCCGGCATCAGACACCTCTCTCCATTGCCTACGGTTCGTCGCCGCTCGGCCCATAGATTTGCGGGACGGTCGATCCCATGGGGCGCAGGTATGTCGTGATCTGTCCGCGGTGGTGCACGATGTCGAAGAGGAAGCTCCAGGCCATCGGCGATGCGGGACGCTGGCTGCCGAAGAACTCGAGCGTGCCGTTCCAGCGTTCGTCGGGCAGAGCTTTCCAGCGCTGGAGGATGTCGTCGCTCTGTTTCTCATATGCCTCGACAACTTCTTTCAACGTCGCCGGCATCGGCGGCGGCGCCCATTCCGCTTTGCCGCTTTCGAGCGCCTCGATGATCATCTTTTCTTCGCAGACGATCTGCCAGGCGATCTCGTGCGCCGTCCGCGATTTCGGATCGGGACGGTAGTCGGACCCTTCCGGAATGCGCGACAGCACTTTGCCTGTGGTTTTCGCTTCGTGCGTCCAGAACTTGGTGAAGAGCGATTTTTCGTCCATGTCAGCTCCGGCGCGTCCTCGTTCGCTTTTCTGAAACTACCGCACATGCCACCACGGCTGCTGCCAGAGTTAGCCGGCGTCGGGCTGCGATGACGTGGCTTTCATCTTCTCGTTCTCGTAGAGTTGCCACAACTCTGTCAGCTTCGCAGGTGTGGTCACGTTAATATCTATTATCTCTTCCCATTTGATGTAGATTTCGCCCTCTAAGCGTGAGATTGGATTCGCGCCGCGCGCCAGGACTTCGTATAACTTTGCACGCGTATAGCGTGACACCTGCACCAGCGTTATCGCTTCGATCTCACCATTGCGACTTCGATCGTACCGTAGGAATCGGCCGTGCAGTAACTGACCTTCCTTCGTCTTCACGAAGACAAACGGTGACAGAATCGACCACCGATGGATCGCGACATAATATTCACTATAGATGAAATCCCAGATGAAGGTGGCTATGAATATGATTGACGCGCGAACACGGCTTACGTCTCGAGCGCGCTTACTGCTATCCGGATACAGGAGCGGATCGGCAGAAAGGATGACCTTGAGATATCGAGAGCGTCCGTAAAGCGCGCCGTTGGCAGCGGCGACACCGATCACGCCGATTGCATATGCAACGGTCCAGTACATCTGCCGTGTTCCGAGTATCGCGGCCAACCCGCGTGTCTCCCCTGAAACGGCAGACGCGATCAGCGACCAATCAACACCGGGGAGACTGACAGGGCTAATGGCGTCAACGATCCAAAACAGGACGACTGTCAGGAGATGCAGCAGCGCCGAGGGCAACACGGCCGAAGCGATCTCTTCGAGCTGCGACGCATTCTGTTTTCTGCCGAGATCGACGAATAGCTCAGCGGCAGTCTTGAACAGGACATGTGGCAGGTAAAGGTAAGCGAAGAACGCGAGTAGTACGAGGCCAGTCACTGCCGACTGTCAGAATCGTCCGGCGACTCGTTCGCACTCACTTCACGGACGGGATGTCCCTGGTTGCGAGACGCTTCGGCTGCGGCTAGAGGGTGTTCGTCGGACGGAGGCGGGCCAGCCAAGGCAGTCCGAATCTGCGGGTTGGGCACCTGCAGAAAGAAGTCCAGGACATCGCGCGGTGACATGGTGAAGATATACGCCGAAAACGTCAGAAAGTCACGGTGGATTCCTCGTAAGGCTAACGGATATCACGCCGGGCTCCGAGCCAAGAACCACGTGCCGAAGCCGGAGCGGCACGCCGTTAAGGCGCCGATGAAATAGGCGACTCGGCACGCGGTGCCCGTGCGCACTACGTCGGTAGCGGTTCTTCGACCGCGCGCGGCACGAGCAGCACTTCATCCTCATGCATGGTGAAGTCGATGCGCTCGGGAACGGTATCTTTGTGGCGGATCATGAACTCCGAAAGCTCGTCTTCGATGTAGCGCTGGATGGCGCGGCGCAGCGGTCTGGCTCCGGAGTTGGATTCTTCACGGGCTTTGGAGAGGAGCCATTTCACGACGGACTCGTCGACCGCAATCTGCACGTTCTTCTGGAAGATGGCGATGTTGACGTCGTCGATGAGGAGTTGGCAGATGGCGCGGAGCTCGGCGTCGGTGAGCGGGTTGAAGATGATCACTTCGTCGATGCGGTTGATGAACTCCGGTGAGAATTCGCGCTTGAGCTCCTGGTGGATGAGGAGCTCGGCCGATTTCTGATCGACTTCGTCGCCTTTCTCGCGGAAGCCCATGTGGCCTTTCGTCGCGAGATGCCGTGTGCCGAGGTTGCTGGTCATGATGATCAGCGTGTTGCGGAAATCGACCTGGTTGCCGAGGGAATCGGTGAGGATGCCGTCCTCGAGGATCTGCAGAAGGATGTTGGCGATGTCGGGATGCGCTTTCTCGATCTCGTCGAGCAGGACCACGGCGTACGGATTGCGGCGCACGCGCTCGGTGAGCTGGCCGCCTTCTTCGTGACCGACGTATCCCGGCGGCGAGCCGATGAGCTTGGAGACCGCGTGCTTTTCCATGTACTCGGACATGTCGAAGCGCACCAGATGCTTCTGCGATCCGAAGAGGAACTCCGCCAGCCGGCGTGCCACTTCCGTTTTTCCGACACCCGATGATCCGAGAAAAATGAACGAGCCCATGGGACGGTTCGGTGAAGCCACGCCGAGGCGGGAACGGCGGATGGCGCGGGAGATGGCGCGGATGGCGCGATCCTGGCCGACGATGCGCCGGATCAGGATCTCTTCCATGTTGATCAGCTTCGCGGCTTCATCGGCTTCGATCGACGTGACCGGGATGTCGGTCCAGGAGCTGATGATCTCCTCGACGTCGCGCTGCGTGACTTCCATCATCTCGTCGCCGACCATCTCGCGCTCCTGCTTGAAGCGCTCGATCTCTTCCTTCAGCTCGATCTCACGCTCGCGCAGGAAGACCGCTTTCTCGAAGTCTTTGTCGGAGATCGCTTTCTTCATATCCTTGACGATCGATCGAGTCTCCGATTCGAGTCTGCGCAGGTTCTGCGTGTCGGCCACACGGCGCAGCTTCACCTTGGCGCCGGCTTCGTCGAGGATGTCGATGGCTTTGTCGGGGAAGAAGCGGTCGGTGATGTAGCGGTTGGATTGATAGACCGCGCTCTTGATGGCGGTCTCGCTGTATTTGACCTTGTGGAAGGATTCGTACCGTTCTTTCACGCCTTCCAGGATCTGCAGCGTTTCATCCTCGGTGGGCGGATTGACGATGATGGCCTGGAATCTCCGCAGCAGCGAACGGTCCTTCTCGATGTAGCGCCGGTACTCGCGAATGGTCGTCGCGCCGACGCAAGAGATCTCGCCGCGCGAGAGCGCCGGCTTGAGGATGTTGGCGGCATCGAGCGAGCCTTCCGCCGAGCCTGCACCGATGAGCGAATGAATCTCATCGATGAAGATGATGATGTCCTGATTTTCCTTCAGCTCTTTGATGATGCCTTTGAGGCGCTCTTCGAACTGGCCGCGGTACTTGGTGCCGGCCACGATCAACGACAGGTCGAGCGAGAGGATGCGCTTGTTGGCGATGAAGAGCGGCACGTTGCCGTCGACGATGCGCTGCGCCAGGCCCTCGACGATGGCGGTCTTGCCGACACCGGGCTCACCCAGGAGGATCGGATTGTTCTTCGTCCTGCGCGAGAGGATCTGGATGATCCGTTCGACTTCCTTTTCGCGTCCGATCAGCGGATCGAACTGCTGCTGGTGGGCCATGGCCGTGAGGTCGCGGGCGTACTCGGCCAGGAACGGGAGCTCTTTTTTCTGCTTGTCGGCCTCGCGCTCTTTGAGGATGGAGATGGTCTCCTCGCGCACGCCGTAGACGTTGAGGCCTTTGGCGGTGAGGATGCGCGCCGCCGTGGCGGACTCGACACGCAGGATGCCGATGAGGAGATGCTCCGTGCCGACGTATTGGTGGAGCATCGACTCCGCCTCATGCGCGGCGTAGGCAAGAATCTTTTTCGATTCCTCGGAGAGCGGGAGCTCGGCGGATGAGGAGATGCGGTCGACGAAGAGCCGGTCGCCCTCGACGTCGCGGCGGATCTGTTCGGGCTTGACGTTGAAGCGGGAAAAGATCTCTTTGATGATCTCCTCCCCTTCGCGAAGAACGCCGAGGAGGATGTGCTCGGACTCGATGACGCGGGAGCCGAGCTTGGACGCTTCATAGCGGGCGAAGAAGAGAGCGCGGCGTGCTTTCTCGTTGTATTTTTCGAACATGTCGGGTCACACGGGGTAAGACAGTCCGCGCTTATTGTGGCATGCCTCCGGGAATCCAGCACTGATTCGGCAAAGAACACCAACCTGCGTGCGATAGAACACTGCGTTTGGTGAGGGGGGTTCCGCTGGTTTTCTGTCGGCCGCTACGCGGATTCCGTCGAATTGGCTCGCGTTCCCCCGGCTGAAAGCCGGGGGATGGCCGCCGTAGGCGGCTCCGCCGCGATCCGCGGTGCCTCGTACCGCGTTAGCGGTACAGAGAGGGTAGCCGTGGGTTGCGCGCGCAGACGCGCTACCCACGGACAAGAACGCATTGAAGTCGCACCGCGTAGCCGGTGCGGAGAATCGAAGCGAACGATCAGAGCAGGAAGCGCTCGTCGAAATTGATCGCATCGGCGCGAAGAAGACACCTTGTAGATAGCTCTCCGCACCACTGACGTGGTGCGACTCGAGGATGCGCACCTTTCCGGGGGTAGCGCGTCTGCGCGCGCGACCCCCGGCTACCTTCTCCGTACCGCTACGCGGTACTCGCGCCTACGGCGGCCGAAAGATCGTCGCCACTAACTCGCGCGCGATTGCTTCATGACGAAGACGCGGTCGCAGCGGGCGGCCAGGTCGGGGTTGTGGGTGACGATCACGGAGGTCAGGCCTCGTTTGCCGTGGCACTCGCGCATGAGATCGAACACTTTCTCGCTGGTCTCGAGGTCCAGGTTGCCGGTCGGCTCGTCGGCCAGGAAGAGGACGGGATCGGCGAGCAGCGCGCGGGCGATGGCCACGCGCTGCTGTTCTCCGCCGGAAAGCTGATTGGGAAAATGCCGTTTGCGCTCGCGCAGGCCGAGCTCGGAGAGCAGTCTCTCGGCCCTCTCCAGCGCTTCGTCGCGATCCATCTTGCCGATCCAGCCCGGCATGGCCACGTTCTCCATGGCGCTGAACTCCGGCAGGAGGTGATGGAACTGGAAGACGAATCCGACGTTGCGGTTGCGGAAGCGGGCCAGCTCGTCGAGCGACATGGTGGTCAGTTCCTTGTCGTCGACGCGAACGGTTCCGGTGTCGGCGCGATCGAGACCGCCGAGCAGATGGAGGAGCGTGGACTTGCCGATTCCCGAAGGCCCGACGATGGCCAGCATCTCGCCTTTCTCCACCTCGAGGTCCAGGTCGCTGAACACGACCACCGGCACCTCGGCGTTCCGATAAGTCTTGGAGAGCTCGCGGCCTTCGAGAAACGGCATGCGCGGCGATTATAGGTGGCGTCACTCCCCGCCGATGCGGTCTTCGGCGCGATAGGCGGGCAGGTCGACGGTCTTCAGACCGAAATCCTTCGACCCGGTATCCATCACTCCGACCGAGACGACGCTCGTGGCGCCGTTGAAGGTCAGCGTGACTTCGTACGTGACGTGCTCGCGGCCCTCCAACTGGGTGGCGGAATACGACTGCGTGCGTTGCTGGACGTCGCTCATGATGCCGATCACGCCGCCGGTGGCCATGAAGATGGAGAGCGCGCCTTTGCCGTCCGGACCGAGCGAAAGCGCTTCGACGGGAAGCGTGACTCTCACCGGAACCGACCAGCGCGTTCTGCCCGTCTGGTCGATTCTGCCGAGGTCGACGTGGACTGGGATCGCGCCCTTTTGATCGGGGCTGTAGAGATTGGCGATGACGCGATCGCGCATGCGCGTGGCATCGGTCTTCTCGACGTACTCGCGGCGCGAGCGGACGACGTAGCCGCGATTCCTGGTCTTCACGGAGATGCCGCGCGACTTCGTGGTGCCGGTGGCGGGCGTTCTGTAGGCGATGGAGTAGTAGCGGTTCAGATCCTCGGCGACACGCGGCAGGAGCGAGACGATCTCCGCGCTCCCCGAGGCCATGAGACCGCCGGTCTCTTTCGCAAGCTCATCGAGTGCCCTGGTCTGGTTCACCAGCACCTCGAGGTCGCGTGAGGAGCGCGCCGCGTCCTGGCGCGGGTTGACCGTCGAGCGATTCTCGGCCGAGCCGCGCGGCGTCAACTCCAACCCCACCGGATAGACGGGATAGATCGTGATGCCGTGCTCGTTCGCCGTGCGTGCCACGGCTTCGCGGTACTTCTCGGTCTCGAAATGGCGGCGCGTGGCGAATGGATTCGTGGTCGGATAAACGCCGAACTCGTTCGTGGCCAGGATGACGATCTTCCGTCCGTCGACGTCGGACATGCCGCGCATGAGCGCCTGCAGTTCCTCGGTCTTGTGCTCGAAGCGGAAGAGCGCGATGTGGGCATTGGCCTGCGCATCCCAGTCATCGAGGCTGTCGAGATCGCGCCGGCCGGCGATCCTTTCGGAAGGCTGGCTGGCGAAGAACGCTCTTGCGAACGCGCGACGCCGCAGCAGATCGGCCGATCCCGGGACGCCTGTACTCTGCCGCTCGACTTCGGTCAACGCCGCCTCGATGTCGCCGGCATCGTCCGTGAAGTCCTGCAACGTGAATGCGCTTTCGTTGTCCCAGAAAACGATGGCGGCGGAATCGCCGGGCCGGACGACGCTGCGCAAGGTTTTTCGGATCGACCCGAACATCGGCTCCGTCCGAAACGTCGGCAGCGAGAAGCGCTCGACGAAAACGAGGATCGTTCGTTTCACCGCGGGCGGAGAGGCGGCGGCGCCATTCGGATTGCTTCTACGCACATCCTCGGCATCGGAGTACTCCGCGAAGTGTGTGATCGGTTGCACGCGTCCGTTCTCGCGGATCTCGAAGTCGTTTGGCGTCAGCCCGGTGACGCGCTTGCCCTGCTTGTCGGTCACGAAGACGTCGACATTGACGATCGAGACATCGATCGTGTCGCCGGACGGCGGCAGCTTGTGTTGCGCAATCGCCGTAGAGGACGCGACGGCAAGCAGAACGAACGCGGCAGCGATGGAGCGACCGTACGGGACCATGAGAAATACAGTATGCCTCCGAAACGCCTGCAGTTTCCCTTCTCCGCGCCGCAGCGCTTTGGAGTGCGCGCGGCTTGCCGCCGCTTTGGGTAACGTGCAACGGAGCCGTTCCTGCCACGCTACCGAAAGCGGTGGCAAGCCACACGCACTCCAAAGCGCGCCGCGCGGAGCCACTACAATCCCCGCATGCGCTTGTTGACCGCACTTCTGCTGCTGGAGGTTTCGATGTCTTCTCTCACTGCTGCGCCCGCCGATCTGCATGCGCGCATCGATGCGGCCGCGGCGCGCGTCGAGCCGAGCGTGATCGCCTGCCGGCGCGACATCCATCAGAACCCTGAGCTCGGTAACCGCGAAGTGCGCACGGCGAAGCTCGTGGCGGACAAGCTGCGCGCGCTGGACATCGAAGTGCAGGAAAAGATCGCGCACACCGGCGTGGTCGGCCTGCTGCGCGGCGGCAAACCGGGCAAGGTCGTGGCGCTGCGCGCGGACATGGACGCGCTTCCCGTGACCGAGCAGGTCGATCTGCCGTTCGCATCGAAAGTGCGCACGACCTACAACGGGCAGGACGTCGGAGTGATGCACGCGTGCGGACACGATGCACACGTGGCCATCCTGCTCGGCGTCGCCGAAGTGCTGGCCGGGATGCGCAAAGAGATCCCGGGAACCGTGAAGTTCATCTTCCAACCCGCCGAGGAAGGCGCGCCGGAAGGCGAAGAAGGTGGCGCGAAACTGATGGTGGAAAGCGGAGTGCTCGACCAGCCGAAGGTCGATGCCATCTTCGGCCTGCACGTCAGCTCGCGCTTTGCGGCCGGCGAGATCGCCTACAGGCCGGAAGGGATGCTGGCGGCGGTCGATTCATTCAAGATCGTCGTGCGCGGCAAGCAGACGCACGGCGCCTATCCGTGGCTGGGCGTCGATCCGATCGTGGTGGCTTCGCAGATCGTGCTCGGTCTGCAGACCATTCCCAGCCGGCAGGTCGATTCCACGATTGCGCCGTCCATCGTCACGGTCGGCGCCATCCATGGCGGCGTGCGCAACAACATCATCCCGGACGAGGTGGAAATGATCGGCACGATCCGATCGCTCGACGCAAAGATGCGCGACGAGATTCACGTGCGCATCAAACGCACCGCCGAGAGCATCGCCACGAGCGGCGGCGCCACCGCGGAGGTCACCATCACCGAGGGATATCCGATCACGTTCAACGACGCAGCGCTCACCGAGCGCACGCTGCCATCTTTGCGCAAAGCCGCCGGCGCGAAGAACGTGCGCCTCGTGAATCCCGTACTAGGCGCGGAAGACTTCTCGTTCTTCCAGAAGAGCGTCCCGGGAGTCTTCTACTGGATCGGCACGCGTCCGCCGGACCAGACCGCGGAGCAGGCAGCGTCGAATCACTCGCCGCTGTTCTACATCGACGAGCGCGGTCTCGGAATCGGCGTCCGCTCGATGGCGTACGTCGCGATCGACTATCTCGTGAACAAGTAACAGCGCCTACTGCGTGCTGCCCACCGGCACGTTGATCAGACCGAACGTCTTCGACACTTCGTCGATGACGCCGACGGCGATGTGTCGCGTGCGTTCGTCGACGATCACGTCGAAGTTATAGGTGAAGTAACCGGCCAGCGCGCGCTCCAAATCGCTGGCAGGGACATCGAACGACTGAACGCGCCGCGTCACCTCGCTCACCTCGCCGAGCGTTCCGCCTGTGATCGCGTAGACCGTGAATGCGCCGAGATGCTTGCCGTCCTGCGGGAGGAGCGTCAGCCCACTGATCGGAATGCGTACCTTGAGCGGCGCGGTCTGCGTCTTGCGGCCGACCTTCCTGATCGACCCGAGCTCGGCTTCGAGCTCGAAGCTCGTGTCGACCGGCGCGTCGTGCAGCGCCGCCAGGACGCGGTCGCGCATCCGCGATTCATTGGACTTCTCGACGAACTCCCGCCGCGCACGCGCGTGCAGAGCAGGGTTCTTCATCTTCACGACGATCTTGCGCGCGGAGTCGTCGAGCCGCGCCGTGGCGCGATAGGCGAGCGAGTAGTAGTTGTTGACGTCTTCCGCGACGTCCGGCATGAGCTTGGCCGTGTTGGTGGTGCCGTAGGTCGTCACGCCACCGGTCTTGTCGGCGATCTCCCGTAGCGTGACCATCTCGTTCATCAGGACGGAACGGGCCACATCGGGCACGCTCGGATCGGCCGGGGTGTAATCGAGGCCCGTCGGAAACACCGGATAGATCGTCACGCCCGAGGCGTTGGCGTTGGCGATGATGGTGCGAATGGCCTGGCGGTTGTCGATCTCGTTCCGTTCCACGGCCGGAATCACGGCGTCGGGAATCCCGGCGGCGTAGTAGTACTCGGCACCGACGTATTCGCCGAGGCGGTGCGAAGCCAGGAGGAGGAGTTTCTTTCCTTCGATGCCGGCCATCCCATGGAGAAGCGTGTTGATCGTGGCCACGCGGCGGTTCATTTCCACGCGCGCCTCGACGGCTTGGATCCGTGCCGCGTGAATGGCAATATCGGTCTCCGACGGTCCCGCGACCGCAATGCCCATGGCCTCGGCTCTGGCTGCCAATTCGGCTTCGAACGCGCGCACCTGTTCCGCGGTGGACGCTGGAATGGTGAGCTTGTCGCGCACGGGGCCTTTGCATTCGAGGCCGATCTGGTCGAGCTCACGCTCGATCAGCGCCACATCGCCGGTCGCGGCGACACGCATGTCCGCGCTTCCTTCGAACGTCACCAGGGAAACGGAATCGCCGCTGCGGATCGTGTTGCGCACCAGATCCTTGATCGAGTCGATGAACGGATCGACCCGAAAATTCGGGAGCTTGAAGAGCTCGATGAAGATAATCAGCGTGCGGCGCTGGCTGGGCTGGTTGCCGGCAGGTGGCTCGGCAGATTGCTCAGCAAGCGTTGCCGCCGCCTCGGGGCTGAGTGCCGTGCTCCGCGACTCGCCGCGGTACTCCGCGAAGTGCGATAGCGGCTGCACTTTGCCGTCCTCGTAGATCTCGAAGTCGTCGCGCGTCAAAGCATGCACGCGCTTGCCGCTTTTGTCCGTGACCACCACGTCGACGTTGACGATGGCCACTTCGATCGTCTCGCCGAGGGAAGGGATTGCTTGTGCGCGAGCGCCCGTGTCGACGGAACCGTTGAGGACGAGCAGAAGTGAAACGAGGACTGCGGTGCGGCGTCGTCGAGCAATCATGGGAATCTCCCGGGTCAGCGAGGCATCATTTGTTTGAGTCGCGTGAAGTAGTCGGCGCCGGAGAGCCACTGCCCTCCGTCGATCACGAAATTCTCACCGCTCACGTACGACGCGTAATCTGACAGCAGATAAGAGGCGGCGTTGGCGATCTCTTCCAGATTCGCAAACCTGCGCAGAGGAATGGTCTTGCGGATCCCCTCCATGATCATCGGATCAGGGAAGAGCCGCTCCGCCGCACCGGGCGTGTCCACCGGGCCGGGCGCAATGGCGTTGACGCGGATCTTGTGGCGCGCCCATTCCA
Source organism: Acidobacteriota bacterium (assembly GCA_030775085.1). GTDB lineage: Bacteria > Acidobacteriota > Thermoanaerobaculia > Gp7-AA8 > Gp7-AA8 > QHVT01. Next base: position 8,485 of record JALYJW010000018.1, on the reverse strand, counting down.
CCGCCAGCGTGCGCGTCATGGCCAGCACACCAGCCTTCGCGCTCGCGGAGTGGATCACGCCGGGACCGCCGGTCCAGGCATAGTTCGCGATGACGTTCAGAATCACGCCGCCCTTGCCGCCGGCGATCATCCGCTTGCCGACCGCGCTCGATGCGTAAAACGTTCCGTTGAGGACGATTCCGATCACCGAGTTCCAGCCGTTCACCGTGAGCTGCTCGGCCGGAACGATGAAGTTCCCCGCGGCATTGTTGACGAGGAAATCGGCGCCGCCGAAGTCGCTCTCGACTTTCGCGGCCATCCCCTCGACGGCCTCGGCATCGCGCACGTCGAGCACATGAAAATGCGCCGCATCCGCGCGTCCCGTCTCCGACCGAATCTGCTCGACCGAAGCCGTCAGCTTCTCTTCCTTCCGGCTGGCCAGCACGACCCGCCCACCGAGGCGAGCCACCTCGCGCGCGATCGCAAACCCGATCCCGGTAGCACCGCCTGTAATGACGCCGGTGCGCCCCTCGAACGTTTTCTCTGGAAGCATTTGGACGACTCCCCTCTCTTAGAGCAACTTCAATCCGGCCGGTATGAAGTGACGGAAGTCGAGATCATACGTGATGAGAGGGATGTCGTGATCGAGACAGGACTGGGCGATGATTACTTCTCGCTGCGGAGATCCCGCCACGAGATGGACCATTTCACCGTCCCCGCGATTTCACGCGCACGTTCATAAACGCCATCAATCCGAGCCTGTTCCGCTCTGGCCTCAGCTCGTTGACGCGCTTCCGTCTTCTGCGCAGGCGTGAGTTGTATCGACTGATACGCTTCCCACAATTGCTCAGCTTGAGTCTTCTTCGCGCGTGCCATGCCGATCATTCTCCCTCGGACTCCTCCGCACCGCGAACCGCCGTCACCAGCAACTTCAATCCGGCAGGCAGAAAGTGTCGGAAGTCGTGATCATGCGTAATGAGAGGAACGTCGTGATCGAGGCACGACTGAGCGATGAGACAATCGGCGACTTCGGCTTTCAGGCCTCGGCGCTTCAGATCGGCACGGAGTGAGGCGGCTCGGAGCCAGTAGCCGTCATGAAGCGGAAGGAGCGGGACGCTCGCAACATATTCGCTGGCCGCTGTCGTGATATGTGGATTGCTGAGCAGTTCGGTGAGGACGACCGGCGGAAGGGTCGCAACACGCGTATCAAGAGCATCTCGCGCGGCGTCACTCGCTCGATCGTGCAAGCCGTCCAGCAGGCGTGCAAACGCGCTCGATCAACGCTTACTCTTTCGCGCTTCCCGGATGTCGTCCATGTCGAGATGAACCTTCCCAACCAGGCTGAGTACCTTCTCGTAGACGCCGTTCCGGCGCGCTTCTTCTACTTTCTTCCATAGTTGTTCACGCGCCGCGGCCTTCTGCTCCGGCGTGAGTTGAATACTCTGCCAGTAGGCAAAATGATCGAACGGTTCCTCTTCCGGCTTCGTCTTCTTCCGCGCCATGGCACGATTCTCCCTCGGACTCCCCCACACCGCAAACGGCGGTCCTATAATCGCGCTCCCATGAAACGGCTGGCCTTCTGTCTTCTCGTGATCGCGCTTCTCTTCGCATGCTCTGGCCGCGAGGATCCGTCGAAACCGCTGAGCGAGCCGGGGGAGAAGCTCTACACGGTGCGCGGCATCATCCTCTCGCGCGACGCCACGCGCAACTCGCTCAACGTCGACCACGAGCGCATCCCGGACTTTATGGAAGCGATGAAGATGGATTACAACGTGCGCGGCGTGAAGGTGGACTCGCTGCCCGCCGACAAGACACGCATCGAGGCGAAGCTTCACGTAACGGAGCGCTCGTACTGGATCACGGACATCAAAGCGATTCCGTAGCATTCACCCCGTGGCGCCGGAGGCGCGGCAGAGGGTAGCCGGTGGCAAGCCGCCCAAGCGGCGCAGCCACCGGAATTACGGTGCCCTGATTCCGCGCCCCGGCGGGGCGCCAGAGTCTTGCACCCCTGCCGGGGTGCCAAATTGCCGCGGCTCTCATCCGGTGGCTGCGTCGCTTCGCGACTTACCACCGGCTACCCTCTGCCGTCCCTTCGGGACGCCGTGCCGGACGACACTGCGCCAATCAACAGCACCGGCGCCATCGCGCCTGCTTCCACCAACGCGACTTCCGGTTCCACGACCGCCAGGCCGTTTGCGCCGAGCATCGACGTGAGCGATCCGGATCCTTGCGAGGCGAGCGGTTTGGCGTGGAGCTCGCCGTCGCGGGCGGACACGTGGACGCGGAAGTAGACGCGGCGGTCGCCGGGGGACTTGAGCGGCGTTTCGAGGCGCGCGAAGACAACAGACGGAAAGAGGTCGCCTTCCCGCCCCATGGCTTTGCGCAATGCCGGGGCGGCGAAGAGGTGGAAGGAGACGAAGGTGGAGACGGGATTGCCCGGCAGGCCGAGGATCACGCGATCGCGCAGTCGGGATAGCACGACCGGCTTGCCCGGTTTCATAGCCACGCGCCAGAACTTCGTCTCCGCGCCGAGGGCATCGAGCGCTTCTTTCACGAAATCGAATGCGCCGACGGAGACTCCGCCGGATGACAGCACGAAGTCCGATTCCAACGCTTTCTCCAGCGCCGCGATCGTCGCTTCTTTCGTGTCGCGAACAATGCCCAACACGCGCGGGATGGCACCTGCCTCCCGAACCAGCGCCGCAAGCAGAGGTCCGTTCGTGTTGACGATCTTTCCTGTCGTCAATGTCTCGCCCGCGTCGATCAGTTCATCGCCCGTCGAGAGGATGGCCACGGTCGGACGGCGACCGACCTGGACCGCCGTTTTCTGGGCCGCCGCGAGCATCGCGATCTCCGCGGGGCCGATGCGCACGCCCTTTCGAATGACGACATCGCCCGCGCGCATGTCCTCGCCGCGCCGGCGAATGTTCGCGCCACGCGCGAGCGCTTTTGCGACGGTCACCATTTCCGTTCCGCCGTCCGTGAGCTCGACCTGCACGACCGTGTCGGCACCTTCAGGAACGAACGCGCCGGTCATGATGCGCATGGCCGTTCCCGGTTCGAGCGCTCGGGACGTTGGATGGCCTGCAGCGATGTCGTCCATCACGCGCATGCGGACCGGCAGTTCCGCCAGATCCTCGGCGCGCACGGCGTAGCCATCCATGGAGCTGTTGTCCGCAGGCGGCAGGTCCTGCGCGGCAATCACGTCCTCGCGCAGGATGCGGCCGAGGGATTCATCGAGGGTGACGGCCTCCGCGGGGCCGACGGAGATCTCCGACATCACCTGGGCTTGAGCCTGTTCGACGGTCAGCATCTCATTGATCATAGAATCACTCGAGGCAAGGAATCAGTTCTTGCAGGGGAGCAGATCCATGACCGCAACACTTCCATTGGAATCGCCGGCCACCCGCCAGCGCACCGAACGAATCCCCGTGGCCGTCCTCGGCGCCACCGGCTCGGTGGGGCAGCGTTTCATTCAACTGCTGGCGCGGCATCCCTGGTTTCGCGTTCATGAAGTCGTGGCCTCGGATCGCAGCGCAGGCAAGACCTATGGCGACGCGGCCGACTGGCGGCTGGAATCGCTCGTGCCGGACGATGTGGCCGGACTGACCGTGAAATCGCTCGGCACCGCGCTCGAATCGCGGCTGCTCTTCTCGGGACTCGATTCTTCCGTCGCAGGCGAGGCCGAAGACGATTACGCCAACCGCGGCTGTGCTGTGATCTCGAACTCGCGCAATCACCGCATGGCCGCCGACGTGCCGCTGCTCATTCCGGAAATCAATCCCGGCCATCTCGATGCCATCGAGCTTCAGCGCCGGCGCCGGCCGGGCCGCGGCTACATCGTCACGAACCCCAATTGCTCCGTGATGGGCATGGCCATCGCGCTGGCGCCGATCGAACAACAGTTCGGCATCGAAGCCGTTCACGTCACCACCATGCAGGCCATCAGCGGCGCCGGCTACGCGGGCGTTGCTTCCTACGCGATCCTCGACAACGTGATTCCCTACATCGGCGGCGGCGAGGAAGAGAAGATCGAGACCGAGCCGCGCAAGATTCTCGGGACTTGGACCGACAACAAGTTCACGGATGCGCCGATGAAAATCTCCGCGCAGGTGAACCGCGTACCGACCATCGACGGCCATCTCATGACCATCTCCGCGAGCCTGCGCGAGAAGGCATCGCTCGACGACATCCGCGGCGCGCTGGAGTCGTTCACCGGCGAGCCGCAACGCCTCGGCCTCCCTTCCGCGCCGCAGCGTCCGATTCACTTCATCGACGCAATCGACCGTCCCCAGCCGCGCCTCGACCGCGACCGCGAGCACGGCATGGCCGTCAGCGTCGGCCGCCTCCGCCCTTGCCCCATCCTCGACTTCCGCCTCGTGGCCCTCGTCCACAACACCATCCGCGGCGCCGCCGGCGCGGCCATCCTGAATGCGGAGCTGCTGGAGGCGCGGGGACTGCTATGAAACAGTCGGCGGTCGGCAGTCGGCGGTCGGCAGTAGAGACCGTTCACGCAGCTCATAGACGGGCGGTGGCCCACTGCCGACCGCCGACCGCCGACTGCCGACCGGCTGGGCGGCTGCCATGATCGTCATCAAGTTCGGCGGGACTTCCGTGGGCGATGCGGATCGCGTGGCGAATGCGATCGACATCGTGGCGGAGCGGCGGCATCTCAAGCCGGTGATCGTGGTCTCGGCGCTTTCCGGCGTCACCAACGATCTCGTTGCGGCGAGCGAGGCGGCGTGCTCGCAGGATCCGAAACGCGTGGCGGAGATCATCGCCAATGTGCGGCGGCGGCACGAGGACGTGGCGTTGCGGCTGGTGCAACAGAAGTCGGACTTTCTCGAGTCGTTCATCCGCCAACTCGATAAGCAGATCGACGAGATCGACACCATTCTCCGCGGCATCGCGCTCCTCGGCGAGATCACCATGCGCGCACGCGACAAGGTGATGTCGATCGGCGAGAAGCTTTCGTCCGTGCTCTTCGCCTACACGATGATGATGCGCGCGCTTCCGGGCGAGCATGTTCACTCGGAGGAAGTGATCCGCACCGACGATCGCTTCGGTGGCGCGACACCGCTGATGGACCGAACGCGCGAGGACGCACGGCGCGTGCTGATCCCGATCCTCGAGCGCAACCGCATCCCCGTCATGGGAGGTTTCATCGGCCGCACCGAGGCTGGGGCCACGACGACGCTCGGCCGCAACGGATCCGACTACAGCGCCGCCATCGTCGGCGCGGCCATCGGCGCGGATGAGGTGCAGATCTGGACCGACGTCGACGGACTGCTCACGTGCGATCCGCGTCTCGTGCCCGGCGCGCGCGTGATCGAGCGATTGTCGTTCGAGGAGGCAGCGGAACTGGCCCAGTTCGGCGCGAAGCTCCATCCGCGCACGCTCGAGCCAGCGGTCGAAGCGAACATTCCCGTGCGCGTCCTCAACACGCACAACCCCTCGTCGCCCGGCACGTTGATCACGCGGACCACCGACGCGTCCTCCGGCCCACGATCGATCGCGCGCAAGAAGAACGTCACGATGGTGCATGTCGCATCGAACAAAATGCTCGGCGCGCACGGATTCCTGGCGCGATTCTTCGCCGTGTTCGAAGAGCTGGCCATCTCCGTCGATCTCATCGCCACGTCCGAGGTCTCGGTCACGGTGACCGTCGACGACAAACACGACACTGACGAATTGGTGCGACGCCTGAAAGCGATCGCCGAGGAAGTCGAGCTGATTGACAACCAATGCATCGTGGCCGTCGTCGGACAACGACTCATGAGCGACGCGCGCGTCGGCGCACGCGTCCTCGAAGCACTGCAGGGCATGCCCGTGAAAATGATCTCCCTCGGCCGCTCCGGCCTGAATCTCAGCATCGTCGTCGACGACGCCCACGCCGACAACGCCGTGAAAGCGATTCACCACGCGCTGTTCGAAATCGCGGTGCCCGCATGAGAGTCGGCAGTCGGCAGTCGGCAGTCGGCAGGAGAACCACCACCCGACGCGCGTGGAAGGGCGGGGGCGCACTGCCGACCGCCGACTGCCGACTGCCGACTGGTCGTGAGGGGTTTCGGTGAAAATCACCCTCCACGGCTACGGGAAAATGGGCAAGGCCGTCGAGCGGGTGGCGCGCGAAGCCGGGCATGCCGTCGTCGATCCGGCTGATGCCGAGGTGTTGATCGACTTCTCGCATGCGAACGCGCTCGATCATGCGTTGAAGATCGCCGGCGAGCACCAACTCAATCTCGTCATCGGGACGACGGGCTGGAACGATCGCGTCGAAGAGGTGCGGGCGCGTGTGGAAGCGGCAGGCATTGGTTGCGTGTACTCGTCCAATTTTTCTCCCGGCGCGAACGTGACGTTCGTGCTGGCGCGGCGCGCCGCGGAGCTCTTCGCACGATTCCCGCAATACGCCGCCGGCATGGAAGAGCGCCATCACGCGCAGAAGAAAGACGCGCCCAGCGGCACTGCGCTCAGGATCGCCGCGGAGGTGAAGAGCGGCAGCGACGGCAAATTCGATCCGCCGATCGCGGCCTCGCGTTGCGGCGCGGAGTTCGGATTGCACACGCTCTTCTTCGACTCGCCGGACGACATCGTCGAGATCTCGCATCGCGCCCGTGGGCGCGACGGATTTGCGCACGGCGCCGTTCTGGCGGCTGAAATGATCCGCGGGCGAAAAGGGCTCGTGCGGTTTGATGAGCTGGTGTTTGGATCAGCTCGCGAGGAGTAGCGAATGTTTCGAGGGTTAGGCACCGCGCTGATCACACCGTTCACGAGCTCCGGCGCGCTCGACGAGAATGCGCTGGCGCGTTTCGTCGACTGGCAGATCGCCGAGGGCGTCAACTTTCTCGTGCCGTGCGGCACCACCGGCGAGAACCCGACGCTGACCGCCGAGGAGCATCGTCGGGTCGTCGAGCTGACGGTGAAGACCGCGAACGGTCGCGTGCCGGTGCTGGCTGGCGCAGGCAACAACTCCACGGCGCGCGCCGTCGCCCTGGCCGAGGAAGCGGTCGACCTTGGCGCGGACGGCATCCTCACCATCACGCCCTACTACAACAAACCGACGCCCGACGGACTGCTGCTCCATTTCGGCGCGCAGGCCGAGGCAGTCGAGAAGAAAAAAAGCGGCTTCCCGATGATCATGTACAACGTCCCCGGACGCACGGGATTGAACATGACCGCCGAAACGACGCTGCGCATGGCGCGCGAGATCCCGAACGTCATCGGCGTGAAGGAAGCGTCGGGAAGCATGGAACAGATCCTCTCGATTCTGCGCGATCGCAACGACGGTTTTCTCGTGCTCAGCGGTGACGATGCCTGGACTTTGCCGCTGCTCGCAGTCGGCGCGGAGGGAGTGATCTCCGTGGCCAGCAACGAAGTGCCGCGGCTAATGCGGCAGATGGTCGGCGAACGGAACGTCACCATTCACAATCGCCTGCTGCCGCTGCTCAACGGCAACTTCATCGAATCGAATCCCGGCCCCGCGAAAGCCGCAATGAAGATGATGGGCATCCTCGAAAACGACACCGTCCGCGCGCCGCTCGCGCCGATGACGGACGCCAACCGCGATCGAATGCGCGCGATTCTGGCGGAATGCGATTTACTGTAGCGACAGGATTGCGAAATGCTCCCAATTGAAGAACGCGTCAAGCTCCTCACCAGCATCAGCGACCGCGCCGAGGCACAGCGCATCATCGGACTGTTCCTCACTGAGCTCGAGAAAGGAACCCTCCGCGCGGCCGAGCGCGACGCTGACGGCGGCTGGAAAGCGAATGCCTGGGTGAAGGAAGGGATCCTCTCCGCGTTCCGCTTCGGCGCGCTGGCCGACTTCGCATCGGGCGCGCTCTCCTTCATCGACAAAGACACGATTCCGCCGCGCCGCTTCAAGATTCCGGACGGCGTGCGCATCGTGCCGGGTGGCTCGTCGATCCGCCGCGGCGCGCATGTCGCCAAAGGCGTCGTGGTCATGCCGCCCGCATTCGTCAACGTCGGCGCATTCGTCGATGAAGACACGATGATCGACTCGCACGCGCTGGTCGGCTCCTGCGCGCAGATCGGCAAGCGCGTGCATCTCTCTGCGGCCGCGCAGATCGGGGGCGTGCTCGAGCCGGTCGGCAATCTGCCGGTGGTGATCGAAGACGACGTGGTTGTCGGCGGCAACTGCGGCATCTACGAAGGAACGATCGTCCGCGCGCGCGCCGTCATCGGCGCAGGCGTGGTCCTCACCGGCTCGACGCCTGTGTACGACATCGTGCGCGGCCAGATCTACCGCCGCACCGACGTCCAGCCGCTCGAGATCCCCTTCGGCGCCGTCGTCATCCCCGGCTCCCGCCCCATGCGCGGCGCGTTCGCCGAGCAGCACAACCTCTCCATCGCCACGCCCGTCATCGTCAAGTACCGCGACGAGAAAACCGACGCCGGAACGGCGCTCGAAGACGCGCTGCGGTGAATCAGTCGGCGGTCGGCAGTCGGCGGTCGGCAGGAGCCCCCCTCCCACACGGAGTGAGTC
>JALYJW010000017.1 GCA_030775085.1 Acidobacteriota bacterium | reverse complement strand
TCGGAATACCCGGCATCGCCGCATCCGAATTCGCGCTGCAAACCCACGAGTGGTATCGAAAGCGTTGGCCGGGGAGTACCGTGTAATCGGTCGCCCAACTCGGCGCTCCAGCGGACTTCGGCCCGCCGCTTGTTACTATTGCTTCACGTTCCGGGCGTGGGCCGAAGCCGCTGAGCTGGGGACGTTAGACGACTGAGCATGCGAGCCCTCGGTACAGTTCTGATCCTGATCGGCATCGCGCTGCCAGCTCCGACGGCTGCCACCTACGCATCCGACTTCATTGCCGTGGACAGGTGCTTGGACGGCGGCGGCTCCTACGACTACACGCGCGGAGCATGCGATCAGGAGCGATCCCATCCCTACATTTCGTTCGCTTCAAGATACCCTCGCCTGGTCAGTACTTTCCGACCACTTCTTTTGGTTGGAAGCGCTCTTCTCGTGGCTGGCATCCTATTGCGCCGGCGAGCGGCACGAACCGTCGTCTAACTTTCGCGCTCCACCGGACGTGGACCCGCGTCGCGAGAGTCCCAAGAGCGGTACCATTCGGCGTGCGGGTCCACGCCGGTGAGCGCGGAGCCGTTAGACCGCGCTGCCATGATTTATAGTGATCTCAAGGGAAAGGCGATGCGCCGACCGAGCTTTTTCGCTGCTGTCGTTTTGGCTGCCTTTATGTCAGCTGGACAAGATACCGCGAAGGGAACGGCACCGCTTCGGCTGCTGTGGACGTTTGACGCCGGCGGCTGACTCTCGCATGTCCCCGCGGTCGCGGAGGATCTCCTCTTTGTTGGTAACTGCGGAAGCGGGACCTTCTTTGCGATCGATCGTTCCACGGGCGAGCCGCGGTGGACATACGAGGCGAATCAGGACGGCGGCGAAGCATTCCACGGTAATCCGGTCGTCCATGCGAACCTGATCCTGGTTGGTTCGGATGGAAATGTGGGCCACGTCTATGCCCTTCAGCGCACGACAGGAAAGCTGCTCTGGAAGTACGACGCAGGTAGCGGCGGTTCATTCTTTGATCTGCTCGTGGTCGAGGCACACGTCATTGCTCTAACGTCTACCGAGGGGGTCGTCGCACTCGACGCGCGTACGGGAGCGAAAACTTGGAGTTTCCGACTTCGGCCAGCCCCGTACAGCTCGCCTGCCACGAACGGCAAGCATGTTTTCGTCGCAGATGCTGATGGCACTCTATACGCTCTCAATGCAACCAACGGCAAACTGCTTTGGAGTCGTCCTCTCGGAGCTCAGCCGTCAAACTCTGTTCGGTTGGCAGGCGCCACGATTGTCATCGGCACATCAAAGACGTCCTGGGACGACCCATGGAGTACCGGCTCATCCGGTAGTCACAGTTTGTACCGAGTCGACGCAGCAAGGGGAAAGGTGCTGTCAAAAATCTCGCTTCCAGCGAAAGCTCTGGGGCCGGCAATTCTGGTCGGGAACGTTCTGATGGTGTACTCGGGAAACGACCTGGTTGGAATCGACTCTCGCATGAGGGTCATCTGGAGACGTCCCGCACGCCACCAGAATCAGATTCCGCGTGCACAGGTTTGGAACGGAGCGGTGATTGCTCCCAGTGACCCGAAGTCCGTTGTCCTCGTAGAATCGAAAACAGGCGCGATCCGGTGGAGGGAGAGCGTCGGAGCTGGCGTAACGACACTTCGTACGAGTGATGACGCGCTCTACGTAGGCGTCGCCGGAGGGAAACTTCACGCGTACCAGATCGCGCCATCCTCTCCGGATTCCCGGTGAAGAAATTGACCTTGCCAATGCCAGACGTTAGGGAAACGCCCTCGGCGCGGTCTAACTCGTCGCTGCACCGGACGCGAACCCGCACGTTCATTCAGCGCGAGAGATATACTTTTCGGCGTGCGGGTCCGCGCCGGTGAGCTCGGGTCCGTTGGGCGACGCGAAGGATGACTGAAGAGCCGGTAACCGTATTCGTGGTACTCGATCCGGCTTCGGCGACCGACTCTGCGACCTCGCATCGCGTGGCCCCGTCTGGGTAACGAGTAGCGCCGCGAATCGTGTGGCGGTCGAGAAACACTGGGCCGGTGGTCGTGGGCCATTCAGTGTCACGTACTGGAGCGAACCACGAACGGGCGCGAGCGAAGAGGAGTGGGTCGGCATTCTCGACACACTTGAAGTGCATCACGGAGAGCCATGGGCCGGTCCCGGGATCGCGGCGATAGAAGTCGTCGGTGTCACGATCACTCCTGCTGCCGAAGCAGCGCTGCAGGAGTTTGGATTCACCGTAGAAAGGTCAGACCCGAACGGGTTCTGTGCCGTCCGCGCGGCGTCGCCCAACTAGCGGTTGCACCGGACGCGAACCGCTGTTTTACTGTCGTCCGAGGCCCCTGCTCATCGCGCGCGGTTCGCGCCGGTGAACCGCAGGGCCGTTAGACGGCTGAACATGCATCCCAGTATGCGGCGGATCATCGACGACGTTGCCAAGTACGGCTGGCATGTGGTCGCGGTAAAGCCAGACAACGCCTCGCGTATACCGTTCTCATTCACGGTTGGATTCTGGGAGACATTCGAGCATCCGGAACTCGTCGTGTTCGGTCTCCCAGGCGAAGGTGCGCATGGAGTCTTTTCGGCTTGCCTTGAGCGGATCAAGCGTACCTGTCGATTCCACGGTGATCGCCGAGATCGGACACGACCCCGACACCAACATCCTCGAGGTCCGATTCCACAATGGCCGCATCTATCACCACTTCATGGTTCCGCGATCCGAATACGAAGCGCTCATCAGCGCCGAATCGATCGGCGCCCACTTCAACCGCCTCATTCGCCCCCGCTATCGCTCGACGCGGATGGACGGATCGCTCGTGTAAAGCAGCAGCACCCATGTTGCTGAGCGCTGGACGATCACAAAGGCGGCCATCGCATTTCACGCCTCCTATGCAGAATCCTACGTCCACGGAACCACGCTCACAGTGGACTGCGGATGATCGCGCCGAGGTATATCCGTGCCGGACTACGTTCCGCCCATTCCACTCTGCGTAGCCATTTGACAGAGAACTGATTTCCGAGGGAGCCTCGGCAGTCATGGCCGATCCGCCGAGACTTCTCGATCGTGTACGGGAAGCGATTCGTACGCGCCATTACAGCCGGCGTACGGAAGAAGCCTATGTCGGCTGGATCCGGCGCTTCATCCTCCATCACAACAAGAAACATCCAGCGGCGATGGGAGCGGATGAAGTGAATGCATTCCTTTCCCACCTTGCGGTCGCTGGGAACGTCAGTGCGTCGACCCAGGCTCAGGCTCTGAGTGCCCTGGTCTTCCTCTATCGACACGTGCTCGATGATCCGCTGCCGTGGCTCGACGAGATCGTGCGCGCCACCCGGCCGGCGCGACTACCGGTCGTCCTTTCCCGAGGTGAGGTAGGCGCTCTTCTCGCTCGACTCCATGGCACCGAGCGTCTGGTGGCGTCCGTCCTCTATGGCGGCGGACTTCGGCTGCTCGAGGCGTTGCGATTGAGAGTCAAAGACATCGACTTCGCCGCCAACCTCCTGGTGGTGCGGCAAGGAAAAGGCGACAAAGACAGGCGCACGATGCTGCCGGAGAGCCTGCGCAGCGCGTTGCGCGATCAGATTGCCGACGTGAGGAGAATCCATCATCGGGATCTCGCCAACGGCTTCGGCGACGTCTGGCTACCGGAAGCGCTGAGCCGTAAATACCCGGCGGCGGGACGGGAGCTGGCGTGGCAATACGTTTTCCCCGCGTCGCGAATCTCCCTCGATCCTCGGGAAGGCGTGCGGCGCAGACATCACCTCGACGAATCCGCCGTGCAGCGCGCGGTGAAAGCCGCGGTGCGTGCCGCCGAGATCCACAAACATGCCGGCTGCCACACCCTTCGTCACTCCTTCGCCACCCACCTCCTGGAGGACGGCTACGACATCCGCACCATCCAGGAACTGCTCGGCCACGCCGACGTCAAGACCACCATGATCTACACCCACGTCCTGCAGCGAACCGGAGGCCGCGGCGTGCGCAGCCCAATGGATACACTGATCACGGAGGACCGACGGTGAGGCCTTCACCTCCGCAGCCTATCGCCCGGACGATAGGCTGCGAGCGCCGCAGTCCATCGCAACCGCGCCGCCAGCGACCAGTCGCGATAGGCTGCGAGGAGGTTTGCTAGACTGCGGCAGTCTAAACACCCTTAGCAACGAGTTAGGCGTCAGAATGAACTTGCAGCATCTGATCGACGCACTTGGCGAACCCGGAGACTCCATCCTCGACGCCCTGCCGTTCGAGCAGGTTCCGTTCGACGAAGAATCAGACGACACGAGTTTGTATTTTGTCGCTCCTGAATTTGGGGTCCAAGTTGCGACGAATGGACTCGGCGTTGTCGAGACAGTCTGGCTGTCGTCAGGTCGCGACGACCCAGGGTTTGAGATGTTCTCTGGCGAACTTTTCGACGGCCTCACGTTCTCTAGCTCAAGAGACGACGTGCGTGCGCGGTTCGGCTCGCCATCCACCACCGGCACAGGTGATGGCGTGCTGTCACCGCACCCGAAGATCGATTGGGACAGGTACGATTCCGACCGATACTCCGTGCACTTCGAATACTTTGCGGTCGGCCTTCTCTTGCGTCGCGTGACCTTGATGGCGCCGTCGACTGTGCCTACGACCTGACGCCCAACTCAACGCTCCAGCCGACTGGAACCGCCGCACCAGCATCGTGGATGCTAGAGTAGCGCGTGCGGTTCCAGCGGCTGAGCGCTGAGCCGTTGGGCGACGAGCGCATGACCGAGGAAGTTGTCGCGATCAAACTCACTCGCGATGAAGCGCTGGTGTTCTTCGAGTTTCTGACGCGATACTCCGATGATTCCGGTGAACTCCGAATCATCGACCAGTCCGAGCAGCGAGTTCTGTGGGACATCCAAGCAATCCTCGAGAGCACTCTCACGGAACCCATTAACAACCCGAACTACGAAGAGCGCATCGCTCGCGCCCGCGCTGCGGTGCGGGACGAGGCTTGAACCGTCGCCCAACTCAGCGGTTGCAGCGGACTTCGTGCCGCCGTCTGCTACTCTTGCTTCATGGTCTACGCGGGGCACGAAGCCGCTGAACCGCAGGCCGTTAGACGCAGTGGTGCATGAATGACGATCGAACCCCAACTGCCGGCGCATGATGCTCAGGTTGCGACGCCAACGGTGATCCTGGCGTTCGTGGCATGGCTCTCAGTGTTTCTGTTCGTAAGACACAAGATTGGGCTATGGGCTTTCAATCACGACCCAGACTTGCTTCAACCCATTCTACTGTGCACGGGAGCGTTTGTTTTGGTGTGCATATTCGCGAGGCCCGCTCGGCGCGCAGGAAGAGTTACGCTGGTTCTATCGGCACTTCCTCTGGCGGGCTTGGCAGTCACGGCGGTGGCCATGGCTTGCTGCCCTGGCGGGCATCCGCCGCTCGCCGGACTTCTGTGGAGCTTCACGGCACTCATTTCCATCCCGCTTTTAGTGCTCGTTCTCGTTCGGCTCTTCAACGAGGCGCGCGGCGGCGAGAGGCTACGCTTTGTCGTCGGCGACTCATTAGCGGTGCTCTTCACCTACGCTTTCGCGACTGCGCTGATTCCAATTCCGATCTAGCGTCTAGCTCAACGCCAGCCGACAGGAACCGCTGCACCGCCGTCGTGGATGCTACAGTAGCACGTTCGGTTCCTGCGGCTGAGCGCTGGGCCGTTGAACGGTTATGAAAGCACTGGATTGCGTCGAGGTGTTCAGCGTTGCTTCCGCCAGTGTTGATCCTGCGACATGGTTTGTACCGCTGCTCGGAGCTGTCTTTGTGCTCCTCGGTGTGGCGCTCATAAGAACAAACGTGTTCTCTGACTTTCAAGACCACTATCCGTGGTTCGGGCCTGCCTTCTTCGCATTCTCGTTGCTCTGGACCGTCGGTGGATCAGCCGTCCTCCTGTGGAGCAACTACACGGTGCGGCAGGCGCTTAGGACCGGCGATGTCACGACAGTAGAGGGCGTGGTTCGTAACTTCAGTCCGATGCCGCCGGGAGGACATGCGAACGAGACGTTCGTCGTTGACGGTACTCGTTTCAGTTACTCTGGCTACACATTAGGATCAGGTTTCCATCAAACCCGTTCCGAGGGAGGTCCGATTATCGACGGCGCGTATGTCCGGATCTCGCATCGTGATGGGACGATTCTGCGGTTGGCGATGTGCACTCGGGTCCGATGAACGTCTAGCCGGGGCCGTCCAACTTTCAGTCTGCAGTGGACTCCAGCCCGCTCGCTGGTATCCTGGGTTTCGTGCTCCACACGGCCGAAGCCGCTGAGCTGTGGGCCGTTGGGCGCTTTGCGATGGCATATCCCCGCACCATCCTCGGACTCGTTCTGGCGCCGCTCTCAACCGCGATGGCTGTCGCGTTGGTGTTCGTTGTCGGTTGGGTGCTTCAGCTAGGCTGGTTTCGGGATCGGCCGTTCAGCGTCGTTACGGCGAACATCGGCACCTATCTCGTCTTCGCCGTTCCGGTCGCGTACGCACTCACGATCTTGCTGGGCGTCCCGACCTACATGTTCGCTACGAGGTCGCGTCGACCTGGGCTCATCGAGACGTCAGTTCTCGGAGCACTGCTCGGTTCCGTGCCCTCGCTCTTCACGATACCGGTTGCCAATTGGCAGTCGCTGTGGTGGCTTAGCCTCACGAGTACCTCGGGCCTCCTCACAGCGTTTACGTTTTGGACGATCGCAGTTGGTCATCGCAACAACGCGCCCAACTCTGCGCGGAACCGTTAGACCCTTCATGCGAACCGCGAGCTACCCGGAAGTCCTCGACGCAGCGCTTGTCGGCACCTACCCCGCAACCGCAAAGGCTGGAGGAGGCAATGTTTGGGATGCCGTGCTTGAGTACCGCGTCTGCTGTCATCCAGAACGCGGCGCACCGGATGCGGCCGACGGGAGCGACTACTACTACGCTTTCGAGTCGTACCCCGCTGGCTTACTGCGTCTCGGGTTGTGCCATCATGGCGTCGTGGCCACGCGGCTGAACCGCTGGTCTGTTAGGCGACCGAAGGATGGCCATGCGATCCAAGACGCCGAGAATCCTTGCGGCACTCGCCGCGACCGTGTTGGTAGCAACGGCGGCGTTTCACGCCACGGGCTACAGCGCTCTGGCGGATTCAGTTACGGCATCCGCGATCAGCCCTTTCTTCCAGAAAGCTCTCCCAGGAATCTGGCTGTTCTTTTCCTGGCATCTCATCGCGCTTGCTATGGGCTTGGCTTGGGCGTCGCTTCGCGGTTCCAGCTCGGCGCGACCGCTCGTCACATTCATCGCCCTCCTGGCTTGTGCCGACACACTTTTCGTCCTTTCGCTTGCCGGCCTCTTCGCGGGAACGTTGCTTCTAGTCGGTGCTGCCCTCTGTCTTGTCGTCGCAAGTGTGCGATGGCCGGTCGCCTAACTCAGAGGGACCACTCAGCGGGACACGGCGCGCAGAGGACACAGTCGATCGTTGCCACGAACGGCAGGAAGAATGTAGCTCACGATCAACTCCCGCGGGTCGTTGCGAGGATTGGATGGTGTCGAGGCGAGAACCACGACCAGATCCAGCTCAGGAGTGATCCAGATCGCCTGACCGCCGTATCCGAAGGCGGCGAAGGATTGAAGATCGTCGTTCTGCTCGAGCCACCAAAGAAATCCGTAGTCCGCCCAAAATGGATCGCGTCGCGATTGGGCGCGTGTCGAGAGCGCAACCCACTCCGGACTGACGATCTGTTTTTCGTTCCATCGACCGCCGCGCAAGTAGAGATAGCCGAAGCGAGCCATGTCCCGTGCCGTCAGATAGAGCTCGGAACCGCCCTCCTCGGACCCGGCCTGGTCACGGTCCCAACGGACGACCTTTGCTCCGATGGGATGCAGAACATGCTTCTCGACATACTGCCGTGTGGACATGCCCGTCCGCCGCGAGAGAGCGGCCGAAAGCAGATGCGCCAGACTGGTGTTGTAGTGAAAAACGCGTCCCGGTTCGTCGTTCATCGGCAGGCCTAACGCGTACCCCACCGAATCGGCGGAGGCGATCCACTCGGCTGTCATCGGACCGTTCTCCTGCCAGTGCAGTCCCGCGGTCATGCTGGCGAGATGTCTCAGAGTGATGCTCTTCTTGCGCGCGTCCTCGACCTGTTCCTTGCGTTCCGGCAGCACGTCCAGCAGTCGCTCGTCCAATCCCGTGAATCGTCGCTGCTGCAGCGCTACACCCATCGCCGCGGAAACGACACTCTTCGTCACGGACTTCGTGTTGAACGCGTCCAGCGCGGTTGCCGGTCCGAAGTACTTCTCCACGACCAGTGCTCCGTCCAGGACGATCAACAAGGCTCGAACGTCTGGTGCATTCGTGGTGATCCAGGCGACACCCTCGGCCAGTTTCTCCTGGTCGATGCCGCTCGCGTCCGGATTTGCGCTCGGCCAGCTTTCTGCCGGCCACCGTGTAGACCCATGCGCGGATGGAGCGGCGTTTCGGAGTCGATCGGCATTTTGATCGGCAACCAGCTCGAATGTGCCACTCATCAGCGTGCCCGTCACCGACCCGCGGATCACCGAGCTATCGTGACGTCCAGCGAAATGAAGCGAACGGCCAGCTTCGAGCGGTACGTCGAATTCAATCGTTCCGCCCCACGCCCGAACATCGACCCTGAAGTCCCTGGTGTTTGCGCTCGGGACGTCTAGAAACGCAGACATGCTCCGCCCTGTGCCGTGAAATCGGATCCGAACATGCTTGTGCATGATCCCCGGAAGGTCGACGAAGCCAACCCACTGGGAGCGTTGCAGGTGGGATGTGTCGGCTCGCCCGCAAACCAAGACGACCACGCACGTCACCGCGACCAGGCAACGATTCACCGCAACCATTGTATGTCGACTCAACAAGCGACAATTGCGGGTCGCCGCGCGTGGGTGTCGGTTGGTATTCGATCCGATCCTATCGTTTCGATGACAAGCGACCCGTGAATCGTCGGCAGAACGTGAATCGTCAGCGCACCAATCGGGAGGCAGATCTCTTGCGTCTTCCCTAGGAGGAATGGGCAAGTTGCGAGCGAGGCAATGACACTGCCAATGAGAAGTGCAACCGCGCCGGCGAGAAGCAACTCAATATCCAACCCGGGGTCCACGCACTGATCGCCGTCCAACGGCCTACGCCTGAGCGGACGTGGACCGTTAAGTGCCCGTCCGCAGGATCCTCTCCATGGCCTTTCCCTTCGCGAGCTCATCGATCAGTTTGTCGAGGTAACGAATCTCCCGCATCGTTGGTTCTTCGATGTCTTCGATTCGGATCCCGCAAATCAGGCCTTTGATCGAGCTTCGGGCAGGGTTGAGTTGCGGAGCTTCCGCGAAGAAGGTCTCGAAATCTGTCCGGGCTTCCAGTCGCGCTTCGAGCTGCCCCTGACTGTAGCCGGTCAGCCAACGGAAGATTTCATCGACTTCTGATTTCGTACGTCCCTTTTTTTCGGCCTTCGTAATGTAATGGGGATAGACGCTGGCGACACTCGTTGTATAGATTCGGTGTTTCGTCATGCTGCATTCTCGCCCAGACGGCCGAACCGCCGCACCAGCGTCGCGAGCACTACAGTAGCGCGGCTTTCCGGCGGCTTCGCGCGAGGGTGCGCTCGGCATCAGACGTCCACGCTCCTCAGCTGGTCGATTCGCGTCCGCTATCGACGCGGATCGACACTTCCGCGAGCGGCCTGGACGCATAGCCCGTAATCGCTACGACGATCAGGTCCAGCAGGATGTACAGAATCCCCACGCCAGCCGGCGGATTCGCGGAGTGCAACCCAACGAGCGGCACCTCGGCTGCCCACTGCCAGTTGCCGATGGCTGTGCCAACCAGCTCGAGAATGATCGTGTAGCAGAAGCACGTACACAACAACAGTTGATTGCGCGACCGTGCAATCAACGCCAGCGCCCCCAGCCACCAGAGAAATCCCCACGTATCCTGCAGAAACGCCAGGCTCAACACCGCCAGCACCGTTCCAACGATGAGCGTTGCGCGAATGAACCCCGCCGCCCGATCCCGAAACCACGCCTGCTGCGCCGACACCGCCGCCAGCGCATAAAACAGACCGTGTCCCGGCGGTACATAGAGCGGAATCAACGCATGCCGATACGAGTACAGCCCCCACCCCAGCGAGAGAACGATCTCCCCCAGCGTCGCCACCCCGATCGCCCACAACACCTGCCCCGCATCAACTCCCGACTCCCGCACGAACAGCCAGAGAAACAGCGCCGTAGCCAACCCCAGAAGCGCCTGCCGCGCGAAGCCATCCCCATCCAGCAGGAGCAGAACCGTCATGAAAACGGCGGAGGCGACGATGAACGCGACGAAACGACGGGGGGGCATTGTGAGGGTCACGATAGCAGGATGACTTACGCGCGAGCTGCGGAACCGGATCTGGAGCGAAGGACCTTCCGCCTCATGTTGTTCGGCTGGCGTACGCGGGACGATCGTAGCCGGCCTGGCACTCGTCGCGGCATTTTTGCGTTCGCAGAGCTTCAGGCCATCGGTGGCCGCGAAGATGCATCGCCGAGAAATGGCGGAGCGTCGGCAACGTGCCGGACAGTAGGAGGGCGAACCGATGCCAGCGATCGATGACCCGAGCTCGCAGCGGCTCTACCATGGCACGAAGGCCGATCTGAAGCCAGGGGACCTGATCAACCCTGGCTACAACTCCAACTTCGGCATGAGGAAGAATGCGACCTACGTCTATCTGACCGCCACGTTGGATGCGGCCACCTGGGGGGCCGAGCTGGCCCTCGGTGAAAAGCCCGGCAGAATCTACATCGTGGAACCGACCGGCCCGATTGAAGATGACCCCAATCTGACAGACAAGAAGTTCCCGGGCAATCCGACGAAGTCTTACCGCTCGCGGGATCCGATTCGGGTCATAGGCGAGGTGACGGCTTGGAAAGGGCACGCCCTCGAAAATCTCAAAGCCATGCATGATCATCTCGAGCGACTCAGGCGACTTGGTGTCGAGGCAATCGAGGATTGAGCCGGATCGTCCATCTAACAATCACTTCAGGCGACGTTGGCAAAGGAGCGAATCGCGTGAACCTCAAGACATTCATCGCGGTGATCATTTTCACGCAGGGCTGTGCAACTGTGCATCACGGGCGTCACCAGGAGATCAGGGTCGTCACCGATCCCGCCGGTGCCACCGTTGAGGTTCACTGCGGAAGACCGCAGCCGACGGCGATAACACCGACGACGGTACGTCTGCCGCGCCGCGTGGAGGAGTGTTTGCTCACTCTGACTCGGCCCGGCTTTCATTCCGAGACGGTGGTGTTCGACTCGAGCCCGAGTGGGTGGGTGTGGGCAAACTTCGCCGCGCCGATCGCCGGCGGAGCGATCGGTGCGACCCGGCAATCGGACCAGGCGTTTGTGGATTTCTTGCTAGGTGCACTTCTCGGCGGAGCCGGAATTGGCGTCGACGCCCTGACTGACGCGATGTGGCACCTGGAGCCCGCCACAGTAGAGCGCAAGTTGGTGCCGAAGTGAAACTCATAGAGAATCCATCGCAGCCAGCCGCATCGCCGGAACCGAGGAACGATTGTTCAACGCAATCGCCTGGCCTCCGCGCGGCACGCTTGGAGTGCGCCGCGAAGAAAGGGAGACGCACGCGATGAGCCTGATCGATTGGTCCGATCCCGAGGAGATGCTTGGACTGCTCGTCGAATTCGTTGCCGATGAGGCGGTCGCATCACAGGGTGATGTCGACAGAGCTCGGTTTCTGACCGAACTGTCGCGAGCACTTGCGGGCATTACCGAACACGACGTGGGGTCGGTCCACCGCATCGAGTTGGAGTTGCGTGAAATTCATGACGCGCAGCCGAGGGAGTTTGCGAGAGACCCCGTGATGGCGCACGTCGAAGCATGCATCGAAGAGCTTCATCGCATCGCGACGGACAACCTTCGTGGAGAGCCGACTCGCTCGAACGCTGCAGGCCGGAGCTCATTCTGATCGACACCAAACGGCTTTTCTTTGCTCTTCTTGCCGGGCTGTCACTGGCGACCGTGATTGGCGCAGGGGCCTCGCTGGTCATCCCCTCGTCAGACAATTGGTCCGTCGAGTTGCTATTCAATGCGCTGGCGGCTGCGGTTGGCGGCGGCGTCATTCTTCTGGCTCAGCGTCGAAACGAATCGTCAGCGGCGGTCCTCCGAGTCGTAACGATGCTGCTTTTCGCAACAGTGGTTGCGAACCTCCTGAAATCGGTTCTCGTGCTCTTCGAGCACTTTGCTCAAGGCTCGCGCGAAGGCGTCGGAGCGGTTCTCGTCGTTCGGATCCTCGGAAGCCTTCTGCTGTTCGCGATCTTCTTCTGGCTCGCGACGCGAAAAGATATGGGATCGTGAGGCGGCTCACGCTCACGGCAGCAACTCGCTGCCGCTCGAGTATGTTCAGGTCCTCGTACGTTACTCTTCCCGCGTTGCGCCGATGAGAGGCGCTCCGTGAAATGCGCAAGATCCTGATCTCCGTTGCGGCAATCGCTCTCTTCGCTTGTGGAAACGGGCCGGGATCGTACGTTCCCCGCAGTGGCGACATCATTTTTCACGTCTCGCGATCCTCGCAGAGTGTGGCCATTCAGCGCGCGACGAAATCGCGGTACAGCCATATGGGCGTCGTCTTCGTCAAGGACGGCGAAGCGTTCGTCTACGAGGCCGTGCAGCCTGTAAAACTGACACGGCTGCCGGCGTGGGTGGCTCGAGGAGAGCGCGGGCACTTCGTCGTCAAACGTCTTCGCGCAGCCGATCGATTGTTGACGCCGGCCAACCTTCGAAAACTCGAAGCGGAAGGGCGGAAGCTCCACGGAAGGAGTTACGACCTCTATTTCGAGTGGTCCGACAAAAGGATCTACTGCTCGGAGCTCGTGTGGAAGATGTACAAGCGTGCCCTCGGCATCGAAATCGGCGCGCTGCAGAGGTTGCGCGATTTCGATCTGTCCGATCCGTCCGGGTTCAATGCATGAGTAGCCTGTCCAGCGAAATGCGCGAGAACACGTTCCCCCAACGTTTCTGCTGTTGAGGCTGCGAAGCAGCCTTCGGCGCCGCATTTCTTCCCCCAAACTGACGTCGTGACCGAGTGGCCAGGTAACGGTCTGCAAAACTGTGTACACGGGTTCGAATCCCGTCGACGTCTCCACTTTCTTCCTGGGTCGTTCAACGGTAGGACGCTGCGCTTTGAACGCGGAGATCAAGGTTCAACTCCTTGCCCGGGAGCCATCGGTCAGGCTTCGCCGAAAGCGCGACGCACCAGAATGCACGTGCAATACACTCTCGCAATCCTGGTATCACGCGCGAGGTCGAACATGGCGACAGTCCGATCCAAACCGAAAACGATCGACGAGTACATCGAGCTCTTCCCACCTGAGGTTCAGGCAATTCTGAAGAAAATTCGCGCCACCATTCAGAAAGCAGCGCCTGAAGCGACGGAGACGATCAGCTACCAGATCCCGACGTTCACGCTGAACGGCATTCTGGTGCATTTCGCGGCGTTCAAGAGCCACATCGGGTTCTACCCGCCAATCCGAGGTGACGCCGATCTGGAGCAAGCGGTAGCACCCTATGCCGGTGAAAAGGGCAACCTGCGATTCCCGCTCGATCGACCGATCCCTTATCCGCTGATCGCGAGAATCGTGAAGCTGCGCGTGCAACAGAATCGGGAAAAGGCGGCATTGAAGAAGAAGCGGTAGCTGAACCTGGTGGACGTTGTGGACGAAGTGGACTTGGTGGACGGGTCCACCAAGTCCACTTCGTCCACCAAGTCCACAAAGTCCACGTCCACAGCCCCGAATTTTTTTGCAATGGATGAGCAGAACCGGCGCGCTGGTTGCTTTTGTGGTTCTCGCGTCGCGGCGGATGGCTGGCAGTTGCGAGCCCGGATTGGCCGGGCTCCTGCCGTCAACGAGCGCGGCCTTGGGAGAACCATGAACGACAATAAGAAGCACGACGAGAATCCCGATCCCATTACAGGCGAGCCGGGAGCACATCCATTAGGAGTTGCCGGCGGCGCGACTGGCGGTGCAATGGCGGGTGCGGCCATTGGCGCCATCGGCGGTCCCGTCGGCTCGGTGATTGGCGGAGCCATCGGTGCCGTTGCGGGCGGTCTGGCCGGCAAGGGTCTGGCGGAGACGGTCAATCCCACTGAGGAGGCTGAGTATTGGCGGCAGAACCACGCGTCGCGGCCGTATTTTCAGAGCGGGCGCAAGTATGAGGATTACAACCCCGCCTATCAGTACGGTTGGGAGTCGGCCAGCCGTCCCGAGTATCACGGCCGTCGTTTCGAAGACGTCGAATCGGACCTCGGGCGCAACTGGGACAAGGCTCGCGGCACAGCCCGCACCGAATGGAACGACATGAAGCACGCCACACGCGATGCTTTCGAGCGCGTACAGAATCGGACCGCCGCCGGGATGACGCGCGCTTCCGAAACCACCGGCGTGACGGGCACGACCGCGGCGAAGAAGACCGACGCCGTCTGGGAACAGGCCAAGGGCAACTGGCACCAGTTCAAGGGCGCGGTGAAGGCGAAATGGAACGATCTGACGGACGACGAGCTCGACCAGATGAACGGCGAGCGCGAACGGATCGTCGGCAAGATCCAGGAGCGCTACGGCAAAGCGAAGTGGAGCGAAGCCGACATCGAAAACGAGCTGCGGCGTAACTGATTTCGCCCCTCGCTACCCTCTCCCCGCCTTCGCGGGGAGAGGGGACTTTGTCTTTGCTCGACTCTTCATTTTGGAGTGCGGTGGCCGCAGCCGCCGCTTTTGTATGTCGCCGTTCGCAAGTGGCATACGAAAGCTGTAGCTGCGGCTGCCGCACTCCAAAAATCTCTAATCCAACTCTTAACGCCTACACCTCGGAATCAGCTCGCGCAGAAGCTCCGTCACGCGATCAACTTCCTCCTCGGTCGTGAACCGGCTGAGTGAGAAGCGGACGGTGGAACGCGCGTCTCCCGGTGAGAGTCCCATGGCAAGCAATACGGAGCTGGGCTCGACGCGACCCGAAGAGCAGGCGGAGCCGGTGGAGACTGCGACGCCGGAGAGGTCGAGCGCGATGACAATGCCTTCTCCGTCGGCGTCGTGGAATGTGACATTGCTGGTGTTGGAGATGCGCGCGACGCCGGCGCCGTTGATGGTGATGTCGAAATTCGTATTGCGCAGCGTCGATTCGAATCGATCGCGCAGCGCGGCGATCGACTCGGCGGCCGAAGGTAGTGCGGCGGCAGCGCCGAAAGCCGCGGCCAGCGGAACGTTCTCGGTTCCGGCGCGGCGTCTGCGCTCTTGAGCGCCGCCGACGATGTGCGCGTTCATCGTGAGGCCGCGCCGGACGTACAACGCGCCGACTCCTTTCGGTGCGTGCACCTTGTGCGCGGAGATGGCCAGCGTGTCGCACGCGATCGACTGCACGTCGATCGGGATTTTTCCGGCGGCCTGAACGGCATCGACATGAAAATGAGCGCCGTGATCGCGCAATGCATGGCCGATCTCGGCGACCGGCTGCACGACACCGGTCTCGTTGTTGGCCATCATCACGGTGACGAGCTTCGTCTCCCTGCCGATCGCGTTGATGACCGCTTCGGCATCAACGCCGCCGCTGCGCGAGGGCAGCACGCGCGTGACTTCGCAGCCGCGGTGCTCGAGTGTGCGAACGGCCTCAGCAACGGAAGGATGCTCGATGGCGGTTGTCACGATGTGGAAACGACCGGCCTGCGTGGACGCTCCAAAAATGGCAGCGTTGTTAGACTCGGTTCCGCCGCTGGTGAAAACGAGCTCGCGTGCGGTCGCGCCGATCAAGCGGGCGACCGACTCGCGCGCGTCTTCGATCACGCGGCGTGCAGTCTGACCTTCCTGATGAATGGACGAGGCATTACCGAACACGTCGCGCAACGAGTTGTTGAGGACAGCCAGCACGTCCGGATGGATGGCCGTCGTGGCGTTGTTGTCGAGATAGATTCGCATTTACGAAAAATGCCGGCCTTGCCGGCTGGGAAAACAATGACCCTTCGCGCGTTCGCCGTCGCATTGTCGCTGGCAGTCGCAGCAACCATTCTCGGTCAGGATTCCCAACCGCCCAAGCCGCAACCCGAAATCAGCCGTCCTGATGCCATCCGCAAACTCTCCAAGCGCGAGCGCAAACAACGCCTCGAGAAGCTGCCGGTGCGGCATCAGGAGTTCGCCGAGGATGTCGAGCCGATCATGCTCCCGGCCGAGCTGGACATGTTTCTCTCGCTCCCCGACGACACCGCGCGCGATACGTTCGCCGACGAGTTCTGGCGCCGCCGCGATCATGTGAATCGCACCTCCGGCGTTTTCAAGGACGCGTATTACCGCCGCCTGGAGCGCGCTAAGGAAATGTTCAAGCGCGTGACCACCGATCGCGCGCGACTGTACCTTCTGCACGGACCGCCCGCGGAGGTCGTGCGCACGAATTGCCAGCGCCTTTTGCAGCCGGTCGAGGTCTGGAAATACAACTTCCTTCCCGGCCTCGGCCACGACGCGCGACTGATGTTTTACAAACCACGCAGCCAGTCCGAGTACAGGCTCTGGAATCCCCTCGGCGGCTCGGTCGCGCTGGCGGAGCTGGTCGTCGCGCCCGAGGCTGTCACGCAACGCGGCCCGAATGAGCGGAACCGCGCAAGGGACGCACTGGCGATGTCGAACAGCCCGTACGCATCCATGAGCCAGATCCAGCTCGCATGTACGGAAGGCGCCGAGATCATCGCGGCAATCACGCAGATGGTGCAGGCGCGGATCGATCTGCTGAAACTCTTCGAGCCGCCGGAGCTGAATCAGGAAGACGTCCGCAAGATGCTCCGCTCGGTGATCATCGCCAATCCGACGGCGCCGAAGCTGACCACCGAAGTCAGCGTGCGCTTCCCGACGAAAGAAGGAAGCCGCACGGACGTGCAACTGATGCTGCTGGTGCCGCGCGACGAGCTCTCCCCTGCAGTGGCCGGAGAAGCCGAGGTCTATACGATCGACGTCACCGGCGAAGTGCTGCGCGACGGCGAGCTTTGGGAGAAGTACCGCTATCGCTTCGATTTCCCGGCGGAGCTGACCATCGAGAAGTTCCCCATCGTCATCGACCGCTTCCTGCGGCCGGCGGAGTACGTGTCGCGCGTCAAAGTCACCGACGCGAACACAGGCGCCGAGGCGGTCGTCGAGATGCCGCTCATCGTGCCGGAAATCTTCGTGCCCGAGACACTGGCCACCGCGGAAGCGGAATCGGCTCCGGCACCGTTGCCCGCTTCAGTCCCATCGCAAGCGGGTGCGGCGGTTCCCGCAATGGCGCAGATCAACGAAGACATCCTCGCGAAAGAGCCGCGCCTGCGCATCATTCCGCCGTCGGGCGACTTCGTCAGTGGACTACAGACCATCGATACGATTCTGACCGGCGAAGGAATCAAGGCAGTCGAGTTCTGGATGGACGGCCGCAAACTGGCCATCCGCCGCTCGCCGCCGTACGCGCTCGACCTCGACTTCGGCATCGTGCCGCAAATGCGCCGCATCCGCGCCGTGGCGCTCGACGCGCGCGACCAGGCGCTGACCGGCGATGAGCTCACGGTCAACACCGGCACTGATCCCTTCCGCGTGCGCATCGTCTCGCCGCGCGTGGCGCCGCGTCTGACGGGCTCCACTCGTGTCGAGATGGATGTGAATGTGCCGGACGGCGATGAGCTGGCTTCGCTCGAGCTCTATTACAACGAGACCCGCGTGGCCACGCTTTATGACACGCCGTTCGTGCAGACCATTGAGCTCCCGGCGAAGGACGGGGCCGCGTATCTGCGTGCTGTCGCTACGTTGAAGGATGCGTCGGTGCCGCCGGTGGAAGACGTGGTGATCATCAACACGCCGGCCTACATGGAAGAGCTCAATGTTCATCTCATCGAGCTGCCCACGACGGTCATCATCAATGGAAAGCCGGCCGACTCGCTGACCGCGGCTTCGTTCAAAATCCTGGACGAGGGTAAGCCGGTTGCGATCTCGAAGTTCGACTATGTGAAGGATCTGCCGCTTTCGATCGGCCTGGCCATCGATGCCTCGGGGTCGATGCTGCATCGGATGGTGGAGGCGCAGAAGGCGGGCGCGCAGTTCTTCGAGAAGATCATGCGCAAGGGTGACAAGGGATTCATCGTGGCCTTCGATAAAGAGGCGCTGATGATCCAGAAGTGGTCGACGAAAGTGTCGGCGCTGCACGCAGGGCTGGCCAAGCTCCGCGCGGAAGAAACGACGGCGCTGTACGACGCGCTGGTCTTTGCGCTCTACAACTTCCACGGCGTCCGCGGCCAGAAGGCGCTCGTGCTGATCAGCGACGGAAAAGACACGGCCTCGAAGTTCACGTTCGAGCAATCCCTGGAGTACGCGCGCCGCACCGGCGTGCCGATCTTCAGCATCGGCATCGGTATCCGCGCCGCGGACGGCGACGTGCGTTACAAGCTCGATCGTCTCAGTCGCGAAACCGGCGGCACGACGTTCTATATCGAACAGGCAAGCGAACTGCAGCGCGTCTACGACGGCATTCAGGCCGAGCTTCGTTCCCAGTACGTCCTCGGCTTCTATCCCGCGGCAGACATCAAACCGGGAAGCAAGTGGCGCGAGGTGACCGTGCAGGCAACGGAGGGCAAGGTACGGACGATCAAGGGGTATTTTCCATGAGAGCGACACGGCAAAGAACTTTCTTGCACGTCGATGCACGCGCGCACCCTCACCACAGAGACACAGAGATCACAGAGGGGACACAGAGTAAGGCAATGGGTTTGATCGTCTTTTCAGCAATTGCTTTACTCCGTCCTCCTCCGTCCCCTCTGTGTCTCAGTGGTGAAAGCCGCGTGGCGGTGATCCACGCCTGGCCAACTCGACGTGCGCTCATCGCGTTCTTTGCGATTTTCCTTTTCGCATCGGCCGCATTCGCCGAGGACAAGCCGCTCACGAAACGGGAGCGTAAAGATCGCGTGGCGGCGTTGGCGGAGCAGCATCGTCAGTTTCTGATCGACGTCGATCCGGTCATCGCACAGACCGAGCGCGATACGTTTTTGCGACTCGACACCGAGGCGCAGCGCGAGGCGTTCATCGATGACTTCTGGCGCCGCCGCGACATCGCCGCCGGAACGACCAACAATGCCGCGCGCCGCGAGTACTACTACAACCTCGAATTCGTGAAAGAGACGTTCGGGCAGGCATCATCGGATCGCGGACGCATCTATCTCGTGCACGGACCGCCCTCCGCGATCATCGACATCAAATGCACGCAGTACTTCGTGCCGATCCAGATTTTTTACTACAGCCGCCTGCCGAACTTCGGCAGCGATTTCCGCCTCCTCTTCTACGTCCCCAATCATCAGAACGAATACCTTCTGTGGAACCCGACCGACTTCGCGCGTGCCTATCGGGACCTGCTCAGCAAGGGAATCGAGGCAAGCGGAAGGACTACGTCCAACCCTGCCTTCGATTGCCCGAACGGCGAACAGTTGTCGACCGCAATCGCGCAGATGCGGATGGAAGCCACCCGACTGCACAAGATCTTCGAGCCGCCACCCGTCGACGGTGAAGATGTGCAGCGCATCCTGCGCTCGGTCGTGCTGGCGGATCCGAATGCGCCGAAACTCGAGGCGGCCATGACGGTCGCCTATCCGCACGGCGACGGCAATCGCACGGACGCGCAACTGACGATCCTCGTCCCGCGCGCACAACTGAAAACCACCGCCGCTGGCGACGCGGCCGTTTACACGATCGAAGTGGTCGGCGAGGTTCTGCGCGACGAAAAGCTGTGGGAAAAGTATCGTTACCGCTTCGATTTCCCCAGCGACTTCAAGGAAGAAAAACTGCCGATCGTCATCGATCGGATGCTGCGTCCAGCCGCGTACGTGGCACGCGTGAAGATCACCGATCCGGCCACCGGCGCGCAAGCCATCCTGGAGTCGCCGATGCAAGTGCCGGAGATGGATGTCGTGAAAGCCGCCACGGAAGAGACCGCGACGCTCGATGCCATCAGCAACGATCTGCATTCGACGCGCGCTTCGCTGCGCATCGTGCCGCTCAGCGTGGAGCTCAACGGCGGCGTGACCAGCGGCGTGCAAACGATCCAGACGCTCATCAGCGGCAGCGGAATCAAATCCGTCGAGTTCTGGCTGGATGGCAAGAAAGTGGCCACGCGCCGTTCGCCCCCGTACACGCTGGACCTCGATTTCGGCACGGTGCCGCGCTCGCGGCGCATCCGCGTCGTGGCGCTCGACTCGCACGATCAGCCGATCACCGGCGATGAAGTCATCGTCAATACAGGCACCGACCCGTTCCGCGTCCGCATCGCCTCCCCGCGCATCGCGCCGAAGCTGAGCGGAGCGACACGCGTCGAATTGGATGTGCGCGTTCCGGAAGGCAAAGAGTTGGAGAACGTCGAGTTGTACTGGAACGAGACGCGCGTGGCCACGATGTACGACCCGCCGTTCGTGCAAACCGTACAGATCCCGAGTGTGGAAGGCGTCGGCTATTTGCGCGCCGTGGCCAAGCTGAAGGACTCGGAGAGCGATCCTGTCGAAGACGTGGTGATGGTCAACACGCCGGACTACATGGCCGTGATCGACGTCCATCTCATCGAGCTGCCAACGGTCGTACTGCGCGACGGGAAGCCGGTGCACGATCTGCCGCAGACAGCATTTACGGTGCTCGATCAGGGACAGCCAGTGGAGATCGCGAAGTTCGAGCAGGTGAAGGATCTGCCGCTCTCCATCGGCATGGCCGTCGATACGTCAGGATCGATGGAGAACCGGATGGCCACAGCGCGCGAGACCGGCGCGGCGTTTTTCAGGAATGTGCTGCAGCCGCGCGACAAGGCGTTCCTCGTGGCCTTCGACTCGACGCCGCATTTGATCCAGAAGTGGTCCGGCGATCTGCGCGAGATTCAATCGGGCCTGGCCAGAATGCGCCCCGAGGAGTCGACCGCGCTTTACGACGCCGTCGTTTACTCGCTCTACAACTTCCTCGGCGTGAAGGGTCAGAAGGCGCTGGTGCTGCTCACCGACGGCAAGGACACCGTCTCCAAGTTCACATTCGAACAAGCGCTCGAGTACGCACAACGCGCCGCCGTCCCCATCTACGCCATCGGCCTCGGCATCCGCGGCGCCGAGATCGACGTCAAGTCCAAGATCAACCGCCTCTGCGCCGAGACCGGCGGCACGTCGTATTACATCGACGACGTGTCCGACCTCAGCCGCATTTACACCGACATCCAGAACGAGCTCCGCTCCCAATACGTCCTCGGCTTCTACCCAAACGCCGGCGTGAAAACCGGCGGCAAATGGCGCGAAGTCTCCGTGCAAACCGCCGAAGGAAAGGTGAAAACGATCAAGGGGTATTACCCTTAAATCGCCATGACCAAAGCCTTCCTCACCGTCTTCATCACCGTCTTCCTCGCCGAGATCGGCGACAAAACCCAACTCGCCACCATGCTCTTCGCCGCCGAAGCGAAATCGAGCAAATGGATCATCTTCGCCGCCTCCGCCCTGGCCCTCGTCCTCGCCGCCGCCATCGGCGTCCTCGTCGGAGCGCAACTCGAGCGCATCATCTCCCCGCGCACATTGAAAATCGTCGCCGGGATCGGGTTCATCGCCATCGGGTTGTGGACGATCGTGGCGAAGTAGAACTCCGCGTTATCCCTTACCCCAAAGGAGCAGCCTTGGGAACGCGGGTGACAGCACCTTGCCCCGGAGGGGCAGCAAGAGGGTAGCCGGTGGCAAGCCGCGAAGCGGCGCAGCCACCGGATCACGGATGACAAATCAACCCGCCCCGGAGGGGCGGCAGAACATCACCACAAATACCGTTCATCGAATTCGATCTCGTGTTTCGCCAGGAACTCCCGATACTCGTCCTGGAAGGATCGCTTTTCATGATGACGCTCCTGGTTGCGCACGTATTCACGGACGGCCGGGACATTGGACGCGCTGACGGTGAACGCGCCGTATCCCTCCTGCCATTCGAATTTCGACATGCGCAATTCGTCATGCATCCAGCGCGACGAATCTGCCTTCAAGTTCCGCATCACGTCCGAGACGCAATGCGTCGGTTTCAGACCAACGAGAAGATGAACGTGATCGGCGATGCCGCCAACCTCGAGTCCGACGCCGCCCAGTCCTCGAATCACACCACCGAGATATGCATGGACACGTTCGCGCACCTCGGGCGTGATCGATGGGAAGCGCTCTTTCGTGCTGAACACCAGATGGTAGTGAAGGCTAGCGTGCGTCGATGGCATCGGTTGCTCCTCTGCCGCCCCTGCCGGGGCGGATTCATTTGCCCCCTGTAACCCGGTGGCTGCGCCGCTTCGCGGCTTGCCACCGGCTACCCTCGTGCTGCCCCTCCGGGGCAAGGGCAACGGCGCTGCGCGGTTTACCCGCCGCTTTCCTTGCGCTCTTGCGCCATGCGCTCGCGTTCGGCGGCGCGTTCGGCGCGGCGGCGGTTGGCGTCGTCTTTCAACCTTTGCGCGATGGCGCGGCCGGTGTCGGTGGTGGCGAGGCCTCCTTCGGCGGTTTCGCGGAGGCCGCGTGGGAGGGCGCGGCCGATGCGGACCATGGCTTCGACGATTTCGTCCATCGGGATGACGGATTCGACGCCGGCCATTGCGAGTTGCGCGGCGGTCAGTCCATGTACGGCGAAGAGGGCGTTGCGTTTGACGCAGGGGACTTCGACGAGGCCGCCGACGGGATCGCAGACGAGGCCGAGCGTGTTCTTGAGCGCCAGCGCCGCGGCTTGAATCGAGTTGCGCGGCGTGCCGCCCATCATGTACGCGACGCCTGCGGCACCCATCGCCGAGGCAACGCCTACTTCGTTCTGGCAACCGCCGGCGGCGCCGGAAATGTTCGCCGAGAGCGCGATGATCGAGCCGATGCCTCCGGCCACGACGAGCGCGCGCACCGTGGTCTCCGGATCGATGTTGCGTTCTTCTTCGAGCGCCATCAGCATCCCGGGAACGATGCCGCCCGCGCCCGCGGTCGGCGCAGCCACGATCACCCCCATGCGCGAGTTCTCCCCCATCACCGACAGCGCGTAAATCTCCGCCTTGACGGTGAGCGGATCGAGAAACGTCTTTCCGCTGAGGAAGGCTTCATTGAGCAACCGCGCTTCGCTGCCGACGAGCTTGCCCATCGACTCGCCGCCGCTCTTGCCGCGCACGATGCAATCGCGCATCACCTCGCGACGCTTGCGCAGTGCTTCCAGGATGTCTTCCGCAGGTACGCCATGTTCTTCGGCGTCCGTCTCCAGAAAGACCTCGGCGAGGTCGCGGTCTTTCGTTAGTTCTTCGAGATGTTTGAACGATTCGATCATGATTTTCTCAAGGGATCTTGTCGAGGTATCGCGCGTCGGCCACATCCACCAGCCCGCCGATCCGCGCCAGCGCGGCCTGCGAAAGTGGCGAGTCGACGTCGACCTGCATGAAGGCGTCTTTGCCGCGCTGCTTCCTCGAACAGTAAAGGGAGGCGATATTGATCCCTTCGTCGGCAATGATGTTGGCCACCTCGGCGATCATGCCCGGCCGGTCGCGATAGAACAGCAGCAGCGTCGGCGAGTCTCCCTTGAAGCGGGTCTGGAATCCGTTGATCTGGAAGACCTCGATGACTCCCCCGCCGATCGACGAGCCGACGACCTCCACTTCGCGCGTAGCGCCGCAAATCTCGATGCGCACCGTGTTGGGATGAACCTCGCCGAGATCTTCCTCGGCGAACTCGACCGTCACTCCCTGCTGCTCCGCGATGCGGATCGCCTCGGGGATCTGCGGATCGTCGACATCGAGTCCGATGGCACCACCGGTGAGCGCGAAATCCGATCCGTGTCCGCGATACGTGGACGCCAGCGGAGGATGCAGAAAGAAATGCACCTCCACCGGATCCTCGTCGAGGATCTCATGCGCCACGCGCCCAAGCCTGGCCGTGCCCGCCGTGTGCGAGCTCGAAGGCCCGACCATCACGGGGCCCATGACGTCGAGGATGCTGACTTTTCGATCGTGCCGGATCGGCATGCGCCGGAGAGTCTATCGCCAAGCGTTGCGAGCGCTGCAAAAACGCCCTCTGTTAAAATCCCCGCGCCCATGGCCCAGCCACTGATTCTGGTCGTCGATGACGACACACCGATCCTCCTTCTCATGCGCACTCTGCTGCGTGAGTTCGGGTTCGAGCCGGTGACGGCGGGCAGCGGCGAACAAGCCATCGCCGAGGCGCAAAAGAGGAAGCCGGATCTCATCCTCCTCGACCGCAACATGCCGGTGATGAGCGGTGATGAGGTGCTGCGCGCGCTGCGATCAGACGAAAGCCTGGCCGAGGTTCCGATCCTCATCGTCAGCGGAGAACCGATGGGGCCGGCTGAAGTACGCGACCTCGGCGCCAGTGGTCACGTGCTCAAGCCGTTCGACGTTCCCTCGCTCGTCAAGACCATCCGCGGCCATATCGCGACCTGAGCCGGCACGCTGCGCGCCGCGTGTTTTTTGCTAGAGTGCGCTCGCCATGATTCACAACGATTCGAGCGCTCTCCGCACCGCCAGCATCGACGATCTGATCTACACCGCCGTCTTCAGCGACGACGCGGCCGCGAAAGCGGAAGCGCGCAAGCTGATCCACCTGCGCGCACGCCAGAGCGGGGCCGTTCCTTCGTCGATCCTTCCGCTCTACCAGGCCCTCGGCCGCAACGAAGTGACGCGCAAATTCACCGTCCCCGCGTTCAACATCCGCGCGCTCACCTACGACGTCGCGCGCGCGCTGTTCCGCGCCGCGATGCGCAACAACGTCGGTCCGTTCATCTTCGAGATCGCACGATCCGAGATCGGCTACACCGAACAACGCCCCGCCGAATACGCCGCCTGCGTTCTGGCTGCAGCCATCGCCGAAAACTACAAAGGCCCGGTCTTCATCCAGGGCGATCACTTCCAAGCCAGCGCCAAGAAATGGGCCACGGAAGACGGCAAGAACAGCGAGATCAAAGCGCTCGAGTCGCTGATCGACGAAGCGATCGCCGCCGAGTTCTACAACATCGACATCGACACCTCCACGCTCGTCGACCTCTCCTTCCCCACGCGCGACGAACAGCAGAAAACGAACTACACCTACACCGCGCACCTCACGAAATACATCCGCGACCGCCAGCCGCAGGGGATCGAGATCTCGGTCGGCGGCGAGATCGGCGAAGTCGGCAAATACAACACCCAACCCGATGAAGTGCGCGCCTACATCGACGGCGTGAAGCGCATCCTCGGCGATCCCGGCATGGCCAAAATCTCCGTGCAGACAGGCACCTCGCACGGCGGCGTCCCCATGGCCGACGGCACCATCGCCGAAGCCAAGATCGACTTCGAAGTACTCCGCGAAACCACCCGCATCTGCCGCGAGGAATTCGGCATCGCCGGCTCCGTCCAGCACGGCGCCTCGACGCTGCCGGAAGAAGTGTTCAACAACTTCCCCGAAAGCGACGCCGTGGAAATCCACCTGGCCACCGGCTTCCAGAACATGATCCTCGACGCCGCGTCACTGCCGGCGGAGATGAAAGACGGCATCCGCACCTTCTGCTTCGAAAACTGCATGGACGAGCGCAAAGACGGCGAGACCGACGAACAGTTCGTCTACAAAACCCGCAAAAAAGCCATCGGCCCCTTCAAACTCCGCATGTGGGAGCTCGACGCTGCTGCAAAGCAGCCCATCATCGACGCCATCGAGAAAAAATTCGAATTCCTCCTCGACAAACTCGGCGTCTTCAACACCCGCGAGGTGCTGCTGCAATACGTTCCCGCCTCAGCAACGGAGTTGCCGGAGTATGCCGCCGCCTCGGAGGAACTGACTGCCGCCGCGACGGTGGACCCGAACGAAGGGGAGTGAAGGCGGGAGGAGGGGCAGAGCCAGAACAGCCTCGGCTCGCGTGTTTCTCTAACTCTCGTGACATGCGCTGGCTGATGGCGTGAGTTGCTTGCCAGCTCACCGATCGCGATCGAGATGTGAAATCAGCCGTTCTGCGCACCATTCAGCAAGCTCGCCTGATGTCACGAACGTACTACCCGACCTCCAGCCGTACTGCGCGTTCGAGCTAGCGAACTCATACTTTGCAACGATGGGAAGCTCGCGCGTGCTGACACCACCTCCGCTGAGATAATACGGTTGGTCGTAATCAAGAACGCACAGCTTGGAACGCGCGACGAAATTAGAAGCATGAGGCAGCCACGAAAGCACGATTGTGTGCCGTCCCAATCTCATCGCACAACTTGGACCGGAGGCTTCTACTTCTGGCTTTAGAGTTCGTGTTTTCTCGCGGAGTTTTGCACCTAGTGTTTCCATCGTGGCGTAAAGTCGGTCGAGTTCGGAATGTGCCACAGGAACGCTTTCATTTGACCAGATGAATGCATCCCACTCCGCCGCGGATGTCTTGCGCTGGTCTATCTCAGAGAGCTTGTCGAGTAGCCTCGTACTTTTCGATGCTGGGGTGGCAACACCAGTCTGCCTGGCAGGTTCAGACGATCCATCCGATATCTCACGGCTGGAAGGTGCCCCACGAACAATCATTTCGACCGCCTTCGTGAGGCCGTTCGAAAGATCGAGCCCTTGCAGATCATGAAGAGTCTCGCTAGCGCTGATCTCGATGTATGGAATGTCGGCGCCGTCTAGAGATACTGGAATGAACCAAGCTCGATGCCTGGGGCGCTGTCGCAGTTCATCGATCGCGACGGTGAGCTCCTCATTCATATATGACCTATCACGATCCAGATAGTTCCTAGAGAAACACGCGATGAATAAGGAGCCGCTCCGGATTGCCTGGTGAATCGTCGATTTCCAACGCTCACCAACGTTGATACTGTCGCGATCAAGCCAAACGGTAAGACCTT
Organism: Acidobacteriota bacterium; assembly: GCA_030775085.1. GTDB lineage: Bacteria > Acidobacteriota > Thermoanaerobaculia > Gp7-AA8 > Gp7-AA8 > QHVT01. The sequence goes on along the minus strand of JALYJW010000017.1, from coordinate 38,726 downwards.
TCGCACGGAGAGCAGTGACCAGTCTGTCTACGATTTGCTTGTCATCACGCATGTACGAGACGAAAACGTGTCCATCCACACCGACATTGTAACCGCCGTGTTGGAAGTATCGCCATTCAGATCCCTCTCGATGGTTCCACTCGAGTGAGGCACATCGAGGTGACACCATGATCAACATGATCAACACTTTGTTCGGATGTCACACGCCGGCGAGGACGCCAGCGCTCCGCTTCGCTCGTATCGCGTGCGGGGCCAGTAATCACTCCGCTTCTGCGCCGTTGAGCTGCATGCGTATCGATTCAGTCGACCAATACGCAATCAACTTCTCTCGCAGCTCAGCGCCGAATGCGCGATAGAGCTTTTGCGCTGATCGATTCTCGACCTCGACATGCCATCGCACGCCGACTCCGCGTTCCAGTGCCAGAGCTCCGACATGTTTCAGAAGTCGCGAGCCGATGCCCAAGCCGCGTACTTCATCACGGACGTAGAGATCATCGAGAAAGAGGTAGTCACGACCCATCCACGGCGAGAACTGGAGCATGCACGTTGCGTAACCAACCACCACTCCGTCAGCCTCGGCGACGATCATTTCGATGCGCCGAGGCTCAGCGAAGCAAGCTTGCTGCAGCGCTTCGCTCGTCAGCTCGAAGTACTGGCTGAGGCCTTCATGCTCGGCGAGCGCCCGAATCAGACTCAGCACCGCATCGACGTCTCGAGGTTCACCGCTGCGCACGTTCACTTCCACGATCATCCTCCCTGCGTCGTTGTCGCCTGACGCACGTTCACCGGGGGACATCGTACGCGCCTGGCCCGATTCAACCTGCCGCGTTTCCGCGTGAGAACTTCCTCACGGAATGCCGTCCGGTGCGCCTGAAGACAAGCCCCGTAGGGGCGACATCGTTTTAGCCCCACGCCGTAAGGCTGGGGATTGCATGGTGTTTGAAGGTGAGTCCCGTAGGGGCGACATCGAAGCGTGCATCCGTGCTCCGATGCCGCCCCTACGGGGCTCGTTCTTGTTGCGAATCCTGATCCCCAGCCTAACGGCGTGGGGCTAAAACGATATCGCCCCTACGGGGCTAAGGCTCGCGACTCTGAGACTTTGCGACTCTGCGACTCTGCCACTCCCCTGCGTGCGTTAGCATCCGCGCATGCGCAGATTGACGATCGCCCTTCTCCTCATCGCCGCAACGCTTCCTCTCCTCGCGATAGCCGACGACAAGCCGCCGACGACCGATCAGGCGCTTGAGCTGGCGCGGTTGTGGCTCGATGCGCAGCGGTCGTATGAGGAGATCCCGGGGATGTCGGCGGCGATCGTGAGCGATCAGAAGCTGCTCTGGAGTGGCGGCAGCGGGCAGGCGGAGCCGGCGCTGTCAGGTGGGAGCGCTCGCGCGGCTACGGCGGACACGTTGTACAGCATCTGCTCGGTGTCGAAGCTCTTCACGAGCGTGGCGGTGATGCAGTTGCGCGATGAAGGGAAGCTCGCGCTCGACGATTCGATCGCCAAACATCTGCCGTGGTTCACGATGAAAGCCGCCGAGGGAGGACGTGAGGCGACCATCATCGGCGCGTTGACGCATTCCGCCGGACTGCCGCGCGAGTCCGACTATCCGTACTGGACGGGCGCGTTCGATTTCCCGACGCGCGAGAAGATCATGGAGCGCGTCGCGGCGCAGGAAGCGCTCTATCCCAGCGATCGTTACTTCCAATACTCGAACCTCGGATTGTCGCTGGCTGGCGAAGTCGTGAGCGCACGGTCCGGCAAGCCTTACGAGCAGTTCATCCGCGAGCGTATCCTCGATCCGCTCGATCGCGACGCGACTTATCCAGAGATTCCGCTGCAGGAGAAAGGCAAACGTCTGGCGCAGGGCTTCAGCGCGCGGCGGCGCGACGGCACCCGCGCGGCGCTCCCGCTCTTCCAGACACGCGGCATCGCGCCGGCCGCTGGCTTCGCATCGACGGTGAACGACCTCGCGAAATTCGCGATGTGGCAATTCCGGGCACGCGATGCCAAAAGCGACGCCGTCCTCGATCCGCGCACGCTCCGCGAGATGTATCGCCCGCACTTCGTCGATCCCGATTTCGAGACCTTCTGGGGCGTCGGCTTCGCCACGTGGAAAGACGGCAGCACCGTCTTCGTCGGTCACGGCGGAAGCTGCCGCCCGGGCTTCCGCACGGCATTCAATCTCGATCCGGAAAAGAAAGTGGGCGTGGTCGTGATGGCCAACGCCAACGGCGTCAACACCAGCCGCTACGCGAAAGCGCTCTACGACATCGTCACGCCCGCACTCAAAAAGAACGACGCCGATCCAGCCGCCGCCGCGCTGGCGATGTACGCCGGCTCGTACGACGCGTTCCCATGGGACGGCGAATCGATCGTCGTCGTCTGGGGCGACGGCCTGGCCACCATCGACCTCCCGACCACGGAGCCGATGAAAACGCTCGAACGCCTCCGCAAGACCGGCGAGCACACCTTCCGCCGCGTCCGCTCCGACGGCTCCCTCGGCGAAACATACCGCTTCGAGATGGGAACGGACGGCAAGCCGGCGAAGCTGTGGGTCCACAGCAATCCATATCCACGAATGAAGTAGACGGTCCGAAGAGAGATCGACATCTTGCGTCGAGCTATCTTCGCAAGCAGGAACCTGCGTCCACCTGATCCTGGGCGGCCAACGCCGCTTCGGCGCCTTTACTGGCCATCCAGGTCCCAGCGATGGCTCCGAGATCGCGACGCTTCTGTGGAGAACTAGTCAATCTGGCGCCTTCCGCGAGAGCATCAATGACTACCTTGTTCAGGCTGATGCCGACAGCTCGGGCTCGCTCGCGCAAAGCGGCATCAAGGTAGGCTGGAACTCCGCGAAGCGTGTACTGCATACATCGACTATAGGCGTCGCAGGCAGACAATGAAATAGCCGGCACCGAATCCGAATCGCGGACTTGATTCTTGCCCGCGTTAGACGCGAGCGGCTAAAGAGAGACCGCTTACCACAGAGACACCGAGAACACTGAGGAGGACGGAGTAAAGCAAGATGTTGAAAGAAACGCCTTACTCTGTGTCCCCTCTGTGATCTCTGTGTCTCTGTGGTGAGCGGTCCCTTGTCCTAATCACAGAAAGCGCATCCACGGCTTCCGCGCTTCGATTTTCTGTCGCGCGAACCAGCGGCATGGGAAGTAGAGCGCGATGACGACGATCGTGGTGGTGAGGTAGAGCAGCGGCAGGCTCCACATGTATTCGGGCGGCACTTCGGCGGGCATCATCGGGTGATTGCCGATGAGCCAGCCGGTGTTTTCGGGCGTGCGTACGAGCGAGATCAGCACGGCCACGACGTGGATGAGTGGGATGTGCAGGACGTAGTAGAAGAAGGGCACTTGTCCGAAGACGGCCAGCCAGCGCGATACGCGGCCTCGGGCGTTCTCGAGAAACGGCAGCGCGATCAGGACCGGGCCGAGCGTCATCAGGAGAAACAGCAGTGAGGCCGGATACTTCGAGGTGTTGAGGAATCCGAGCACAGAGGGTTGTTCCCATGGCCGCGGATCGCCGTAGATTCCTGTCGCGCGCAGAATGATGAACAACACGACCGCAGCGATTCCGATGGAAAGGCAAAGGCGACGCCGTTTCTCCGGCGTGAGTTGCATGACTTCGCCGAAGCCGTAGCCAGCGGCCATGACGCCCACCCACGGAATGAGCGTGTAGAGCACGATCACGGACCATCCGAGCTTCGGCACCTCGAACATCCAGCCGGCATAGAGCACGCGCAGCAGCCATGACGGTGAATCGACGTTCTCCACCATCGGCGCGATGGCGTTGTGTCCAACGATGATGGCCACGCCGATGGCGGTCACGACGCGCACGGGCAGAAACACCAGCGCGGCCAGGATGATCATCGACCACCCGATCACCCAGATCACACCGGCGAACGTGAAGTGTGCGTAGTCGAAATTGAACGTCCAGGCGAAGCGCAGGACCGTCAGCTCGAGCACGACGAGCCACAAGCCGCGGATGGCCAGGAACTTCGCGAGCGCGGTGCGCGATCCCACCTTGCGTCCATACAGATAGGCCGAAGTGCCGGCCAGAAACACGAATGCCGGCGCGCAGAAATGCGTGACCCAGCGCGTGAAGAAGATACCCGGCTCCGGCCCGCCCGCGGGGACGCCCGCATAAACGCGGACGTGGTCGATGGCCATGAGGACCATCACCGCGCCGCGCACGATATCGAGCGACAGAATGCGCATGGTGCTGCGCTCGGTGCTCATTTAGGGAAATGATCGCGCAGGGGCGGATCATGGGCAAGTGGGCAGGTTTTTGTGGACCTAGTGGACGTCGTGGACGTTGTGGACTTCAGTGGACGAGCGAGTCCACTCCGTCCACGACGTCCACCAAGTCCACAGCCCCGGCCTCACGATCCCGAGCGCGGCCATCGGGGTACGTGCGCTGATGCTAATCGGGCTCGTCGTAGCTCCGCGGCAGGATCACGCGGAACGTAGAGCCTTGACCCGGTTTCGTCGCCAGTTCCAGGCCGGCGTCGAGCAGCTCACAGAGGCGCTTGACGATCGAGAGGCCGACGCCTTCCCCCGGCTGCTCTTCTTTCGACTCGGCCGCCGATTCCGAGGGGAGTGTGGCCGCGGCTGGAATCTCGCGCCGGCGGTCCGTGCTGTCATCTCTTGCCTCGTCGGAAACTTCCGTGGCGTTGTGAATCTCCTGAGCCATCGGCGCCGCATGCGCTTCGTCGATGCCCGGACCTGTGTCCTGCACGGAGAATGTCCAACGATCGGTATCGCGGCCTCGATCTTCTCCCCACGTGACTGATACACCGCCTCGCTGCGTGTACTTCACGGCGTTGAGCAACAGATTTTGCAGGATGCGCAGAACCTTCGGTTTGTCGCCCTCCACAGGCAGTGTGTCCGGGCCATCCATCTTCAGGAAAAGGCCGCGATCGGTGGCCGCGGCCTGCGATGCCGTGCAGAAGTCGCGAATCAGAATGGCGGCATCGAACGAGGAGATCTCACGCGATTCCTGACCGGCCTCCAGACGGGCCAGACTCAGGAGGTCGTTCAGCATTTCGTGCAGCGAAGTGACGCTCTTACTGAGCATGTCGGCCACTTCGACGCGGAGCGGTTCCGGCAATGCTGAACCTTCGTTGAGCAGCGTCGTCGCTCCTTTGACGACCGTGACGCTGCCGCGCAGATCATGCGCAGCCGTGCGCCAGGCCTCAGCGCGCGTGCGCTCCACGTTGTGGAGCGCGGACAGCGCAAGCTGGAGATCGTTGACATGGCCCGCCGACTCACTCTGCTGCAGCCGCCCATATTGCGTGGCGCTGCCGGTCACTCCGTCCGCACACAACTTCGCCCACGCCAGCCGCGCCGCCGGCATCACGCTCGAATCGAGATTGGGATGAGCGGCGGCGTAGCGTTCCAGCTCGGCGGCCACACACATCTGGAGGTAACCCCATTCGCGAATCAACTCGTTGAGCTGATAACCCTGCTGCCAGCGCTGCAGGCCGTGCTCGAGAACCTTCTCGGCTTCGTTCAGCTCCGCGACCGGATCAGGCGAGTCCGGCCACGCCTCGAGCGTGGAGGCCAGGCAGTCGAGCACGGAAGGGATGTGATCGTTGAACTGCACGCGGGAAAGGGACGAGCCGACGTTCCGTCCGGGAGTGGCATCGCCATAGCTCCGCCATGCATCGAGAATGATGTCGCGCCGTTCGAGCAGTTCCGCCGCCAGGGCGGCCAACTGTTCTTTGGCGTGACTTCCGAGAAACACGGTGTGAATTTCGGTCAACGAAGTAGCGAGCCCTGCAAGAAGCGATCCGCGCCCATCAGAACGGCACGGTCACCCCAAACGCACGATACCAATACTCGTCCGCCCCGGCAACACGGCGGAACGCGATTTCGATTCAGTGCATATGATCAGGATTTTCGCCCGCCCGGATTTTCCATTCGCCATCGAACGCCAACGCGAGCAGGTGAGCCTCGGAACCTCGCGCCGATTTCAGGTTCACGTTCACCAACGCTTTGTCCTCGGTGCGTGAGATCGTCTCGGCATGAACCTCCGAGGGATCGCCGATGCGCTGCTCCCATGATTTCTGCAACGCGGCGATCTCCGCATTCGACATCGAATCGGGATCGGCGAGATACGTTCGCGCGCGATCCCAGCGCTTCGTCACGACCTCGCGTGCGAATCCTTCGGCGACGGCATCCGGCGGCGAGACGAACGTTTCACGATCGCCGCGCTCGACCGCGAGCGCGATCATTCCGAGGAGTAAGGTCGTGGCAAGAATGACTCCCGCGATCTCTTTCATCGCGCGAGCTCCCTGACCCGGCCCGCATCCTCCTTCGTCGCTGGCTCTTTGCCGGGGCGAAGGATCACCGACAGCTCATGGCCGCGCTCGATCAGCGCCAGGTGTACGTCGTTCCAGTCGGTGACACCCTTCTGCCGGAGGAGGTGCGCGAGATCGCCCCTGGTCAGCTGCTGGCGGCGCAGTTCATCGCGATCCTCGCGGCCATCGCGGACCAACACGCCCGAACGGCCGTTGACGAGATGAAAGAACGGAAGCCAGCGCGAGGCACCAATCTTCGTCAGCGCATCGCAGAGCATGATGCTGCCGGCCGCGCCGGCGAACTTGGCCATCGACACGTCCGCCCACACCGCATCGTCGATGACGTCGCCGAGAATCAGCCCGACGAGAAAATCAAACGGCGTAGCCTGGCTGACCACGCTCTTGCCACTGGCGCGGGTCATGGCCAGCAGATAGATGTAAGCCACCGCCGCGCGCACGGCGATGCTGCCGAGGGTCATCGCGTCTCTCCGAGCGCCTCGGGAGTGTCGGTGCGCTTCGCATCGCGCCGGGTTTTCTCTTCGCTGCCGCGCAGGCCGGACTTCGTGAGCGGCTCCGCCCACTCCTCGCGGATGACGCTCAACTGCCCGTCCACTTCCATGATCGCGCTCTTCACTTCGCGCATGTCGGCAATGTCATTGAGGCGCAGCGCGGCGAAGACTTCCTGCTCGTTCATGACCTCGGCGCGCAATCCCTCGCGAACGAACTCTCCGTGACGCACCACCTCGGTCGGTTTGCCTTCGAGAATGCGATTGACCGTGGGATTCCAGAAGGAGAGCCATGTCGTCAGGTACTTGCACAGCGCGATGACGACAATGGCGGTAAACCCCTGCGCGAGCGACACGTCGCCGTAAATGATCTCGTCCACGACCTCGCCCAGCATCAACGCCACGAGCAGATCGAACGCCGTGAAATTACCGATCGTGCGCTTCCCGAGCACGCGGATCACGATCAGCATCACGACATAAACCAGCGCTCCGCGCGCCGCGGTCATCCCCAATTCCTGCCAGTCCATGCGGGCCGGAGGAGCAAATTTGAGTCCGGTTCCAACTCCGTCCTACCGGACCGGGCCGAAGTTTTGCAGAGTCCGGCGTTTCATGGGAAATTTACTTTGGATCATCATCATCGTTCTCATCATCCTGTGGCTGGGCGGGTTCGCACTGAACCTCGGCGGCGGGCTGATTCACATCCTGATCGTCATCGCGCTGATTCTGGTCGTCTATCGGTTGGCGACGGGACGAAAAGTGCTCTGACGCACGCCGCGTGAGCGCGGCTACGCCTTGAACGCGCGAGCGTTACTTGAACGCGCGGATTAGCGCCTGCACGAGGGTTGCGTCGACGGCACCGTCACGTTTGATGGAGGTGCCGGCAATGGCGCCATCCGCGTCGGCGTAGTCGCGCGCGTTCGAGGCGGTCAGGCCGCTGCCGAGAAGCAGCGGCGCGTCGACAGCATCGCGCAGAGCTCGCAGGCGCGCGGGATCGGAGGCTGCTCCGGTCTCCGCGCCGGTGACGATCAGCGCATCGGCGAGGCCGCGCAAACGAAGGTCGCGCGCCGACTGCAGCGGATCGACTTCCGCCAGCGGCGTGGCGTGCTTGACCATGTGGTCGGCGAAGATCAGCACGTCGGGCGCGAGGGCGGCGCGCTTGCGCAAGGTCGCATACGCATCGCCTTCGATGATCCCCTGATCGGTCAGCATCGCGCCGGTATGAACGTTGACGCGGATGAATGCCGCACCCGTCGCCGCCGCGATGGCCAGCGCCGAGAGCGGATCATTGCGCAGCACGTTGACGCCGAACGGCAAACGCACTTCCGCGCAAATCTCCGCGATCACACGCGTCATCGCCGCCACCGTCTCCGCCTCTACCCGCCCGCGCGTGAATGGCCGGTCGCCAAAATTCTCCACGACGAACCCATCGCAACCACCGTCGCGCAACGCACGCGCATCGCGCACCGCATGTTCGATCGTCTCATCGAGCGACGAAAAAAGCGGCGCCCCCGGCAACGCACCGAGATGAACCATGCCGAAGACGGCGCGGTGAGAGAAGCGGGCGGAGAAGGCGGCGCGGGTGAGCATTCGAGTCGGCGGTCGGCAGTCGGCAGTAGATACGATCGTGGGTGGCGGGCGCTACTGCCGACCGCCGACCGCCGACTGCCGACTTCTCTCCCCCGTTATACTCCACCCCGCATGTCGGACCTCCGCCTCTACAACACCCTTTCGCGCGAGAAAGAGACGTTCATCCCTCTTCGGCCGGGAGAGGCGCGGATGTATTCGTGCGGGCCGACGGTCTACGGCGATCCGCACATCGGCAATCTGCGCACGTTCCTCTGGAGCGATCTGCTGCGGCGCTGGCTGGAGTATCGCGGTCTGCGCGTCACGCAGGTCATGAACATCACCGACGTCGAGGACAAGATCATCCGCAACGCCGCGGCGAAGGGGCAGGACATCTTCACGTACGTGGCGCCGTACATCGACGCGTTTCATGCCGCGCTGGCGAAGCTGCGCGTGAAGCCGGCCGACCACTACCCGCGTGCCACGGAGTACATCCCGCAGATGGTGTCGCTCGTCGAACAGCTCGCGGCGCGCGGCCATACGTACCAGGTCGAGGGATCGACGTACTTCCGCGTCTCCACGCTGCCGGGTTACGGAAAGCTCTCGCACGTCGAGATCGACACCACCAGCGACTTCAATCGCGTCGAGGCCGACGAGTACGAGAAAGAATCGGCGCGCGATTTCGTGCTCTGGAAAACAAAGAAAGACAGCGAGCCGTCGTGGCAGACCAGCATCGGCGAAGGCCGCCCCGGATGGCACCTCGAGTGCTCGGCCATGGCCATGAATCTCCTCGGCGAGACGTTCGACATCCACACCGGTGCAGTCGATCTGATCTTTCCGCACCACGAGAACGAGGTCGCGCAGAGCGAAGGCGCCACGGGCAAGCCGTTCGTGCGCTACTGGGTCCACGGCGAGCACCTCAACGTCGACCAGCAGAAGATGTCGAAGTCGCTCGGCAACATCTACTCGCTGCGCGAGATCGAGGAGCTCGGCTACGACCCGCTCACGCTCCGCTACGCGCTGCTGTCCGTCCCTCATCGCACGAAACTGAATTTCACGACGCAATCGATCGACGACGCGAAGAACGCGCTCTCCCGCATCGAGTCGTTCCTGTTCCGCATCGACGGCGTAGCCGCCTCGGCACCACACGACGCCGCACACGCACACACCGGCGACGACGCCATCATTGGGCGCTTCCTTTCGGATTTTCAGGAAGCGATGGACGACGATCTCAACACCGCCGGAGCCCTCGGCGCGCTCTTCACCTTCATCCGCGACGCCAACACCGCCATCGACGCCGGCCGCATCTCCGCCGGCGACGCCGCCGGCATGAAAGCCGCGCTGGAGAAGATCGATCCCGTCCTCGACATCTTCCCCAAACGCGAAGAAACCCTCGACACCGAGATCGAATCCCTCATCGCCGCCAGAAACGCCGCGAGGAAAGCCCGCAACTTCGCCGAAAGCGACCGGCTGAGGGACGAGCTCGTTGCGAAGGGGATCGTTCTCGAAGACTCTGTTGGTGGGACAAGATGGCGCAGGAAGTGAGGACGGAATTGAGAATTGAGAATTGGGAATTGAGAATGAAAGGCCGAAGGCTGGTTGCCCCGATTCTCAATTCTCAATTCTCAATTCTCAATTCGCGCGAGGCCTCGCGCGCATGATCGGCTACATTGAAGGCACGCTCAAACAACTCGATGCAACGCGCGCGCTGGTCCTGGCCGGCGGCGTCGGCTATGAACTGCACATCTCGCTCTCCACGTACTACCGGCTGGAAGGCAAGCCGCAGGTGGCGCTGGAGGTCTATACGCACGTCCGCGAGGACGCCCTCTCGTTGTATGGCTTCGCCGATGCCGAGGAAAAGTACGCGTTCGAGAAACTGATCTCGATCTCCGGCATCGGCCCGACGCTGGCGCAGAAGATTCTCTCCGGAATCGATCCCGCGGATCTCGCCGATGCCATCGCCCGCAACGACACGCGCAAACTCTCCTCCATCCCCGGCGTCGGCAAGAAAACGGCGGAACGGATCTGCCTCGAGCTCCGCGACAAGATCCTCCTTCCCACTCCCGCCACCACCACCACCGCGCCCACCCGCCTCTCCGTCGACGACGACGTCCAATCCGCCCTCGTCAACCTCGGCTACCGTCCCAAAGACGCCGAGATTTCCGTCGAGAAAGCACGGCAGGAGCTCGGCGGCGACGCCGAATTCTCCGCTGTGCTCCGGCGGGCGTTACGACATTTGACGAAGTAACGGAATTTATCCCGAGCGATAGCGAGGGATAAAACTAACTTCGCCGCCGACTGCCGTCCACGCTCCACACCCCCGCCCCATGCGCGGCGATGTAGAGGAAGAGGAAGCAGTACAGCACCGCCAACTCGCCCTTGTTCATCAACGGCCAGCTATTGATCGGATTCGCGTGCGCGATGAAGTACGCCGCCGCCATCTGGCCACTGGAGATGAAGGCCGCCCAGCCCGTCAGAAGGCCAATGGCGATGAGCAGACCGCCCACGAGCTCGATGATGCCGGCGGCGAGCATCAACGGCGCGGTCACGCGCTCCCCGCCGCCGGGCCACCCGAGGAGCTTCTGCGTGCCGTGCATGGCAAACATGAGACCGGAGACGATGCGAAGGAGTGCGAAGAGCTGTGGCGCGTGGCGCCCGATAATGCGTTCCATGGAAAACGCGCATTCAATTACCGTGCTCAACTGCGGTTGGGATCGATTCTTGAAGAGCCACGACCGTTCGAATGAGACGCACCACACTCCTGCTCGCCATCTTCCTCGTGTCGTTCCTGGCCGCGTCTAACGCCCAGGCCGAGCGCACGTCGACGCTGCTCGCGCGCGCCTGGCCGGTCGCGTCGGTCGCCAATCTGGAAGACATCGGCACCGGCGTTGGCATCGTCTTCACTCCCGACCTCAGCGTGGAGAACAACTGCCGTTTCTACGAAGCCCTCGGCTTCGCCTGCTTCGCCAGCGCCGACTGGCTCGATGTCCTCGGCGAGATCCACGCGTACAACATCTCTCATCCCGGCCGCCGCATCCGCACTCTCGTCCTGGAGACCCACGGCACGAACGGACACGGCCTCAAACTCCAGACCGGAAAGAACCCGGAAGACGACCGCTCCTACGTCGCCGTCGCCGCGCTGCAGGAAATCCTCGAGCCCGTCGGCGTCCGCTACATCATCCTCAGCGCCTGCAACTCCGCGCGCCTGCTCCGTCCCGAGATCTACCGAACGCTCAATCACGATCCGGGAGACAAACTCTTCCTCGCACCAACGCGCGGCATCCTCGATGCCACCGCCGATTTCGACCCAAAACGCAACCACGTCACCGTCATCACCCCCGGCACCAGCCAGATCGAAACCACGCTCGTCGGTGCCCTCCGCGAGCTCGCCCCCGCCACCCGCGAAGCCCTCGCAGCAGCCGCCGCGAAACGCGACATCCAACTACCGCAGCAATTCGCCATCTCCGAGATGATGATTCAGATGCTCACGCGCGACCCCGCCCTCGTCCTCCGCACCGGCATGCACACGGAAGAACTCTCGAAAGTGCAGAGCGAAGCGACTGCAAGCGAGCAGTTGTTCAAGGCGTTCGTCGCGCACCTCGACTTCGTCGCACACGCGACGCCAGCACACAGATAGCAGTCGCAGCCGCCTCGCGATAATCTAGGCGTGCAGCCAGCCGCAGCTGACCGCTCTGGATATGCGAACGCAGGTCCGAAGCCGGGCTGCGTCAACTCAGTTGGCCGTTCGTTTCTCCGGATTCACTTCTCGCATTCAAGCTTCAAATAGACATCGCACCAACCCGCACGACCATCGGTATCGATTGACATCGCAGCAGCAAAATCTGGGGAGTCGCTCCACGGCCCACACACGTTTCGCGGACCACCCAGGCATTGGCCGTGCTGGTCACCGCCGTCGCTGCCTCGGAACAAATAGCAAACGCGGCATCGCTTGACGCGGCTGGCCTCCAACGCATCAACACGTGCGCGTTCCACCGCAAAGCTCTCGTTGAAGCGCGCACGCATCTGCTCGATACTGCCAAGGACTTCCGCGAGTCTTTGATTGCCCGACGGCACTCGTACTTGATTCGATTGGCCAAAGTTAGTCTCAACGTTGAATACCAGCTCCTGCGTTGGGTCCTTATGACATGTCAGCGAGAAATCACGAATGTTAATCGTCGTGGTTCCAGGGACAACCTTCGCTCCTCCTCGGTAACAAACCACTGACTGCTCTGGATGCAACGCCGTTATCTTCACATTGCCGGTAAATTCATTCTTAACTTGAACCCGTGAGACGAACTGCTCGGCTTGCCCCATGGGCGCCACGGAGACAAATACGCCCTTCTGCTGAAGATAGGCGTTGAGGTGGAGTTCTTGGCACTTGTTCCAACTCTGCGTGAGTACAGAACTGATCTGCGAAATGTAGCTCTGATATCGCTGGTGGTCGGATGCAGCATAGAACGTCGACGTGCAGAACTTCTCGTACGACTGCTTGAAGCTGCTCTTCTTCTGGTCATAGGTTCCGCTGAGCCCAAGCAGCCCCTCCGCTAACGGTATGTCAAGACCGAGCGTCGCGCTAGCCGATTGAAATTGCTCGTAAGTGTCGAATTTCGCGTAACATAGGCGGTGCTGATACGCTTCGAATTGCTGGCGCTCGGTAAAAACATACCAATTGTCGCTGATTCCTTGCGAAAATGCTGCGTTGCAGACCTCCGCTGTGGGAACCTGCCCTTCGGCGGACAAGATGCCGGTTAACACGACCAAGGCACAGGCGAGATTGGTTAAGCGTACAGAGATCATGTTCATCCTCCAGATCGGACGCTGTCGATGCGTCTTCACCACATTGGAGGGACGCAAATACAGATTTGCTTCGTCCGCCTACGACTCCGCTAGGCTGCGCAGCCAAGGCCCGCATGCCCGAAGCCGAGCGGCGCTCCGTTGCCGCGAGTAGCGTACACAACCCCGCGTCACGATTTGTAGCCAGCGCGACGCCGTCCAGGCGCCGGCCCAGCGAGGAAGGTGATGAGCACCCGAATGGGAATTCTACAAGTGTGTCCCTCTCTCCTCCCGAGGAGAAAATACCATGCGAGCACTACTCGTGGCGGCGCTCGCCGCAATCTGCGCGCTGGCTGCAGGCGGCCAGCAACTTGAGATCAAGCAACCAACATCAGTCTCTCGATCCGTCGACGTCACCCGCGCAGCCCGAGATGTTCGCAAAGAAGCGGTGCTCGACTTTCAGCGACGTCTTCGAAGCATCAATCGCCTACGCATCATTGGTGGTCAACCGGCCACAGAAGGACAGTTCCCCTGGCAGGTCGCGCTGATCAGCGCAGGGTATCAGCCCCAGGATGGTCAATTCTGCGGCGGTAGCGTGATCGCACCCGATTGGGTCGTGACTGCGGCGCACTGCGTCACGGGAGGTACGAGAGCAGCCGACGTAGAAGTCTTCATCGGTTCAATTGACCTGCGCACCGGCGGTCAACTGCACGGCGTTACGAGCATTTTTCCGCACGAGCGTTTCGATTCAGTGACCTTCGACAACGACATCGCTCTGCTTCGGCTCAGTACGCCAGTCGCGGCTGGAGTCGTGATCGGCGTCGTTCAGCCGAGCGAGGAACCAACCCTGCTACCGACCGGGCGCAACGTTCGTGTGAGTGGTTGGGGTCGTATCGCGCAGGGGGGTCCGACGTCAGCGACGTTGCGATTCGCCAACGTTCCGACCGTGGACCGCGTTACCTGTAATCATCCCGACAGCTATGGCGGCGCGATCACAACCAACATGCTGTGCGCGGGTCTGGAGCAGGGCGGTGTTGACTCTTGTCAGGGCGACAGCGGAGGGCCGCTAGTCACGCCTAGCGGTATGACTTTTCGCCTGGGAGGAATCGTCAGTTGGGGCGATGGGTGTGCCGAGCCAAAGAAATACGGCGTGTACACGCGTATCGCTAATTATGTGTCATGGATTGGGTCGAAGATGTCTCCCACGCAATCCACAGCGACACCAGAATGGCGAACCAATGTGGATTGGTCGATCGCGAACACCGATGCCGGCGCATCGACGGACTGTCCGCAACAGTATCCCTTTCCGGGCTGCATCCTTGGGGGTGGCCGCGCGTGTCTTATGACTGAAGCAATAGCCGCGGCAAAACGCGACGACTGCGTTGCTGCGGTTGATCTGACCTTGGTTACACAATGCCACAATGCGTCGGCCGCTCACACCATACGAGCTGCCGCCAGCTCGGTTTGTGAGTATCTGAAGACCAAGTAAGTGTAGTCTGTGGACCTACTCCCGTTTCGTGGACACGGACCCGGGGTAGGTCCAGACTTCGACCCTCGGTTAAGACTACGGTTATCGTAGATCAACAATGCCAACCTCCTTGGAATGAGGACTCGCAAGCCGAGTCTCTGAACGAAGGTGGACGTAGCCTCTTCGCCGAAGCCACTTAAGCCGATCGCTACCCCCCTACGACAATCGGAATCTCCGAATACCCCACGTTCGACTCCGCCTGCTGGATTGCACAAACGCCAAGCGTTGACGTGCCGGTTGGAGGCAGAGGAAACGACGCCGTGAACGTGTTGGTGTCGGCAAATTTCAATGGCTGCTTTTCGACACGGCCATCGGGCAGCGACAGTACTGCGAACACTTCGAACTCCGTCTCGGGCCAGTAGGGCTCAGGTCCGCCGGATGCTTGCGGCCACGTTGGTGTCGTAATCGGGCATCCGCACATCATCGTGACGGTAGCGGTCACCTTGAGCTGCGTTTTGATTTGCGCAGCGACGGCGACGGCAAGACCCGGCACGCTCAGAAGCACGCCTGGCTCGGACAGGAGATTTTGTCCCGGATACATCCACATCATCGCGGACGTCGTTACCGGATGGGCCGTGTTGGCGAGCGCCCTTGCGCGGAACTCCAGGAGCGCCGGTTTCGTGAGGATCAGTTTAGCCACGATGCCGGCAGTTGGTCCCTCGCCTCCGTCATCGGGCAGCAGCCAATATGCGCCCTTGGGCGGACCGGACGAACCGCCGGTCACGACGATCGCGTTCGGCGAGGACTCCGCCGGAAACGGAGAATTCGCCTGACTATTGACCGTGCCTGAGCCGCCTGACGCCGTGATCGGACCGAAGATGCACTGATCCCCATTCCAGACCGTCACCTGTGAATATTGAACACCGGGTCCAAGGTACTTTCCGCCGCGCGCCTGCACGCGAATGAGTACGAGCGTTTCCTGTTCGGTCGTCATTCGGTACCTCTCATTTCTGGTTAGTTTCGCACGGCCTCTGACTAGTCGTCGGGTTTGGCTCTGTCCGCTCAAATCCCAGGAAAACCGATCACCGGTTCCTGATAGCGGTATCCGGATGGAACCGTGAGTGCCTCGGGCGGCAGGTCGACGGTCTTGAATTCGTCGAATGTGGTGGTGACTACATCGACCATCACCGCGCCACCTTCATATCGGCGAGTCACCGCCAGACGGCGCTTCAGTGGGAAACCCTTCACGCCTGACAGGGCCTCGCGCACGGCCGGATCGACTGCACTCCGTCCTGTCAGGATCACGCGGAGATCGATGGGAGCGACCGCGAGCTCGATCTTCTCTGTCGTCCAGATCAAAGCTGTGGTGCGGAAGATCACTCGGAGCTTTTCCCCTTGCAGGGTCCCTCTCACGTCGTGGTCGAAGGTCAGCACATACTTTCTCGTCGGATACCCGGCGATCACTTCGTCCGTTGGCTCTTCCTGCAGGAGCACGTTCTTCACCGAGACCACGGGTTTCGTACTCGTCTCCAGGAACGGCGCATCGTAGAGTCCGGTGCTCATCCCCTCCGAGGGGAGGACCTTCCACCGATAGTACGTCGACAGTTGCTGGTTTAACCTCGTCACGGTTTTGCCGCCATCAGTCGAAAAGCTGGCCGACGCGATGAGGTTCGCTTCGTCACCGTCGATGCGGTAAGAGACACCGTCAACCCGGATGGTGCCAGCACTTCTCGGGTGCAACGGATCGCCTGTCGACTCGGTGACGAACTTGAATTGCGTGGCCGCGCTGATCGTATTCGCGAGCAGCAGTACCAGAAAAAAAGAACCGCGGCGCATGAGGATTGCCAGTATGCCGCAATTCCGTCCTTGAGCCTCTTCCCGCGAATTTCAAAAATAGCGCAGAACGAAACCTCCCACCACCACCGCCATTCCCAGGATCAGCACAAACCACGGCACGACCCACGGGGCAGCCGTTCCACTGATCCAGGCATTCGTTGGATACGCCGGGTCATAAGTGATTTGCACCGGCACGCCGGCTTTCGGCGGTTGTTGCAGCCCGGTCGATCCGCGAATCTCATGTTCCTTACCCGAGGAACCGTGGAATCGAATGAGCGTGTAGTAATAGACGCCTTCTTCCGACTCTTCCGTTGTGTAGCCGGCGACGCGACCTTCTGTGCTGCGGCAGTCCGCAATGAACTTCCGGGTTCGGCGGAATGCCGCGAGCCCGAAGAGGATCAGCATCACGCCAATTGCGAGCGTGATCTCGTCCAGGAGATTGCCGACCCAGGTCAGGGCACCACCGCCAGGCATTCGATCTCGACGCGGGCTCCGCGCGCCAGTCCGCTCACGCCGAACGTGCTGCGCGCGGGCTTGTTCACGGGAAAATACTCGCGATAGACAGCGTTCATCCGTTCGAAATCGGAGATGTCCACGAGCATCACCGTGCATTTCACGACGTGCCGGAGTGATGAATCGTTCGCCTCCAGGTTCCTCTTGATGTTCTCGAGAACCTGACGGGTCTCTGCCTCCACTCCTCCCGCCACGACATCGCGCGATCCCGGCGGAGTTCCGATAGCTCCCGACAGAAACAGCCAGTTGCCGACGCGCACGGCATCCGAGTATGGCAGCCCGAGCGAAGCGCGCTCCGGCAGACTCCTGTAGTCAGGAGTGTCCGCCGTTCTGCAGCCGGCGGTCACGAGCGCCGCAGTGATGATGAGAACCAGAAGCGAACGTGTCATCGATCCTCCCGCCGTTGAGATGGCCTATGGTCAACAAGGACGTCCGGATTTGCAAACGCAGACACCGCGATCTGCCCACTGAACTCAGGTAGCATCCTCCCGTGACTTCCGATCTTCAATCGCAGATCTTCTCCATCAAGCGGCCCGCTCCGGAGTTGTTCAAGTACTACGTGCTCTCGTCGTTTCTTTTCGGGCCGCTGTTTTTCATTCCGCTGATCTACTTCTACTTCCGCTATCACACGATGCAGTACTCGTTCGATGAGGAAGGGATCTCGATGAAGTGGGGGATCCTGTTCCGGCGCGAGATCATGCTGACGTATGCGCGCATTCAGGACATTCACCTGACCAGCAACATCGTCGAGCGGTGGCTGCGGCTGGCGCGGATTCAGATCCAGACGGCGAGCGCGAGCGCGGCGGCGGAGATGACGATCGAGGGGCTGCACGAGTTCGAGCTGGTGCGTGATTTTCTCTATTCGAAGATGCGCGGCGTCCGTCATGTGCCTGGTTCAGCCAGCGCTCCGGCCATCACCGCGCCCGTGGCATCGCACGATCTGGCGGCCGCGCTGCGCGAGGTTTCGTCGGAGCTTCGCGGTGTGCGCGAGGCACTGGAGCGGCGGCTGCCATGAGCTGGCGCGACACGTTCCTGAACGCCATGCGCGTTCCGCCGACGCCGACACCGCCACCCGGCTCGCCGCCTCGGATTTTTCGGGCCGCGCCGAATTTCTTCAAGCTCCGGCTCATCCGGTTCGGCCTGACGCAGCTTCTGGCGGTCTTCGGTCTCTTTTGGGCGATCTGGTTCGCCGGCATGATCGCGCGATCGGGTGCGCCGCAGAGTGTGGTCTGGCTCATCCGCATCATCGAGATTTTCGGTATCGCGGCGGTGGCCATTCGCTTCGCATTCGGGTGGATGCTCGTCTATCTCGATTACGAGCTGCGCTGGTACATGCTCTCCGACCGCGCCATCCGCATCCGCGAAGGCATCACCACCGTGCGCGAGAAGACGATGGCGCTGGCGAACATCCAGAACATCTCCATCAAACAAGGACCGCTGCAACGTTTCCTCGGCATCGCCGATCTCGAGGTCAAGACTGCCGGCGGCGGCGGGGAAAGCGGCGATACGCACGGGAAGGGTTCGGTTACGGAGCCGATGCACGTCGGCTACTTCCGCGGCGTCGCCAATGCAGAGGAGATCCGCGATCTCGTGAGGGAAGGCGTGAGACGACAGCGCGATGCGGGACTGGGCGATCCGGATGAAGTCCACGCGCCGGTGGGCGACGACGACGTTCCGGCGGCGATTGCGGAGTTGCTCGGCGAGGCGCGAGCGTTGCGGGCGGCGGTTTCGGGGTGAACGGAATTCATCGCGAGAGCGCTCCCCTCATCCGCCTTCGGCACCTTCTCCCCTCGCGGAGGGGAGAAGGCTACCCAATTCAACACATCGCGTAGTTCAGTAGCCTTCTCCCCACCGCAGCCTCATCGCGGTGGGGAGAAGGTGCCGAAGGCGGATGAGGGGCCGCTCGCGAAAGACCCACCGGAAGACTTCCTCCTCCCCCGCTGTTCCGCCGCCCGCATGATTTCGTTCTCCAACGTCAGTAAGCAGTATGGCAAGCAGGTCCTCTTCGTCGAGGCGTCGTTTCAGCTCAATCCGGGCGAGAAGGCGGGGCTGGTGGGGCCGAATGGCGCCGGCAAGTCGACGCTGTTCCGGATGATCACCGGGGAAGAGTCCGCCGACGACGGCGTGGTCACCGTGCCGAAGAAGCTGGCCATCGGCTATTTCAAGCAGGAAGTGGACGAGATGAGCGGCCGCCCCGTGCTCGACGAGGCCATCGCCGGCAGCGGACGGCTCGGCGATCTGCATCACGAGCTGCTCGAGCTCGAGCAGCTCATGGGCGATCACACGCGCAAGGACTACGAAAAGGTCCTGGAGCGCTTCGGCCACGTGCAGGAGGAGTATCAGGACAAGGGCGGTTATGAGCTCGAGGCGCGCGCGCGCGAGGTGCTGCACGGCCTCGGCTTCGCGGACGATCAGATCGACGGCGACGTCGGCGCTCTCTCCGGCGGTTGGAAGATGCGCGTTTCCATGGCCAAGATTCTCCTCGGCAAGTTCGACGTGCTGCTGCTCGACGAGCCGACGAACCATCTCGACATCGAATCCATCGTCTGGCTGGAGCGCTTTCTCAAGAGCGTGCCCTCGACGATCCTCATGACTTCACACGATCGCGATTTCATGAACCGCATCGTCACGAAGATCGTGGAGATCGACGACGGCGACATCATCAGCTACTCGGGGAACTACGACTTCTACGTCGGCGAGCGCGAACAGCGCGACACCAACCTGGAGGCCGCATTCGCGCGCCAGCAGGCCAAGCTGGCCAAGCAGCAGCGCTTCATCGATCGCTTCAGCACACACGCGGCGAAGGCGGCGCAGGTGCAGAGCCGCGTGAAAATGCTGGAGAAGCAGGAGCGCATCGAGCTGCCGAAGAAACGCAAGGCCATGAAGTTCGACTTCCGCAGCCCGCAGCGCTCCGGCGAGGACGTGGTCGCGCTGAAGTCGGTCTCGAAAGCGTTCGGACCTCGCTCCATCTATGACGGCTTCGACTTCCACATCCGCCGCGGCGAGCGCTGGTGCGTGATGGGAAAGAACGGCGCCGGAAAGTCGACGCTGTTGAAGATGATCTCCGGCGCAATCGAGCCCGACACCGGCACGGTACGTCTCGGCGCGAGCCTGAAGCTGGGCTACTTCTCGCAGCAGGCTCTCGATCTGCTCGATGCGGAATTGACCGTGTGGGAGCAGATGCAGAAGGACTTTCCGCTCGAAAGCATCGGCACGCTGCGCAGTCTCCTCGGCGCGTTTCAATTCTCCGGCGACGACGTCGACAAGAGGATCCGCTCGCTCAGCGGCGGCGAGAAATCACGCCTGGTCATGGCCCGCATGCTCCTCGATCCGCCCAACTTTCTCGTCCTCGACGAGCCGACCAACCACCTCGACCTGGCCACAAAGGAAATGCTCGTCGAAGCGCTGCACGACTTCCAGGGAACGATGCTCTTCGTCTCCCACGACCGCACCTTCCTGCGCGGCCTCGCCAACCGCGTCCTCGAGCTGGCCGGCGACGAGCACGACGGCCCGATGACGTACGGCGGGTCGTACGTCGAGTACGTGGAGAAGACGGGTCGCGAGGCTCCCGGCGTTCACGCGTAGCGCGCGTATCGCGAGAGCGCTAAACTCTCGCTGTGCTTCTCGACCTCACCAAGCTTCATCCGATCGATGACGACGGCATGTTGTTCATCTCGCCGGTGATCCACGACTGGTCGATCGTGACGTCGTATGGCATCGACACGGTGCTGGACATGGAGGGCGGTCTCGATGAGTGCATCCCCACGAATCCGAACGGTTGTCTCTACGTCTACTTCCCGATCTATGACGAGGACTTGCCCAATCTCGACAAGCTGGCCGCCATCGCCAGCCTCGGCGCGCATCTGATCGAGAACGGGCACCGCGTCTTGTCCCACTGCGGCATGGGCTACAACCGATCCGCGCTCGTCGCCGGTCGCATCATGCACCGTCTCGGCATGAAGGGTCCGGACATCGTCGATCGCCTGCGCGCGCGGAGACCGGGCGCGCTCTTCAACGAAGTGTTCGCCGAGCATTTGCGGTCGCTGCGTTAATCAAACAAAGCGGCGGCTGCGGCCACCGCACTCCAAAATTCTGCCAACGTTTTGGAGTGCGGTAGCCGCAGCTACCGCTTTTGTATCTTCGCGCGGTGAGTTCTCACTCCATCAGCCGGTTGTATTTCTTCAGCGCCGCTCGCAAGCGATCGTGCGGGATCGCGTGAACGACGTTGCCGTTGATGCCTTCCATCGTCTCAGCGGCCACCATCGCATTCACGATGGCTTCTTCCGTTGCGTTGGCGACTTCGCGGAACAATGGATTGATCCGTTCGTTCGGGAGCATCTCGAGGTGCGCGATGCCTTCGATCTTGGCGGCTTCGGGATTGGCGGTGGAGAAGGCGATGAAGATGTCGCCGGAGGAATCCTCGCCGCGTCCGCCGACGACGCCCAGGCCGAGGGCGGCGCGTTTGACGAGACGGTCAAGCTGGTGCGGGAGCAGCGGCGCGTCGGTGGCCACCACGATAATGATCGAGCCTGCACCGTCCTTGTCTCCGCGATCCGGAAGGAGATCGGTGATCTCTCTGCCGACCGGCACGCCGGCGATGCGCAGCAGATCGCGGCGTCCGTAGTTGGCCTGCACCAGCACGCCGACCGTGTATCCGCCAAGGTCTTCCGGCAGCACGCGTGACGATGTTCCGATGCCGCCTTTGAACTGATGCACGACCATGCCCGTGCCGCCGCCGACATTTCCCTCGGCGACCGCGCCGCCTGCGGCACGTTCGAGCACCTGGAAGACGTGCTCCTTTTTCACGTGGAAGCCGTTGATGTCGTTCAGGAATCCGTCCCACGTTTCGGTGACCAGCGGCAGACTGAAATCGCCCGAGTAGCCCTCGCCCGTCGAGGGACGGCGCGTGTTCCACTCGATCACCGCATCGCGCACGACGCCGACGCTGTGTGTGTTCGTGATGAGAATCGGCGTGCCGAGGAGCCCTGATTCTTTGACCCACGTCGTGCCGGTCATCTCGCCGTTGCCGTTGAGCGTGAACCATGCAGCGAAGACACGGCGGTTCGACTCCTTCCCTCGCGGAAAGACTGACGTCACGCCGGTGCGAACCGGACCCTTACCGGGCTCGAGCTTGCCGCTTCCGGAGATCAACGTGACGTGGCCGACCTCGACACCGGCCACATCGGTGATGGCGTTGAAATGGCCGGGGATTCCGTCGAATGGGATGCCGAGGTCGCGGGCGCGGGGCTTGGGAGCAGTCTGAGCTGTTACGGACATGGCCAGAATCGTAGCGAAAATGATGAGTGCTCTCATAGTGACCTCACGTAAGTTTCTGAGCCGTCGAGAATAATCGCCATCCTTATCCCGTTGCCCGGCCCGCATGTCATTTAACACACTCGGACTAGGTCCGAAGCTTTTGCAATCCATCACTGACGTTGGCTACACCACGCCGACACCGATTCAGACGGCGGCCATTCCGCCCGTTCTGGCCGGGCACGATCTCATCGGAATCGCGCAAACCGGCACCGGCAAGACGGCCGCGTTCGTCCTGCCCATCCTCGAGCGGCTCTCCAAAAGCGCTCCCAGCCGTCACCCACGCGCGCTGATCGTCGCGCCAACCCGTGAGCTCGCAGCACAGATCGATGAGAACGTCCGCTCCCTCGGGAAGCAGATGAGGATTCGTTGCGCCACCATCTACGGCGGCGTCGGAGAACGTCCGCAGATCGACGCGGTCCGCCGCGGCGTCGACATCATCGTGGCCACACCCGGCCGCCTGCTCGACCTCATGGGCAGCAGACACGTTTCGCTGCACGCTGTCCAGGTGGCGGTCCTCGATGAGGCAGACCGCATGCTCGACATGGGCTTCCTCCCGCAGATCCGCAAGGTCGTCGCCGCACTGCCGAGAGTGCGCCAGACGCTGCTCTTCTCGGCCACGCTCTCGAAAGACATCGAGAAAGTCACGGCGGAGTTTCTCAACAATCCGGAGACGGTCGAGATCGGCCGCCGCTCCAATCCCGCGGAGTCGGTCACACAGTTCCTCTACCCCGTGGTGAAGAGCCGCAAAGTCGATCTGCTGATTCACCTGCTCAAGGATCAGACGCTCGACACGGTGCTGGTCTTCTCGCGCACCAAACACGGTGCCGACAAGATCGCGCGCCGTCTGACGCAGGCCAACATCAAGGCCGCCACGATCCACTCGAACCGCAGCCAGAGCCAGCGCACGCAGGCCCTCAACGCGTTCAAGAACGGCGTCTGCCGCGTACTTGTGGCCACCGACATCGCCTCGCGCGGCATCGACGTCGAAGGCATCTCGCACGTCGTCAACTTCGACTTCCCGATGCACCCGGAAGATTACGTCCACCGCATCGGCCGCACCGGCCGCGCGCAAGCGATCGGCGACGCCATCAGCTTCGTTACGCCTGATGACGAAGGCGCAGTGCGCGACGTCGAACGGATGACGAAGAAGAGCGTGCCCCGCAAACGCGTCGAAGGCTTCGACTACAGCGACATCAAACCGCTGCACTCGTTCCATCCCGGCCCAGCATCGCGCGGCGCGCGCAATGCGCGTCCGGCCCCGAAGCGGCCGGAGTATCGCGAACGGCGCCGGGCGTAGTTTCTCGCAAGCGCAGTTCAACCGAGGGACGGGCGAAAGCCCGTCCCTTTTGTTTTTCGCGCGCTCAAACGCATCGCGAGAGCCGCCCCTCACCCTAACCCTCTCCCCTCGGCGATGAGGCCGCCGTGGGGAGAGGGGACTGATTTTTGCGAGATTGGAACGAAGGCCGCGAGCGCTGGAGAAGCTCAGTCCCCTCTCCCCGCCGCAGGTTCATCGCGGTGGGGAGAGGGTTAGGGTGAGGGGCGGCACTCGCGCTAAACCGCGAACTACGCCAACTTCGCTTCCAACTCCGCCCATCGCGCGTATAGGCGATCGACTTCCGCCTGCGCCGCGCTCAACTCCGCGTAGCGCTTCTGCAGCGCGTCGGCATCGGCGGCGACGGAGGGATCTTCGACACGCGCTTTCGCTTCGGCGAGCGCGGTCTCGGCGGCCAGTACCGTTGCTTCCATGGAGTCGAACTCGCGCTGTTCGAGGTAGCCGAGGCGCTTTTGCTGTTTCGGCGGTGCGGGCGGTGCAGCGCGCTCGACGGTGGGTGATGGAGAGACCGGCCGGCCGCGACGGGATAGCGCTTGTGTGAGATCGGCGAAGTATTCGGCGCCGCCTTGGCCGTCGAGCGCGAGGATGCGTGTGGAAACGCGGTCGAGCAGGTAGCGGTCGTGGGTGACGAGCACGAGCGCGCCGGGAAATTCGAGCAGTGATTCTTCGAGTACGTCGAGCGTGGAGATGTCGAGGTCGTTCGTCGGCTCGTCCATCACCAGCAGATCGGCCGGTTTCAGCATCAGGCGCGCGAGGACGATCCGCGCCTTCTCACCGCCGGAGAGTTTTGACACCGCGGTGTCGAGCTGCTCGGTGCGGAAGAGAAAACGCTTGGCCCAGCCGGCGATGTGAATGGAGCGGTCGCGGTAGAGGACCATGTCCCCTTCCGGCGCGAGCGCGCGTCGCAGCGAAAGCGTCGGATCGAGGCTCTCGCGATTCTGTTCGAAGTAAACGACGCGCAGTCCGTGGGCCTGTTCGATCGTTCCCGCATCCGGCTCGAGCTCGCCGGTGATCATCCGCAGCAGCGTTGTTTTTCCCGAGCCGTTCGGCCCGAGGATGCCGAGCCGTGAGCCCGGAGAAAGCAGCACATCGAGATGATCGACGAGCTTGCGATCGCCCATCTGCTTGCGCAGACCCTTCGCTGCCCACAAGCGCTTCGTCTTGCGTTGCGAGGCGTTGAAATCGATCTCGGCGCTCGAGGTCATGGCGCGCTCGCGGCCTTCGCCTGCTTCCTCGATGAGCCGCTCGGCGTTCTGGATGCGCGCTTTCGATTTCGTCGTGCGTGCCTTGGCGCCGCGGCGCAGCCACTCCATCTCGCGCCGCACGAGATTCTGCAGCGTCTCCTGATAGGCAGCCTCGTTGCGCAGCACTTCGTCGCGTTTTTCGAGCAGATCGCTGTACGTGCCGGTGGTCTGCAGCAGCCCGCTGGGATAGGCGCGGTTGAGCTCGAGCATCCGCTTGGTGATGTTCTCGAGGAAGTAGCGGTCGTGGCTCACGACCACGAACGCTTCAGGCTCACTCTTGAGCATCGACTCCAGCCAGAGAATGCCCTCGACGTCGAGATGGTTCGTCGGCTCATCGAGCAGGAGAATGTCGGGCTCGCGCACGAGCTGTTGCGCGATGGCCAGACGCTTGCGCCAGCCGCCGGAGAGCACCTCGCTGCGCACGTCGTTCTCGAGAAATCCCGTCTTGCCGAGAGCTACGGAAACGCGGCCGAACTTCTCGTGCTCGTCGAGCGAGTGATCGTCGTGCAGCGCATCGAGCAGCACTTCCTCGACCGTTTTCCCCGGCGCGAACACCGGATCCTGCGGGACATACCCGACGCGCACACCCTTGCGCATCGAGCGAGAGCCTGAATCCGCCTCCTCCACCCCCGCCAGAATCTTCAGCAGCGTCGACTTGCCGGAGCCGTTCGGCCCCACCAGCCCGACGTGGTCCCCTTCGGAAACGGTGAACGACAGCCCCTCGAAGAGAGGACGCGAGGTGTAGGACTTGGTGAGGGACTCTGCGGAGAGGAGAACGGCCATGTGGGACCCTCAACGCGATTGCGGAGGCAGGACGTTCCCGGACTGCGATTGGGGAGTCTCAAAGTCTCAAAGTCGCAAAGTCTCAAAGGAAAAACCGTCCAGGCGCCTCTCCTTTGAGACTTTGCGACTTTGCGACTCTGCGACTCCCCGAAGCCGCGAACGAAACCCTCACAGCCCGTGTTAACTAAGAGCATGAAGAACTCGTGGACCGGCGGCGAGGCCGCTCGCCTGGAGACCGCGGAGGAGAATCTCGCCGTGGCGGTACACCGGTCCGAGCCGGGTGCGCTGGAGCGGCTGATCGACCGTTTCGAGCCGGCGTTGTACGGCTACGCGTACGGCATTCTGCAGAACACGTTCGACGCGCAGGAGGTGGTGCAGGACGCGATTCTGCGGGCGCATCGGGCGCTGACGCGGCAGTACGACGAGGCGCGATGCGCGGCGCTGGCATTGCGGCCGTGGCTGTTCCGCACGGTCCGCAATCTTTGTCTCAACAAACGACGCTCGAAGACGCGCGCGCTCGAGCAGCCGCTCGAATCATTCGACGACGGCCGCATCGGTCCGTTCGTGCGCGAGCACGGCTCGGAGCTGGAGCGGAAGCAGGATGCCGAGCTGTTGCGCCACGCCATGTCCGGCCTGCCGCTCGACGCGCGCGAGCTGATCGTGCTGCGTTTCATGGAAGAGATGTCCTACGCCGACATTGCCAAAACGGTCGGCACATCCGAGGCCTCGCTGCGGGGGAAAGTGTTCCGCTCGCTCAAACTCCTGCGCGAAGCGCTCGAAGAGAAAGGTGTGACCCATGCGTTGTAGAACTGTTCTCACTCGTGTCGATGCGTTGCGCACCGGCGAGCTCCCCGCCGAAGAGCAGGGGCTGGTGCATGAACATCTGAAAACGTGCAAGAGCTGCGACGACTCGCTGACCGACGTCGGGATGCTGGCCACGCAGGTCAAAACGCTGGTCGCCGTCCCGCCGCGCTCGTGCAAAGACGAACTGGCCGATTCCTACGATCGCGTTTCGTTCAACCAGGATGATGTTTGGGTGGCGTTCTCGGATCGCGGACTGCGGCTCGTGCTGCGCGGATCGTTCGAACAATTCTCGGCGGCCTACGCGAAACGCTACGGCCGTTGCCTGAAGTCTGGAACGCTGCCGGACGCGCTGCGCAAGCAGGTAGCCTCGGCGATCGAAGGCGCCGGCGTCGACAAGCCGCGCGTCGACTGGAGCGACGAGATCTCGACCCTCGAGCGCGATGTCCTCGGATTGCTTCCGAAGATTCCTCGCGGCGAAGTGCGCACCTACGAATGGGTGGCCCGTCAGGTCGGCCGTCCCCGCGCGGTCCGCGCCATCGGCAACATCCTGGCCCGCAACGCCGTGCCGCTGGTCGTGCCGTGTCATCGCGTCGTTCCGACCGCGGGAGGCGTGGGCAACTATGCGTTCGGCAGCGCCATGAAACGCGAGCTGTTGCATCGCGAAGGTGTCGACGTCGACGCGCTGGAGAAGCTCGCCAAAGATCACGTCCGCTACGTCGGCTCGCGCACCACCAAGATCGTCTGCTTCCCGACCTGCCGCGATGCCAAGCGCATCCGCGAGGAAAATCGCGTCCCTTTTCGGGGAGCAGACCAGGCCAAAAAAAAAGGATTCCGCCCATGTCTGCACTGCCTGCCGTTCGCGGCCTGAGCACGTACTCGATCGAAGCCATCTCCCGTCCGGCGCGCACGTTCACCGGCGATTTCTACTTCACGCATCGCGCAGACGATCGTCTCTGGCTCGCACACGGCGACGTGGCCGGTAAAGGACTACCGGCCGCGATCGTCATGGCCATGATCCAGGAAGAGCTCGAACAGCGCGTCATCGCCTGCGCCGAAACCGCGTGCGACCCATCGCGCACGATGCAGCGGCTGCACGACTTCCTCCTCCCGCTCATGCCGCGCAACCGCTTCGCGACAGCAGTCATCGCGCACCTGCACGACGACGGCACGCTGACGATCGCCAACGGCGGCCACTGCCCCCCGCTCATCGTCCGCCGCGACGGCACCATCGAGGAGATCCCCTCCACCGGCCCCCTCCTCGGCATCCTGCCGAAGGCAGCATGGCGCTCATACACGACCCATCTCGAGCCCGGCGAAAGTCTCATCCTCTACAGCGACGGCGTCACCGAATCCACGCGCGACGGCGTCGAGCTCGGCGTGTGCGGATTGCGCAGGATCGTGCGGCGGGTGGGCCCATCCGCGAATGCGATTCAACGCGAGTTGGGCGTGATTGAGGATGACCTGACGTTGGTGACGATCACGCGCTGATCGTCGAAGCGGGCCTATGAAATCTTCCGCCTGGTCTCAACCGGAGGCCGCGGTTCGAGTCGGACGACCTGATCCTTCATCTCGCTCTCGATCTCGCGCAGGTGGAGCAGCAAACCTTCCATCCCGCCATACTCTTCCAGAAGCCGCTCACGAGTCCTGTGAATCTCTTCGACGATGGGATCTTCGATCATGATTGTCCTTCCATCAATTCGGCTGGCGTACATACGAAAGGCGGCTCGTATCCGGCACGCCGGCAGATGTCGTAAACCCGTGGCAGTGTCACCGCATTCGCGATGTGCCGGCAGTTCCATGACAAGAGGTAATCCAAGCCATGGACGGCCGCGATTGCGATGTGCAGGGCATCGAGCTCTGCTTTCTTCGGCAGCGCGGCGTGCCGAAGCAATTCTGCCTGAAGACGACTTGCTTCGACAGTGACCTCCACGAGCGTGATGCCCTGTAAGAACTCGAGGCGCGCTGCTGCAAGTTTAGGATCCCCATCACGCGCTTCCTTCACGACGATCGCCGATGCGTAAAGCGCAAACTCCTGCCGCCGCTCGGCCCACCATTGCCGCGTGAGCTCCTGGTTAGATGCCACGTACAAGTCGTGGCGATTGAGCCAGCCTGTGAGGTAACTGATGATCGTCGTCTCGACGTATACGCGCGGCTTCACGATGAATCAGCGTAACGCCCTCCCCAGTCTCGCGTCCAGAAGCAGGTCATTTGACCTCACCTTTCCTCCACCACCACCCTTACCTCCTCCCCATTCGCTTTCACTTCCGGTACATACATCGCCTGCCCCAGCAGCGGCAGTGCGTGGAACGAGCCTGGGGTCTCCGCGCGTAGCGTGTAGCGGATCTCCCAGACTCCTTGCGCGAGGTGGTCGATGAACATGGCTACTTTGCGGTCGCGCAGTTCCTGGTAGACGTAGGTCGTCGCGTTGGTTTTCTGTTGTGTGGCCCAGAGGGGCTGGCCGCTTTGCAGGGCGACGGCTTCGAAGCCGGCCGGTTTGAGGTCTTCGAACAGCAGATAGCTGTAGTCGTTTTTCGCGTCGACCGTGACCACGACTTCCAGGCGCTCGCCGCTGACGATCGACTCGCCGTCGCGCAGCGGGACTTTGTCGTAGAGGACGCCTTTGAGCAGCGTGAGGCGCGGTTTGAGGCGGTAGTAGTCGCGGCGGACGTAGATTTCGTTGCCTGCAGCTTTTACCGGTTCTTCGAGCGAGACGAACCTCGCCTCGGCGGCGAAGTAGAGCGGGGCGGTGCCGCTGGTGCGGCGGATGCGGATTTCCTGCGTCGTGTCTTTCAGTACGTTGGCATCGACGGAGAAGCGGCTCGGCGCGCGCAGGACGTCGGCGGCGGTGAGTTTCTTCGTGGCCACGACGCGGCCGTTGACGCTGAGCTCGTACGACACGTCGCCGCGCAGCTCTCCGCTCTTCTCGAGATAGTCGTTCAGCGCGAGGAGTGAGACGGCGGTGTCGCGCGTGTTGTTCCATTGCGCGCCGCGCCGGTTTTTCACGAGCCAGTTCATCGTGGGCTCGACGAGGCGGTGCTTCGGATCGATCGTCACCAGCGCGCGCAGCACGAACGCCGTCGTTTCTACCGGGCCTTCGTACCAGCGCCACCAGAAGCGCTGCGAGGAGCCCCAATGCGCGGTGGCCATCGACGCGGGCTCGTCATTCACGGCGCGCTCTTGCTGCACGCCATCCTCGAGATTGCGCAGCAGGATGGCCGTCCGCTCCGTGTCGCCGTAGCGATGCGCCGTCAAAGCCAGCAACGCTCGCGCATAGGCTGTGAGCCGCTCGCGATGCTCCCAGACGTTGTCGTATGCCACGCGCTCCGCACCGGCGGGCTTCGCAGCCAATTTCGAGGAGGAACTGCGCCAGGACGAGATCGCGTGGAGCATCCATGCCTGATCGTGCCAGTCGTTGCGGTTCTCTACGAGACGCCCGCTAAGCCACGACGCCGCGCGATCGATGGCGGAGGATCGCACCGGCAACCCTGCCTCACGCGCCAGGCTGAAGCCCCATAACACGTACGCGGTCATGAAGTCGTCGCTCGATCCCTCTTTCCACCAGCCCCAGCCGCCATCGCTGTGCTGCATGTCGTACAAGCGCGCCATGCCGGCGGCCGTGACGGCGTCGAGTTTCTTTTTCGGCAGGCGTTCGTTCGGATCGAGTCCGAGCTTCTCCAGCGAGCGCGCCACGATCACTGCCGGCAGGAAGCGGCTCATGGTCTGTTCGGTGCAGCCGTAGGGAAACTCGATGA
Organism: Acidobacteriota bacterium; assembly: GCA_030775085.1. Taxonomy (GTDB): domain Bacteria; phylum Acidobacteriota; class Thermoanaerobaculia; order Gp7-AA8; family Gp7-AA8; genus QHVT01. The sequence continues at coordinate 8,521 of JALYJW010000017.1, read as the reverse complement.
GGTACGGCAAGGCATCGAGCATCGTGGCGGCCAGGCTCGGCGCAATCTGGATCGTGAGATCGGTCGCGCGGCGCTCGCGCGGAAGCTCGAGACGAACTACCGTTTCGTCGCCGCGCATTTTTCCGGAGCGTGCGATCAGTTTGTCGATGCCGTGCTCGTAGACGACGAACGACTTCTCCATGGCGTCGCCGAGCTGCGCGTTGCGCGCGGTCACACGCAGTTTCACATCGCCAGCTTCCACCGCGCTCACGGTCCAATCGGCACGCGCCTCGGCATGCGGCTCGACGCGCAACGTCTTCTCTTTCGGCTCGGCGATGACCTTCAACCCGCTCCCGTCGATTTCCAGCGACGGCGTCACGGTGATCGCCGCGTCCGTGTTGTTGTTCACGACACCCGACACCGTGGCCCGATCGCCGGCCACGAAGAAGCGCGGCGCCTGCAGCCGCACGAGCAGCGGCAGATTCGTGCGCGTCGTCGAGGTGCCGATGCCGAACGACGATCCGGTCGTGGCCGCACGCGCAGTGGCACGCCACGTCGTCAAGGCCTCGGGGAACTTGACGCTGACCGTGGCCTTGCCGCTCGCATCCGTCACGAGATCGGGTTTCCAGAGCGCTGTCGAACGAAAGTCGCTGCGCACCTGTACGTCGATCGCCGGCGCCTCGTCGGCCCCTTCCTTTCGTTCCCGGGCCATTTCGGCGCTAGCAGGAGGCGGCGCCGGCATCGCTTGAAGAACCGCCGCGTCCATCACTGCGCTGCCCGACACGGTGATCGATTCGCTGACGGCGTTCGCTGCTTTGCTCAACCTTCCGCCAACGACGCCACCCACAACGGCACCATCCATGTCGTATGAGTCACCTTCCTCGTCCTCGTCCGTCTTGTCCTTGTCGTCGATCCTCTGGTATTGCTGCGAGTGCAGTCCCGCCGTGACCTGCATCCGTTGCTGGTGCAGATCCCCGAAGAAGAACTGGCGCGGATCGCCGGCCGGGTCCTTCTGGATCGCCGTGACCGCCTCGTCGGAAAGTGAAACCGCTACTTCCGCCGGCACCGGCTTTCCGTCCGCATCGCGCGTCGTGATCGTCAGCGTTCCTTCCTGACGCGGCTCGTAATCCGTGCGGTCCGGCTTCACGTCGACGGTGATGAAGTGCTCGACCGGCGGCACCACCACGCGCTGGGTATCGGTGGCCAACTGACGATCGAATACCGAGGATGCGGTCAGGAAGAAGTCCGGCGTGTGCCGCTCGTCGATCGGCAACTGCACGAGCTTCACCGTGCCGTCGAGATGAACGATCCGCGATTCCAGAATCGTGTCGGCGGACGCGCTGAGCATCACCCATCGCCCGCTGGCCGGCGTCACCACCAGCACGTTGGCGACTTCGCCCGCGCGCATCGTTTCCTTGTCGACGATCAGGTCGACGCCGCCGGCGTGGTAGTAACCGATGTCGGTCGTGTTGCGATCCGCCACCCACACCGTCGTCTCCGCACTCACGATGTCGCGCGCGCGCGTTCCCTCACCGTCAGTGCTCGTCCATTTCACTGCGTAGTAGCCGGAAGTCTTCGGAGTGAACGTGAGCGTTGCCTCGCCGCTCGCATCGGTGTCGAGCTTCGTCGTCAGCACGTTTTCTTCGACGTACTTGCGATCCTTCCAGCGCCGCTTCGTCACCACGACCGTTCCGGTGGTCCGCACCGGTTTGTCATTCGCGTCGATGGCTTTGAACTTCACGTTCACGCGCTCGTTCGGACGATGGAGGTAGTGCTCCGGATGCGCCATGACGGAGTAGCGCTGCCGCGTGACGCGCACGTTGCCTTCGCCGCGCACTTCGCGGCGCGAGGCATCGATCACACGCGCTTCGATGCGGTAACTCATGTCGTTGCCGTCGCGCGGCGTGTCGATGCGCAGCACGGCGCGGCCGTTCGCGTCGGTGCGCAGCGTCTCCCGCGACATCACCGACTGCGGTTGCGGCCGGCCCCAGTCCGGCCAGTACCAGTCGTAGACGCGCCACGGATACCAGTAGCGCACGAACGGTTGCTGATACACCACCGCTTCCACCTCGGCATTGGCCACCGGCCCGCCGAAGTAATAGCTCGCGTCGATGGTGGCCTCGATCGTATCGCCGAGGCGATACTGCGTGCCCTCGGGAGTCGAGACCGTGACCGTGAACTCCGGCAGCTTGTACTCCTCGAGGCGGAAGAGCTGCGCCTGGCCCACGTGACGGTTCCCCGATTGGAAACGGATCGTGTACGCGCCGAGGGGCATCGAAGTCGTGAGTGGAAGCTCGGACCAGAAACTGCCGAACGCGTTCAGCTTCGCCGTGCCGCTGGCGATCTTCTCGTTGCGCGGACTAAAGATTTCATACGCGAGCGATTCACCATCCGGCGTCCGCCAGCGATTGTCGTCGCGCACGCGGTCGTCCTCGCGCACTCGCGCAAGAATCTTCCACTGCACGGTCTCATCGGGACGATAGGCAGGCCGATCGGTGAACGCGTACACGCGCCACTGACCCTCCCCTGCGCGTTGAACGCCGTGCGCCCACGTCGCGTGATAGGCCTGACGCGATCCCGCGGCCGCCGTCACCAGGATCGATCCGCCCGCCTTCGTCGCCAGATCGGCAAGGCCTTCGGCGTTCGTCTTCCCGGACACCTCGGATGTTGTCCATTTGCCATTCACGTGCTCGTCGTTCGTGACCCGCACGTTCGCACCCGCGATCGGCTCACCCGTCTCGACGTCGGAGACGAAGACATGCAAACGCCCGCCGGCCGCGTGCATGAGAATGTGCGCATCCGTGACCAGCATCAGCGTGCGACCCAGCTCCTTGCCACTTCGTGCGGTGAGGAGATAGGCGCCGATCGGCAATCGAGGATTGATGCGGATGGTCGCGCGCCCCGGCCGATGCTGGCCGGCATCGTTCGTATCGTAAGTCCAGCGGCGGACGACCGGCCGCCCCTCGATGCCGATCGTCTCGATCCAGTTCCTGCGATTTTCCCACTGCGCGTCGCGCGTCAGGTCGACAGCGTAGAACGTGAGCTCGACCTGCTTCGCGTTCCGCCATCCGAGGAGAAACTCCTGCTCGGAATCCGGAAGGAACGTCTGCGGAGTGCCTATATCGACAGAGGTAGCGATGATCTCCGCGATGGCCCGCTCGGAGTCATCGAACCACTCGCTCTCGGATTTCGTATGCTCGGCGATCAGGCGCCGGAAGAGTTGCAGCGCCTTCGGAAAGTCGTCGAGGTTCGCGGCCCACCAATAGAGTGCGTCGTCGTACCACTCCGTCTTCTTCCCGGCGCGCACGATCTCCTCGAAGAGCTCCAACGCACGCTCGATGCTGACGGGCGTCCGCTCATTCGCCAGTTGTGTGGCCAGGAGGTACTGCGCCCGCGCGCGATCCTGCGGCGTCTCCGCAATCTTGATGACGTTGACCAGCACGTTGCGCGCGATGGCGTTGTGATACGGATGCTCCGCCATCCGCCAGACGATCGCCAGATAGCGCCGGCGCGCGCGCGGGATGTCGTCGCTCCCGGCCCACCAGTCCAGCGCGGCGTTGTAGAAATGCTGCGCCTGATGCGGATTCATGAGCTGCGGATGCGTGGCGTAGTAGTCGCCCAGAGACTCATTGGCCTCGGCGGAGATCCAGTCGCCGTGCTTGATCGACTCCTCGAGTGCCTGACGGGCCGCCTCGCGCAAACTCGAATCGCGATTGGCGGCCGCGGCATCGGCGCGCCACGTCGTATCGGCACGCCGGAACGCCACCCATCGCGCCTCTTCGTCGGAGAGTTTCAGCTTCGCCGCTTCCTCGTAAAGCGCATGCGCGCGCGAGAACGACTTTTCCGCGTAACGCTTCTCCGCCTCGGCGCGGATGGCGTCGTACGCCCGCCCGCTCCCCTGCGGCGGCACCGCCCCCGCGGCAGCAAGCAACCCAACGACGGCGACGACGGCGAGAACTGAGATCTTCCGCAGCATGGTGGACATTAGACGGCGGATGGGCGAGAAAGAGAACCTGGGTGTGTGCGCGAGAGCCGCCCCTCACCCTAACCCTCTCCCCACCGCGATACACCTGCGGCGGGGAGAGGGGACTGGGGGCTTCAAGTCCCCTCTCCCCGCGGCGGCTTCATCGCCGAGGGGAGAGGGCTAGGGTGAGGGGCGGCTCTCGACGAGAATGTGTCTGCCGATGATTCCCTGGAACTTACTCGACCGCGCACCGCTCCCGAACAGCAACGAGGAGATCAGTCTCTATCAGCGCGGCGATGAGTTCGCCATCCGCGTCGCGAACTATGAGCTGATGAACAGTCGCGTTCACGGGTCGGAGGAAGCGCTGGCCGATCTCGCTTTCGCGAAACTCGGCGGGCGCTCACAACTGCGCGTGTTGATCGGCGGTCTCGGCCTCGGCTACACGCTCGCGGCGGCACTACGCTGGATCGGAGCGCGCGGCGAGGCCGTCGTCGCGGAGCTCGTTCCGGCGGTGGTGCGATGGAATCGCGGTCCGCTTGCGCCGCTGGCCGGTCATCCGCTCGACGATCCTCGGGTGACGGTCGTCGAAGGCGACGTGGCACGCGTCATCCGCGAGGACCGGTCGCGCTTCGACGCCATCATGCTCGACGTCGACACCAGTCCCAGCGCACTCACGCACGAGAACAACCGGCAGCTCTACGACGCCGCCGGCCTGCGCGCAATCCACAACGCACTTCGCCCGCGCGGCGTGCTCACGATCTGGTCCAGCACGACGGATCCAGCGTTCACGCGGAGACTCCGCGAGGCTGCGTTCGAGGTGGAAGAGGTCCGCGCCCGCGCGCGCGGCGAACGGGGACGGGCGCGGTATGTTGTGTGGGTCGCGCAGCGTTTGCAATCGTCCTAAACTTTCCCCATGCAACCGAACCTCGCCAGCCCTCCGCGGCACGTTCCGCTCTCGCTGCAGATCGTCAACTTCTTCAACGGCTTTGCGCAGGCCGGGTGGCTGGTCTTCGGCTTCGGGATGATCTTCTTCTGGGCCTTCGTGACCAACGCCGACTTTTCATTCGCCAACTTTCGCGGTCCGCATGGCACGGCGGACGGCAAGGTCACGCGCGTCGAAGGTACGAGCGCGTCGATCAATCGCCGCGAGGTGCAGGCCAATCATTACGAATACTCGGTGGCCGGCGACTTCTTCGAGGGCGTGTCCTACAGCACCGGCCAGAGCGTCTCCGCCGGCGAGAGCGTGATGATCGAGTACGACGATGACGATCCGGCGCGCTCGCGGATCGCCGGCCAGCGCCGCGCGATGTTCGGGGCAGGCTTGATATTCGTGAGTCTCTTCCCCTTCATCGGCCTGCTCATCCTCATCCCATCGACGCTGTCCGGCATCAAACGCAACCGGCTCCTGCGCGAAGGCATCGTCGCCCCCGGGACGCTGAAGTCGAAATCGCGGACCAACATGAGGATCAACAACAGATTGGTCTACGAGCTGATTTTCGAGTTCACGACACGCGACGGCCGGCGGCAGGAAGCGAAGGCGCGCACCACGGACACGGACCGCCTCCAGGACGAAACCGAGGAACCGCTGCTCTACGACCCAACGGACCCCTCACGCGCCTACCTCCTCGACGAAGCACCGGCCCGTCCGGAAATCGAATCGAACGGCGACCTGCGCGGCCGGCCCACCGCCGCGGTGCGATCACTCATCATCCCGCTGCTCGTGATCGGCGCGCATGGAGCGGTTCTCTTGATTAAGATGCTGTAGAGGGCCGAGCGCAGAATCATGATCGAACGCACTGATAACGACGGCCTCACCACACTGCGTCTCGCGCACGGGAAAGCGAGCGCGCTCGACATCGAACTGGTCGAGGGACTCGCGCGCGCAATCGCCGAAGTCACGGCCACGGACACACGCGCGGTGGTGCTTACCGGCACTGGCTCGATCTTCTCCGCGGGCGTCGATCTCTTCCGGCTCGTGGAAGGCGGACGCGATTACGCGGACCGCTTCGTCCCCGCGCTGTCGCGCATGCTGCTCGAGCTGTTCGCGTTTCCGAAGCCGCTCATCGTGGCGGTGAACGGTCACGCCATCGCCGGTGGCTGCATCTTCACACTGGCCGGCGACTATCGACTGATGTCCGCAGGAAACGGACGCATCGGCATCCCCGAGATGCTCGTCGGCGTGCCGTTTCCGCCGAGCGTGATCGAAGCCGTTCGTTTCGCGCTGCCGCCACAGCATCTGCAAATGCTGATGTACACCGGCCGCACGTTCCAGCCCGACGAGGCGCTTCGTCTCGGCATCATCGACGAAGTCGTCGATGCGGCATCGTTGTCCGCACGCGCCGAGGAACTAGCGCGGCATTTCGCGGCCCTCCCGCCGCGCGCCTTCACGCTCGCCAAACGCCAGCTCCGCGACAAAACCATCGACCGCGCCCACCACTACGGCCACGAGCTCGACGCCGAGGTACAGCAACTCTGGGGCGACCCCGCCACCATCGAGCGCGTGCGCGAGTATCTGGCGAAGACGGTGAAGAAGTAGTTTGCTATAACGCCTTCCATGACTTTCGCTGCACTCGTCGCATACGAAGACCGCGTCTCGTTCGAACAACTCACCGATGACGATCTGCCGAAAAGCGGCGTGCTGGTCGACGTCGCCTATTCGTCGCTGAATTACAAGGATGCACTGGCGGTCACGCGGCGCGGGCGGATCGTGCGGCGTTTCCCGATGGTGCTGGGCATCGATCTGGCCGGTACCGTCGTGGCCTCGGATGATCCGGAGTTTGCGCCGGGCGATCGCGTCGTCGGTCACGGTCAGGGGCTCGGCGAGAACGACTGGGGCGGCTATGCACAACGCCAACGCGTTCGCGCCGATGCGATCGTGCATGTCCCGGAAGGCATCTCGCTCGAGCAGTCAATGCAGATCGGCACCGCGGGATTCACGGCCATGCTTTGCGTGCTCGCGCTCGAACGGAACGGTGTCCTGCCGAGCGATCAGGAGATCGTGGTCACCGGCGCTGCCGGCGGCGTCGGCTCCGTCGCCGTGATGCTGCTCGCGCGCCTCGGCTATCGCGTCGCGGCATCCACCGGTCGTCCGGAGCTCGAGTCGTATCTTCGCTCGCTAGGTGCAACGTCGATCGTCTCGCGCGACGAGCTGGCGCAGAAGGGCGCGCCGATGCAGACCGAGCGATGGGCCGGCGGCGTCGACACCGTCGGCGGCGTGACGTTGACCAACCTCTACGCACAGATCGCGTACGGCGGCGCCATCGCCTGCTGCGGCATGGCCGGCGGGCACGAACTGAATGCGACCGTGTGGCCGCTCATCCTCCGCAACGTTTCACTCCTCGGCGTCAGCTCGCTCAAGACTCCCAAACCGGAACGCATCGAAGCGTGGACGCGCCTGAAGCGCGACATCGACTTCACCAAACTCGCCGAGCTCTCACGCACCGAACCGCTGTCGCGCATCTTCGAGCTTTCAGAGGAAATCATGGCGGGGCAAGTGCGCGGGCGAACGGTGATCGCGACGGGTGCGAAAGCAGGAGGAATCAATGAGTGATCGATCGATTCTTCACGACCGAGTCCGCGAAGCGCTCGAAAGCGCCGGCATCACTGAGAAAGACGTACTGGCGTGTGAGCCGGAGCTGGCGGACACGGCGGAGTTCTGCAACCACTACGGCATTCCCGCCGAGGAAGCGTGCAACGCGATTCTCGTCGTGCTCAAGACCACGCCGCGACGTTACGTGGCCTGCCTCGTGCGCGCCGACACGAAACTCGACGTCAACCGCAAAGTCAGCGAGCTCGCTGGTGTGAAGCGACTCTCATTCGCATCACTCGAAGAGACGGCCGAGCTGACCGGCATGCTCATCGGCGGCGTGACGATTCCCGGATTGCCGCCCGACGTCGACATCTACATCGACGCGCGCGTCATGGAACAGCCGCAGATCATCATCGGCGGCGGCAACCGACACAGCAAGATCCGCCTCGCGCCGGGCGAGCTGCTCAAACTGCCGAAAGCGAGCGTCGCGGACGTGGCGGTGCCGAGGTGAGCGAAGCAAAAAAACCGTTCGTCGACATCGTGCGCAAGATGATGTCCGGCGAGCTCCCGCCTCCGCCGGTCGGAGAGTTGATCGGCATGCGCGTGGTCGAGATCGAACCGAATCGCGCCGTGTTCGAAATGCAGGCCGAGCGCCGCCACTTCAATCCCATGGGCACATTGCACGGCGGCATCCTCTGCGACATCGCCGACGGCGCCCTGGCCATGGCCTGGGCCAGCGAGCTCCTCGAAGGCGAAACCTTCACCACCCTCGAGCTCAAGATCAACTTTCTCAAGCCCGTGTGGGAAACGAAAATCCGCGCCGAAGCCTGGGTCATCCGCCGCGGCAAAACCGTCGGCATGTGCGCCTGCAACATCCGCGACGGCAACGGCGAGATCATCGCCCACGCCACGAGCACGTTGATGACGTTACGCGGGGAACAAGCGAAGGGGCGGTAGCGGCTTTGTTTGGAGTGCGGTGGCCGCAGCCACCGCTTTGGGAGGGCGGCGGCCTCGCTCCGTGGCATACAAAAGCGGCGGCTGCGGCCACC
>JALYJW010000016.1 GCA_030775085.1 Acidobacteriota bacterium | reverse complement strand
GCTCTCAGCTCTCAGCTCGCAGGGAGGAACCCCGTGCCTGCTTTTCCTGCGAGCTGCGAGCTGCGAGCCGCGAGCTGATAACATCCATCCATGCAGTCCAAAGGCGAAGAGCGGCGCGAGTTTCAGCGTCTGCGTCTCGAGGCTCCTGTTCCCGGCACCTTCGGCACTGACGCCGTCACGATCGTCGAAGTCGGTGTTCTCGGTGCGCGGATCCAACATGCGGCGCCGTTGCCCATCCAGCGCGGCGAGCTTCATTTCTCATCGGAAGGCGGCGACATCGTCATGCGCGCCGAGGTCGTGCGCACGCTCGATTCCAGCCAGACGCGCTACTCCGATGCAGCGTTCGTGTCGGGACTTCGATTCGTCGCGGCGATCGGAGAGTCGGGCGATCACCTTCGGGCCATGCTCAGCCGCCTCGTCGTCGAAGCCATCGAGAATCGTCACGAGTCCTCGGTGACGCGGCTGCGCATTCGCAAAGTCGACGGCGACAAAACCGTGCGAGGAGTCGATGCGCAGTTCCTGGCGTTTCGCTTCGAGAACGGTACGTGGCACAAGCGCCACGTTTTTCTGCCGGAGCAGCCACCGAACGGCTTCACTGTAGCGCGCGGCGAAGATGCCGAAGAGATGCAGCGTCTCTGCATCGTCTATGAAGCGTCGGACGAGGAAGGACGCCGTCTGATTCGTCTCTTCGCGGAGCTCAGCGTCAGCGACGTTCTGCAGATCCCGCCGCGGTCGTGACCGGCTCCTGATCCGCCGGCGACTCCCGGTCGATCGGAAGCGTGAAGTAGAACTGCGTTCCCGCTCCCGGTTCGCTCTCCGCCCAGATCCGCCCGCCGTGCGCCTCCACGATGCCCTTCGCGATCGGCAACCCGAGGCCCGCGCCGAGACGTTCGGTGCGCTTGGCCTGCCAGTAAGGGCTGAAGATGTCGGACAGATGCTCGTGCGGAATGCCCGGCCCGGTGTCCGCGATGCGGAAGAGCACCATGCCGCCATGCCGGTTCGCGCCCACCGTGATGCGGCCGCCGAGCGGCGTGAACTTGAGCGAGTTGCCGATCAGATTCGAAAGCACTTGCATCACCCGATGATGATCCGCATACACGGGAGGAAGTGAGTCCTCGACGTGCGACTCGAGAGTGACCGAAGCCACCGCAGCCTGCGCGCGGAAAAGATCTTCCGTCTCGCGCAGGAGTTTCTCGGCGTGTACCGTGGCCGGCTCGATTGGAAGCCGCTTACCGCCTTCCAGACGCGTGACGTCGAGCAGGTCGGCGATCAGACGGTTCATTCGCTTTGCGGACGCTTCGACGGTCTCGAGTTGTTCGCGATCATCCTCAGCCAGCGCCGGAGACATTTGCAGCATCGACGCGCCGAGGATCACGGCGCTCAACGGATTTCGGAGATCGTGCGAAACGATGGCCAATACTTCCTCGCGCGTGCGCACCGCCTGTTGCGACTCGAGGTAGAGACGCGCGTTGTCGATCGATAGCGACGCGCGGCGCGCCAGCTCGCCGAAGAGCGAAACATCCGCCGGCGTGAACGGAGTGGCTTGCGGGGAGATCGCCGCGGCCACGCCGATGGTTTGGCCGCGGCTCACCAGCGGCAGAACGATCAGCGTGCCGCCGGCGCCATCGGCCTGACCCGTGATGTATGTGTAGAGTCCCGAGGATGAACCGATCAGCGCAGGCTCGCCCGATTGCATGATGCGCACGAGCGCTTCGGGAATCGCGCGCAGCGCGCTGCCGGCGCCGGCGGAGAACGTGGCCTCATCCTCCGGATTGCGATGCGTCACCGCGGCGCGCCGCAGCACGCCGTCGTCCTCGGTCATGTCGATCACGCACATCTCGGCGAGATTCGGAACGATGAGACGCGCCAGTGTGGCGATGGTCTGCTCGTAATCGAGCGACTTGGCCAGCTCCTGTCCCGCCGCGGCCAGAAATGCAGTCCTGCGCTCTTCGCTCTCGGCCGCCTCGCGCGCCTTCTTCGCCTCGTTCGTATCGCGCTCTGCCTCGAGACGCCGGCGCATGGCCTCGCGCGCCAGCAGTCGCATTTGACGGCCGAGGCCCGCTACCAGCAGCGCAGAGGTGAGCGCCAGCAGCGTCAGCACCAGCGTCAGCCACTTGTTGATCCGCTGCGTGCTCTCGATGTCTTTGAATCCCGTCTCGATGGCTTCCTGGAGCGCGAGCTCCAGCTCGGACGCGGAGTGAAGCGACTGTTCGTAGGCAGGATGGTTCTCGAAGATCCGCGCCAGGAACACTTCCGCCGGAAGTTTGCGGGACACGAGCTCGCCGTTCGCCACACCGCGGTGCCAGCGGGTCGTCTGCGCGAAGAGAGCAGCGAGGTTCTGATCGATGCTGTCGTCGAGCTGCGGCAGCAGTTCGGCCAGCTTGCGGCGGTTCACTTCTTCGCGCGCCACGCGCTCGAGATAATCGCGCTGGTACTGCAGATCGCCGGTGACCTGGTAGGCGATGATCTTGTCGACCTCACCCGACAGATCGGTCTGAATGGCGTTGGCGGCCCGGCGGGCAGGCTCGGCGATGCTTTCGATCGTCTTGCGCTGCCGCGTCATCTTGCTGGAGACGACCAGAGGCAGGATCGACAGCGAGAGCAGAGACACGATGATGAAGACGACCGGAACGATCGTCGTCCACGTGCTTTCCGGCCCGACGCGCCAGATGCTGCGCCGTTCGCTGGGTCTCAATGGTGTCAACCAGTTCCTCGCGAGTCTTTCCGGACCAGGACAAGGCCAGCAAAGGTCTTGCCTCACCCGTTCCTATATATTTCGATCCCTATGCTGCGCGATGACCGGCGCGAGTTTCAGCGCCTCAAACTTTCCAAACCCATCCTGGCGAAGATGGCAGCGGCCAACGCCCTCATCCTCGACATCGGAATCGCCGGAGCTTTTCTCGAGCACTTCGGAACCGTCGAGCCCGGCGAACATTTCCCGATTACGTTCCGCTGGCGGGGCGAGGATGTCACGTTTCAATGCGAGGTCGTCCGTTCGGTCGTAGTCCGCCTGCCCGGCGGAGATGGAAAGAGCGTGGCCTCGCACACCGGCGTCCGCTTCGTCGAAGCGACCACCGAGGGCCGCGCGCGACTGCAGGACCTCATCACGACCTTCGTCGGAAACATCCTCGTCGCGCAGAAAGCAAACGCCGCCGGCGAGAACGCCGAGTCGGCGGGCGCCACGATCCTGGCCCGCCTCGGCGAAGCGCGCCGCATGCGTTCCCGTGGCTTCATCAGCTACCACTACGACGGCCAAACCTGGTCGCGCGTCCCCGGCAACACCGCAATCCAGCCACCCAACGGCTTCACCGTCGGCGACTTCGAAGACCACGAAGAGCTCGAAGCCCTCTGCCGGACCTACGAGAGTGCAGACGAAGAAGGCCGCAACCTGATCCGCCTCGTCGCAGAACTGAGTCTCATACCGGAGCGATGAGGGTCTGATGGATCCGCAGTCTCAACGTGCACTGATCGTCGTCCTCGTCGTTGGCAGCATCATCATGGCCATCGGCACAATCACGCTCGTCGTCATCTTCCGCAAATACGGCGATGCGAACGCAGGCGGAGCCTCGCACAAAACGCTCATCGCCGCCCTGATCGCCTTCGTCTTCCTCTGCTGCCTCGGCCTATTCGCACTGTCCTACTCAGGGCAGTGAGAGCGCGGCGTCAAATGACGCCGCTCAAGCGTAGCGCCACCCCGTCATCCTGAAGGATGGCGGAGGTGGTAGGACGACACCCGTTTACCCCTTCCGCTCGAGCTCGCGCAGAATCGCCGCCGTATGCTCGCCAAGACGCGGCGGTGCATCTCCCAACGGCAACCGCTCGCCGTCAAACCGCACCGGATTCCGCACCGTCTCATACGCTCCTGCATCAGGATGCTCGATCGTCCCGATGAGCGGCTGCGCCGCCTCGCTCCGCAACGCCTCCAAAACCCCCTGCACCAAGGATGCGGGAATCGCCGCCGCGCGGCAACGCGCTACCCAATGCTCCGCCGGCAGCGTCTGAAAGATTGCCTCGAGCAACGCCACCAGCGCCTCGCGATTGCCCACACGCGCGCCATTCGTCGCGAACCGCGCATCGACCGCCAACTCCGGTCGCTCGATCACCCGCTCGCACAAGAATCGGAAGTGCCGGTCCGTCCCGCCGCCGATCGCAAACGCGCGATCCGCCGCGTGGAACACCTGATACGGCACGATCGACGGATGCGCATTGCCGTAGCGCCGCGCCTCCCGATCGGCCGCCAGCGCGCCTTGCGCCACATTCACCAGCGACGCCAACGCCGCGCCGAACAGCGAGACCTCCAGCCGCGCGCCGCGCCCCGTCCGTTCGCGTGCAAAGAGCGCCGCGCAGATCGCACCGTGTGCGTAGTGGCCCGTGAGCACATCCGCCAGAGCCACGCCGGCCTTCATCGGCTCGCCGTCCGCATCGCCCGTGATCGACATCAGCCCCGATCCCGCCTGCGCCAGCAGGTCATACCCCGGCGTATTCGCCTCCGCCGTTTCCGGATCGAAGCCGGTGATCGAGCAATGAATCACGCGCTCCGGCATCTCCGTCAACCCGAGGGCCGCGCGTTGTGGCGGAAGGAAATTGTCGATCACCACATCCGCGCGATCGATGAGAGCGCGCGCGAAGCGCCGGCCATCCTCCGAGCGAAGATCGAGCGCCAGCGACTCCTTCCCGCGGTTCACGGAGAGAAAGTACGTGCTCACATCGCCCAGAAACGGAGGTCCCCAGCGCCGCGTCTCATCGCCGTGCGCCGGCTCCTCCACCTTGATCACGCGCGCACCCTCGTCCGCGAGGAGTTGCGTACAAAGAGGCCCCGCCAGAACACGCGAAAAATCCGCGACCAGAATCCCGGAAAGAGGAAGGCTCACAAGTACGTCGACTTCAGCGCCTCGAGCTCGGCCAGGGTCTTGCGCAGCACGTTGATCACCTTGTGCACCTCGACGCCATACGTGCGCAGCTCCGCGTCGCAATCCGTCATCGAGTAGACCGCCTCATCGCGCTCCAGCCGGTCGCGCTCAAAACGGATGCGCTCGGCCAGCTCATCGATCTCCGTGACGATGATGAAATGGAGATCCTTCTCGCCGAGGTAACGCTTGCACTGCGGGCAGTGGATGGAATGCTCGGACGCGTCCTCGACCAGCTCGAAAACGAACTGGCGCTTGCACTGCGGGCACTCGAAGACCTCGGGCAGCATGTCGATTCCAACCCGATGATTGTGCCACGCCCCGCAAGTCCCCCCTGTCCGGAATGCAACCGGAATGCGACTGGAATGCGTATCTTGACCGTGGCGTTAGGCGCCATGTAGCATCAAACCCCTGCCGATCCTGGGAGATCGTTCAATGGTAGGACAAGCGGCTCTGAACCGCTCAATCGGGGTTCGACTCCCTGTCTCCCAGCCAGCGTTTTCAGCCCTGTAGAATCTTCAACTTACGACGAGGAGAGAGACAGGGACTCGAACTCGATACTGCGCCAAATCCCAATGCGGCTTTCCGCCGATGCCGGTCACGACGTCCGTTGCACGAGTTGGTCGACGTTCCAGAGAAGCTGGACCGCGGCGCCAAAGATGTACGCCGACGAAAAAGGGACGGAGACGGAGACGCCGCTCGTAGAGCGCATCGAAGTCGGCCTCTTCACCGCCGAACCGGGCCGCGACGCCTTCGACAAGTCGCACGTGCTCCTGATGGAGCGCCAGCCCATCCGCTCCGAGCGGCAGGTGCTGAACTTCGTGAGCGACAGGAAGCCGCTCTACGCCGGCGTCGATCCACAACTTCTATATCGATCGGAACTCGGCGGATAACGTGCTGCCTGTGGGATGAATGTTCCGCTACGGAGATGGCGCGATGCCTATGTTTCCGCGATCCCCTTCAGCCGTGCGAGAGCGTCGGACCACATCTTGTCGAAGGTTTCTTTCGCTTTCGATTCAATGTCCATTTCCACACTGAGCTCGGTGCCACCGTTCTTGTCAACGAAGGTGTAGTTCTCGTAGGCCGGTGCCCAATTCTTGGCCGCTTCGCTTTCGGTGTCCTCCACACCGTCGTGGACGATGCCGAGGTGCTCGATGGAAATGAATTCGTTTAGCCTGTTCTCATGGATGCGGCTGACCATCCCGCCTTCGCCCGAGCCGTCCGGGCCCGGCCCGAGGAACAGGATCTTCGACCCCTGGCTCCAATCGCCTTTGTAATACGAGCCCGGATGGAATGCGCTTGTCCATTGACGATAAGTATCCTGAGACAGCATGACGTCCCACACCCGCTCGCGCGGCGCGTTGATGAAGATGGTGTGACGGATTTTTTCCATGCGCTGGATTTTAGTCCTGATACCGCCGACGCGGGAGATCTGACGCCAATCAGGCGGCGAGCACGGCGGTTCGATACTCGTCCAGTACTCCCAGCCACGGTTTCAAACTACTCACATGTCGCGTCTTAGCGGCCAACCCAGTTTGCGGTATCGAACTCGAAACGCGTGCTACGATTCTCTGCCGTGCGACGCGTATCGAAACGACCTGAGGGTGAGCATGTTCTTCGTGATGCGGCAGCGATGCAGCGAACGATGAACCGTTTGCGCGGTGTTGGTCTCATTCCACGCGGTGTGTACCGCTTCACCGATCACGAGGAGGCTGACGCGTGGATGATCAGGACGATCGCGAATACTCACGCGCACCTGAGCTCGAAGACCTCCTCAACCTCTGCAAAGCACTGAATGCTGAAGGCGTTCGGTACGTCCTCATCGGCGGCTTTGCGGTCATCCTCCATGGCTTCGTCCGAGCGACAAAGGACATAGACCTTCTGGTCGACGCTTCGGTCGAGAACATCCAGCGATTGAAACGGGCCATGGCCGTGTTGCCCGATAACGCGATCGCTCTCATCGCTGATGATGAAGTCGAGAAATACCAGGTCGTCAGAATCGCGGACGAAATTGTTGTCGATCTGCTGAGGACAGCTTGCGGCGTGGACTACGCGCGAGCGGCCGATGGCGGGATCGAGATCAGGGTCGTCGGAGACGTACCGATTCCCATCGGTCGTAAAGAGTTACTGATCGAGACGAAGCAAACCGTCCGGCCCAGCGATGCCATGGACGTACAGTTCCTCCGCTTGCGAATCGAAGCGGAACGCAATCCGTTGACGACGTGATTCGCCCGTCGAAGCGCGCATAGCGGTTCAATGCTCCAGCACTCCCAGCCAATCTTTAATCATTCACCCGCAGTGACTCTCCTCATGATCATGGATACGTGTACGGCGCCTGCAGGCCGAGGGGAATTCCGAGTGCCCAGAGAACCGTGAGGAAGAGGCTCCAGGAGACGAGGAATGCGATCGAGTAGGGCAGCATCATCGAAACGACGGTGCCGATGCCGGCGGATTTCACGTAGCGTTGGCAGAAGACGACGACGAGGGGGAAGTAGGGCATCAGGGGGGTGATGATGTTGGTCGATGAGTCGCCGACGCGATAGGCGGCCTGGGTCAGTTCGGGGGAGAGGCCGAGTTGCATGAGCATCGGTACGAAGATGGGAGCGAGCAGCGCCCATTTCGCCGAGGCGGATCCGATCAGTAGGTTGACGGCGGCCGTGAGAAGGATGATGCCGGCGATGGTCACCTGGCCCGGCAGCCCCATCGTCTTCAGGAAGCTGGCGCCCTTGAGAGCGATCAGTGCGCCGAGATTGGATTCGCCGAATGCGGCGATGAAGAGTGAGGCGAAGAACGCCATGACGATGTAGTACGCCATCGTGCCCATCGACTTGGTCATTCCTTTGATGATGTCGCGATGCGATGCGATCGTCTTCGCCGCGTAGCCATAGACGATGCCGGGAACGAGGAAGAAGAGGAAGATCAGCGGCACGATCGATTGCATCAGCGGCGCTGTGCTCGCGGTCAGTGATCCTTCGGGAGACCGCAGCGGCGAGCCGGCAGGCACTGCGGCAATGGCCAGCAGAATCATGGCCACGAGCGTGGCCAGAAGCGCCAGCACGAGCCCGCGTTTCTCCTGCGGGCCAAGGTCTTCAATTTTGGTGAACTCGCTGGCGTCGCCGTCCACGGCCACCGACTTCAGGCGAGGCTCGATGACGCGATCGGTCAGGTACCAGCCGACCGCGATGATCAGCACACTGGAGAGGGCCGTGAATGTCCAGTTCGAAAGCGGGTTCACGGTGCGCGCGGGATCGATGATGTTTGCGGCCGCCTGGGTCAGGCCCGCGAGCAGCGGATCGAGACTGGACGGAACGAAGTTCGCGCTGAACCCGCCGGATACGCCTGCGAAGGCCGCCGCGATTCCAGCAAGTGGATGGCGCCCTGCGGCGTAGAAAATCACAGCGCCGAGCGGGATGACGAGGACGTATCCGGCATCGGCGGCCGTATGGCTGACGATGGCCACCAGGATGAGCATCGGCGTCAGTAGCACGCGCGCCGTCACGTTCAGCATCGCCTTCAGTCCGGCGTTGATGAATCCAGTGTGCTCGGCGACGCCGACGCCGAGGAGCGCCACGAGCACCACGCCCAGAGGGTGGAAGCTCGTGAAGATGGTCACCATGCGCGAGAGAAAGCTGGCCAGGTTCGGCCCCGCCAGCATGTTCTTCACGGCGATTGGCTCGTTGGAGCGCGGGTCGATCTCCGAGAACTGGACCGTCGCCAGCAGCGCCGAGGTGATCCAGACCAGGACCAGAAAAATCAGGAAGAGCGCGGCCGGATCCGGGAGCCGGTTGCCGATCACCTCGATGGCGTCGAGGGCCCGGTCGACGAATCGACGGGGGCGGCGGGCAGGCGTGTCGTCACCTTCATCAATACTCATCGAGCGTTTCCTTTCGGGTCGCGCGAGTTTAGGAGTCTGCACCGGACGACGCAATACCCGGAGAAGACTTCATGACTTTCTTCGTTTCAGCTTCACTCTTCGATAGAGCACAAGAGCTCGCTTCGTTCCTGCTGCCGTTGACCGGCGGCGCATATCGTAGATGCTTGTCACTCCCCGGCATGCTCCGGCTCGAGAGGTGAGGGAATTGCAGAGACTCTCGCGAGTCGGACGGGCGCTACGGATTTCGCAAGGCCGGCGAGGACTCTCGGAGTGTGACGATCCAACTCGACAATCGCATGCGCTTAGCCGATTTCATCTTGTCGAACATGGAGGAAATCCTCACTGAGTGGGAGGAGTTTGCGCGCAACCTCTCGCCAGGCTCCGCGATGAGTGTCATCGCGCTCCGGGACCATGCCGAGAGCATCCTCCGCGTGACTGCGCGCGACATGCTCTCTTCTCAGACTCCGCGGCAGCAATCCGACAAGTCCAAAGGTCACGGCGGTGGAGGCGCGGAAAGTGAGCCGTTGGATCGTGCCTCCGAGGAACACGCCATTGGGAGGCTGGGGGACGGCTTCAATCTCATCGAGGTCGTATCCGAGTATCGCGCCTTACGCGCCAGCGTGCTCCAACTTTGGCGCACGGCCGTCCACGAAGCCGATGAGCGCGACCTGAAAGACCTCACCCGATTCAACGAATCCATCGACCAGTTGCTGGCCGAAGCCGTCAGAAGTTACACCAGCCGTGTCGATGAATCCCGCGAGCTCTTTCTCGCTACGTTGGGTCACGACCTGCGGGCGCCGCTGAACGCGATGATGCTTTCGGCCGAGGTGCTGGCGCGATCGCGACAGCTGGACGAGGAGAACACGCAGATCGCGTCGCGGATGGCCACTTTCGGACAAGTCATGACCGGGATGATTCACGATCTGCTGGACTTCACGCGAACGCGGCTCGGTGCCGGCATGCCGCTTTCCGTCGCGCCATTGGATCTCAAAAGTTTTTGCGAGCAGGTGCTCGGCGAGCTCCGAGTCGCCCATCCTGGCCGCAGCCTGCATTTCGATTGGGCCGGGGACGTCAGTGGGCAATGGGATGCTGCGCGACTCCGGCAGGTTCTGACGAACCTGGTCGGTAACGCGATCGAGCACGGTGCGGAGAACGGTGTGATCGAAGTCGTGGCAAGACGCGAGGGCTCGAAGGTCGTCCTGACCGTGACGAACGAGGGGCCTGTGATTGAGTCTTCTGCGCTTCCAACGCTCTTCGATCCCTTCGTTCGCGCCACGTCGATGTCCAGATCGGACAAGCGACGCGGAGGAATCGGGCTCGGTCTCTACATTGCGCGCCAGATCGTCATCGCTCACGGAGGAACGATCGCAGTCGAATCGTCCGAGGGGACAGGTACCGTTTTCATCGTGTGTCTGCCACGCCCTCATGAAAGGGAGACGCGAGCGTCGAACGTGTGAGCGACGCCGCGCCGAGTCGTACCCTTCGCTAGCGAAACCCGCGACGTCCTGTCAGCCTCGCCGCGCGGCCTCGATGGTGGCAACGTCGATTTTCTTCATCGGCATCATCGCTTCGAAGGCACGCCTTGCCTCATCGCCACCGGCCGCGAACGCGTCGCTCAGGACGCGCGGGGTGATCTGCCAGGAGAGGCCCCAGCGATCCTTGCACCAGCCACATTGGCTTTCCTTCCCGCCATTGCTCACGATCGCGTTCCAGTAGCGGTCTGTCTCTTCCTGATCGTCTGTGGCGATCTGGAACGAAAAGGCCTCGCTGTGCCCGAACTCCGGGCCGCCGTTGAGACCGAGACAAGGAACGCCCAGAACGGTGAACTCCACGGTCAGGACATCGTCCTTTTTGCCGCCGGGGTAGTCGCTGGGCGCCTTGTGAACAGCGGTCACTTCACTATTCGGAAAGGTGGCCGCGTAGAAACGCGCCGCATCAACCGCGTCCTTGTCGAACCAGAGGCAAATCGTATTCTTTGGCTTCATATTCGTATGCTCCATTGCTGCTGACTCTCCCAACCCCGGAAGCACTTCCGGGCAGACAAACGGCTTTCCGGGACTCCCGCCTATTCTTTCGGCTTCTCGATTCTTTTGTGCGTGTCGTTGACCACCATCATCGCCGCGGAGCCGTACCACAGCGTCAGGTCAGGAACGAACACCCCTGCCTTCACGGCCGGATCGAGCATCACCAGTTTTTCAGCCTCTTCGATCGTCGCCACACTAAAAACGTAGAGACCGCGATACGACTTGTCGTTCTTTCCAAAGGGCCCTGCCACCGCCAGCTTTCCCTCATCGGCAAGCCGTCCGATGTTCGCGAAGTGACCTGCGAAAATCTCCTTGCGCTCGTCCCCCGTGATCTCGGCGTCCTTCGGCCCGGTTTTGAGAATACACAGGACGTACATCTTCATGCCGCGTTCATCGGCGCCGAGTCTTTTCGCAAGCTCCGGATCGAAGGCAGGTGTATCGGCCTTCATGTCCATCGTGCCGAAACAGACGAAGGCGAGAGCGAGCAGCAACAATCGCAGGCGTTTCATGCCAGTCACTATACCGACCGCGCGGCGCGCAGCGATGCGGTAGTTGCCACGGGGTCATCGTCAAGCGCAGTCATCGATTCGGGTGCAGTGGGCGCGATGCACTACCATCCGCCACCGTCACGTGACCATGCCCGCGAACGACGAAGTCAACGCAGAAATTGAGCGCATCTACCGCGAGGATTCGCGCCGGGTATTTGCGACACTCGTTCGTCTGCTCGGCGACTTCGATGCGGCCGAGGAGGCGATGCACGAGGCGTTTGCCGCGGCCATGGCGCAGTGGCGGGAGGAGGGAATCCCGGCCAATCCCGTTGCGTGGCTGGTCTCGACAGGTCGTTTTCGGGCGATCGATTCGATGCGGAGGATGGCGCGCTTCGAACGTTCGTCCGAAGCTCTCGACGCTGCCCTGGCCCCGGAGTGGAACCTCGAGGAGATCGACGAGAAGCAGTTCCGCGATGATCAGCTCCGCCTGATCTTCACCTGTTGTCATCCCGCGCTTGCCCCCGCGACGCGGGTGGCCATGACGCTCCGCGAGATCTGCGGACTCACGACCGAGGAAGTGGCCAGCGCTCTGCTCGCGACGCCGCCGGCGATCGCGCAGCGCATTGTGCGAGGGAAGGCGAAGATCCGGGAAGAGCGGATTCCGTATCGCGTCCCGTCGCGCGGCGAGCTGCCCGAGCGGCTCGACTCGGTGCTCTCGGTTCTCTATCTCGTGTTCAACGAGGGCTACTCCGCTTCGCGCGGAAGCGCCGCCATTCGTCACGAGCTCACCGCGACCGCGATCCACCTGACCCGCACTCTGGGCGCGCTTCTTCCCGATCCGGAGGTCATCGGACTGCTCGCTCTCATGCTGCTCCACGACTCGCGCCGCGACGCGCGGACGGATGCGAACGGTGACCTCATCCTGATCGACGAACAGGATCGCGCTCTCTGGGACCGCGCTCGGATCGCTGAGGGAACGGCACTGGCACGGCGTGCATTGGCCGCTCCCGAAGTGGGTCGCTACACCCTCCAGGCGGCCATCGCCGCGCTTCACGCAACGGCGCCGGACACCGAGGGAATCGACTGGGCGGAGATCGTCCGTTTCTACGATCTGCTGCTGCAGGCCGCCCCTTCGCCCGTGACGGAGCTCAATCGCGCCGTTGCCGTTGCGATGCGCGACACACCCGAGGCCGGACTCGTCGAGGTCGACGCCATCCTCGAGCGCGGTGAGCTGCACGACTACCATCTCGCTCACTCTGCCCGCGCCGGCCTCTTCCGCCGCCTCGGGCGATTCGATGAAGCGCGGCGCTCGTATGAACGAGCGCTCATCCTCGCGGCCCAGGAGCCGGAGCGGCGCTTTCTCGAGCGCCGTCTGCGCGAGCTGAGCGACATCCAGTCGACGGGTTAAAAAAATTCGCGAGCCGATGTCGATTCTGCGCCGGCGCGTTCGACTACAGGTTGAACGCAGCACGCTGCGACAAAAACTTGAGGAGAAACGAGAATGCGATTCATCTGTCTGGGATACGCCGACCCATTGGTGTTCAACTCGATGTCGAAGGAAGAGATGGAGTCGGGCATGGAGGAGTGCTTCGCCTACGACGACGAGTTGCGGCGCGGCGGCCACTTCACCGGGGGCGAGGCGCTGCAGGAAGCGAAGACTGCCGTGACACTGCGCCACAGCGCCAAGGGCGTCGAGGTCACCGACGGTCCGTACGCGGAGACGAAGGAGTACCTCGGCGGAATCCTCATTCTCCAGGCTCGCGATCTGAATCACGCCATCGCGTTGATGTCGAAGCATCCGGGCGTCCGCTTCGGTCCCTTCGAGATCCGGCCCGCCGACGAAAGCATCCATGCTTTGATCGAGCAGCGAAACCAGGCGATCCGCGCATAGATGAAGGCTGCAGAGCCGTAGTGGCCGCTCGGGGCGCTCCACTTGCGCGGTTGCTACGGCTTGACCCGCAGCACCAGCGGCATCGGCCTGTCCGGTGCGGTGGTTGCGATCTCACGATTGAAGCGCAGCGTTGTTCCGTCGAGCGTCCATGCGCCGTCGGTGCAGCGGGAGGCGGTTTCGATGGGCTTTCCCTCGCGCACGCGTAGTGCGTTCGCGCTGGCTTCGCGCTCGGCGCGGTAGCGGAACGCGCGGCGCCACAGAGATGAAAGGTCCGGTCCCTGCTCGTTCGCGCGCGCGATCACATCGCACCGTGTGACGTTGATCAGCTCTTCCGCGATCCGCCGATCGTGTTCGACCGAATCTGCGAGCCATTTCGTCGGAAACAACTGCGCGCCCGCCCAATACGACGCCGTTTGATATTGAAATGCCTCGAGCAGGCGACGAACGTAATCGCGCTCCTGCAGTTCGGCGAGCCATGCAGGCGCGGGCAGCGGCATTTTCCAGGCCACTGCGTTGATCATCCGCGCCATCGAGAAGGGAGCCGTCTGCACCATCATCTGCGGCTGCCCGTCGAGCGAGCGCGAGAGCTTCCATACAGCGTGCAGGTCTTCCCACGCGGCCGGATCGTTTGTGCGTGCTTTCGCCAGCGCGCTCGCGATGAGCGCGCGCGATACGGTCATTTTCATCGCGCGCGTGGCGGTCGTGTCTTCGTCGCCAACTTCCTCGATTCCGCCCTGGCGCTTCCAGACGATCGGCTCGCGCAGCAGCAGCTCACGGATCGCGGAGACGTCGGGGAGCGCCGGCGGCTCGCCGATGGTGAGCTCGCCCCGCGCGATCTCGATCCACACGAATTCGTCGACAACTTCGTTCTTCGGCAATGCGTTGCCGAGGGCCCGCAGCTTCACCGACGCGTCGTTCGCCTGTTGCGGCGGGTACCGGCGGGCCACCGAATCGAGCGTCCCCATCCCTCCCGGCCACGCCTGCGCGCCCGAAGTGGCAACGGCCTCGGGGGTCCGAAACCACGAAACGACCCAGACGAGGAGCACAATTGCGACCGCTAGGAAGAGAACCTTCTTCATCGTTCTGTCAGATTAGAGTCGCCGCCGAAGAAAGCCAATAGCGAAGGAGATCAGCATGCCCTCCTCTACGCTGTGGCAAGCCGGATTATCGTACAGCCCGGCAAGAGGCGGTGAGACCACCAGGTTGACGCCGCGAGCTCTGTCGTCCACTATCCGCTCGCCGCGAGCCACGACTTGTGGCGACCCCTCCATGAAAACTCTTCGTCTGTTCCTTCTTGTCTTCGCAGTCGACCTGTCCGCCGCCACGATTACTGTCAACGGCACCGGCGACGCAATCTCCGTAGATGGCGCATGTACTTTGCGCGAGGCAGTCACCGCGGCGAATACAAACGCTGTTTCGGGAGATTGTCCCGCCGGCAGCGCGGGCCTCGATCAGATCCACTTCGCAATCGGAGGAGGCGGTGCGCAGGCAATTTCACTCTTCAGTCCGATGCCGGACATCGTCGATCCAGTAACGATCGACGCAACGACACAGCCTGGGTATGCGGGAACACCGCTGATTGAGGTGGCTGGGTCCTACATCGAGAGCACGTCCATATTGGTCGTACAGATGGCCGGTGGAGGCAGCACATTTCGCGGACTGATCCTCAGGGCAATATTTGGCCAGCCGGCGATCGAGTTGCGGTCGAGCGGCAACACCGTCGCTGCCAACTACTTCGGCACCAACGGGACCACCATCTCGGACCTCCTGTACGTCGGCGTTTTCATCGTCGGCACCGTGGGAGCTCCCGCATCGAACAATGTGATCGGCGGAGCGGCTGCGGCTGACCGCAACCTGTTCGGTGCATTCTCAGGAGTCGGCGTCAGTGTCGTTGCGGTGAGCGGCGCGATCGCCGACGCAAACTCGATTCTTGGCAACGACTTCGGTTGGAATGCCGCGAAGACGGCGGCTCTCGGTGGGCTTCTCGAAGGGATCTCGGTCACACGCGCGACAAATACGGAGATCAGGGCGAATTCAATTGTCGGCTCAATAGTTCGCGGAATCAATATTGTGCTTGCTTCTGACACAGTCGTGCAGTCGAACGAGATCGGCAGAATGGGCTTCGGAAATCAGACCGGCATTTGGATCGATTCGTCCACCGACACGATCGTTGGCGCTGCGACGAGCGGTGGACCGGGCGGAAATGTCATCGTGGCAAACGGAAGTGGGAATCCCGAGGGGGCCGGAGTGATCATCTTCAGCTCAGACAGCTTGGGGAACCGGATCTCCGGAAACTCGATGTCCTTCAACGGTTCGCCGCCACCGGGCATCGGTATCGATCTCTTTCCGTACGGTCCAACGGCGAACGATGCTTGTGATCCAGATGCTGGACCGAATGCACTGCTGAACAAGCCAGTACTGACCAGCGCCGTTGCGGTTGTCGCGGACGGGACGGTCATTGTGGACGGATCTCTCAACAGCACGGCGTCGGCGTCCTACACGATCGAGCTTTACGCGAACCCGCCGGGGTCAGGAGATCAGGGTCATCAGTACATTGGCTCGGCTGCCGTGATGACGGACGTGGGTTGCAATGCGACGTTCACGTCCACGATCGCGTTTGTCCCACCCGCAGACGACTGGACGATCACTGCGACCGCAATCGACGGTGCGAACAACACCTCCGAGATGTCGATCCCGGGAATCATTGTGGAGCTCGACGCGCCGGCAGTGAGCAAGCAGTTCAATCCGGCCTCGGTGACGGTCGGAAATGCGACGCAACTCACAATCACGCTCACGAACCCGAATGCATTGGCGATCACCGGCACTGCGTTCACCGACAACTATCCGACCGGTCTCGTGAACGCACCCGTCCCGAACGTGACGAACACCTGCGGAGGAACAGCCACCGCGCTCGCCGGCGGATCGACGTTGACGCTCACTGGCGGCTCGATTCCAGCGAACGGCAGTTGCAGCGTATCGGTTTCTGTCATCCCCGGCACAATGGGATCATCGGTCAATACATTACCTGCCGGCTCGGTCACCAGCGCCAATGCGCCGCCTTCCGACGCCGCGGCAAGTGCGACGTTGACGGTATCGGCACCCGCCGAGGCGGCCAACGTTCCGCTGTCGCCCGCGGCGCTGATGCTGCTGGCGATCGCGCTCTCGATGGTCGGCGCGATCATGCTGCGACAAATCGGCAGCGGAGGATGACGTAGGATTCTCGTCATGGACAGCAGCATCGGGCGACCCGAGCGTGACGAAGCGATCGAGTACTACCACCCATACATCGATCTCGTGCCGGACGGCGACATCCGGCTGACCCTCGATGTTCAGAAACAGGAGACGCTTTCGTTTCTGGGCTCGATCCCGGAGGCGCTCGCTACGCATCGCTACGCGCCCGAAAAGTGGAGCGTGAGCGAGGTCGTCGGTCATGTGAATGACTGTGAGCGGCTCTATACGATGCGGGCGTTCTGGTTCGCGCGGGCGATGGATGCACCGCTGCCGAGTTTTCATTCGGACCTGGCCGTGAAGACCTCGGGATCCGCGGACCGCTCGTTGAGCTCGCTCGTCGAAGAGCTCGCGTCGATCCGTGCGTCGTCAATCGACTTGTTCCGCAATCTCCCACCGGAAGCGTGGCTGCGGCGTGGCGTGGCGAGCGATTACCAGTTCAGCGTCCGCGCGCTGGCGTACATCACCGCTGGGCATGTCCTTCATCACACGCAGATTCTGAAGGCGAGATATCTATGACGATGGGACACTGACCGTATAAGCTGACCGTCAGGTCTTCTTACCCATGCTCCCCATACTGTCGCTGTTCCTCGTTCAGCAACTCCGTTGCGCTCGGCGCTCCTGTCCGTGCCAATGATCTGCTGAATTTGCGCGATGGCGTGAAGTGAGCGCTATGCCTTTGACCAATTCATGAACCAGTTGTCGTCCCACGTCTTGCCGCCGTCCCGCGAGACGCCCTGGCGCCATCGGCAGGATTTCGTCGTGATGCGGTCCCAGACACCGCGCACGATGATCGGTTGACCGTTGTCGGCGTCTTCGGCCGTGAAGTTGCCAACACCGTCTTTGAAGACGCCGGTCAGGCCGGCTGCACCAAGGACTCCGGAACGGGCATTGACCCAGTAGTCAGACCAGATGCGCTTCTCCAGGTCCAACAGCCGGAGCCCCATTCCGGAGAAGTTACGGGCGGGGATGCGAAGCTCCTCGACGCTGCCGGCTTCTGCACTGGATTGCAATACCACTTCGGAGTGCATTCGCGCGCTGAGGCGATGCCGGGCGGCCCGAACAGACGTGCCTACACCGTACGCCGCAGCACGCAGCTATGACGCCGGACGAGCACTCCCGCGGGGCCGGACGGTGCCGGGGCGCCGATGCGGACAACGATCCAGCCGCAGCTCAGCTCCTTCTTCCACCCACGCCCAGCCGGACACGCCGCATTTGTCGCAGACCCATGTCTTGCGCCGGAACAGGCGCGGCGCAGGCGACGCGTCGAAGTGACCTTCAGCACGCGTCATCATTCCGGCGCCGGTGTGGCGCGCCACTTCGGTCGTATCCGCCGCTCCTTCGCCCATCGGGCAATCAGGCCAGGGACAGGGCAGGTCCCGGTGCTCGTGACGATGCTGCTCACAGATTTTCATTTCGTGCTCATCCTACCGTCAGATTGACCTTGACTGTTTCATTTTGATAGGTACCATCGATATGTATCGAATGAGTATCCAATGAAACCGAAGACAGCAAGCATATTCTGGACAGGACGAAGCCAGGCGGTTCGTCTGCCGAAGGAATTCCGTTTCAAAGGCGACAGCGTGCTGGTCCGGCGCGACGGGAACGCAGTGATTCTGGAGCCAGCGCAGGATTGGCCGGAGGGCTACGCCGATTCCTTCGCCGGCGTGCCGGACGACTTCGACCGGCCGCCTCAGGGAGCGATCGAGAAGCGACAGAAGCTTGGATGAGGCTGAATGTTCCTTCTCGACACCGACACGTGCATCTACGCTCTCAAACAGAATGCAAGCGTTCTCGACCGTCTCTTGTCGAAGAGCCGTCAGGACATCGCTGTCAGCGCCATCAGCGAAGGCGAGCTCCGAACGGGCGCTGCCAAGAGCTCGTCGCCGGTCAGGACGATACGGCTCATCGAGAATTTCCTTCAGCCACTGACCATCGTCGACTTCACTTCGGAGGACGCCATCGCATACGCGCAGGTGCGCGCAAAGCTGGAGCGGGCAGGTACTCCGATCGGTCCGCTCGACACTCTCATTGCCGCGCAGGCAGTCGCGCGCCAACTCATCGTCGTCTCCAACAACGAACGCGAGTTTCGGCGCGTGGCCGGCCTGCGCGTCGAGAATTGGGCGCGCTGAGCCATCTCCCACACTTGCTGTGGACCAGACACGAAAGAATGCTGCGTTTCGCGGGACGATTTTGCGCAATGAGACCGGCACGAGGCTCGTCATCTCACGCCGTCTGCGCGTAGCAGAGCAGAACATTGCCGTTGCCGAACGTACGCGTGTTGGTTCGTTTCAAATTCAACTGTTCCGAGATGCCGTCGAACATGGTTCTGCCCTTGCCAAGAACGACCGGGTACACCACGAATTGGTACTCGTCGATCAAGCCGTGCGGCGCCAGTTGCGCCACGATACTGCCGCTGCCGAGAATGACCATGTCGTTTCCGGGCGCCTTCTTCATCTTTCGCACTTCTTCGACGATGTCGCCCTTGACGACTTTCGTGTTGCTCCATGACGCCTGGTCCAGCGTTCGCGAGAACACGACCTTCGGCAGTTTGTTCATCCCTTCGGCGACGTCAGGATCCTGCTCGTGCGCCATTGCAGTCGGCCAGTAGCTGGCCATCAATTCGTATGTAATCCTGCCGAAGAGCAACTCGCCTCCGCCACTGGCATTCTGGGCGACGAACTCCTGGAACTCGGCGTCCTGATTCTGCTTGGCCCAACTGATGTCGCCGTTCTCGCTCGTGAAGTAGCCGTCCACCGTCACTTGATTGAAAACGAACAATTTCCGCATCGGCTTCTCCTTCTGTTCAACGTCATGACTCCGATCGCTTCATTGCCTGTCATGGTCCCGATCGCCGCGACGTCGTTCCTCATGGGATCCGGCGTCGAGGCGGGTCAGAGTCCGGACAATGAGCGCCCTTCCCATCGAGTGAATGTCGGTGCGTTTGCGCTCGGCGCGTGTCAGATCACCAATCGCGAGTACGCCGCCTTCGTGGACGCTACGCAATATCCTCACCCACCGCACTGGCGCGATCCCGGCTTCGATGATCCCGCGCAGCCCGTCGTGGCGGTCTCATGGTTCGACGCCGTGGCTTATTGCGAGTGGCTGAGCCGACACTCCGGACGCTGCTTTCGATTGCCCACCGAAGCGGAGTGGGAGTGCGCGGCTCGCGGCGGATCGGAGGGAGCGCGCTATCCGTGGGGCGACGCGCCGCCGCAGGAGCAACGTGACTATGCGACGCGTTGGCTTCGCGGACCCGAGCCGGTCGGTCGCTACGCTCCGAACGGCTACGGACTTCACGACATCTGCGAAAACGTCCACGAGTGGTGCAGCGACTGGTACGCCGCGGACTTCTACGTCAGCGCTCCGCAGATCGATCCGCGCGGTCCGGACACGGGCACACGTCGCGCCTCGCGCGGTGGATCGTGGCGTCATCAGATCAAGATCAGCCGTTGCGCGGCACGATCGAGCCTCTTGCCGGAGCTGCGCTATGCGGATTACGGATTCCGGGTAGCGTGTGACTCGGCGGCGGCTTGCTGATGCAGGCGAAGACAATTCGAGGCCGCCCGCGCATTCGCCAGGCGGCCTCGGAAATCGAAGGGCTACTTACGCGCGCGTGATGCGGCGAACCGTGGCCTGCACGTCGTCGACCTTCTCTTCGACCTTGTCGATGAGGTTCTCGGTGACGTTGGCGATTTTCTTCTGCATCTTCTTTCCGGTCAGCGGAGCATAGAGCAGCGCCAGGATCGCTCCGGCGATTGCGCCGAGGCCAAAGCCCAAAGCCACCTTGCCGATCGGGTACTTCTGTTTACGTGAGAACATTCAAAACTCCTTTCGCGTTGTTAGGACTCGCCAAACGCCGGAAAGTTTCGAAGAATTGCGCCGGCAATTTTGGAGACATCGGCAGAGTCCGTTCGAAAGCGTCCCGGTACATTTCTGTTCAGCGCTCGCAATCGGTATACCGCATTACAAAGAAAGGTCCAAGCGGTCCCGACACATGGTGTTGTGTCAAGGCTGAGACCATGGCCTCAGCGCCGCGGCTCAATGGTCCGTATCGCCGACCAGTCGCGCGCGGCGCCGATCCCCGCCGGCCGTCAATTCGCACGACGCTTTCACATACGCGGTGAGCTGCACGATGTCGAACGGTTTGAAAATCACCGCGTTGACGACACTCGTGTCGAGCTCCTGCAGGAGTGCGCGGTCGGTGGCGCTGACCACGATTACGGTGCGCGGCTTTCTTTCGGGGTTCTCGGCCAGCCAGGCGATGACGTCCCAGCCGTTGACTTCCGGCATCATCAAATCGAGCACCAGGACGAGCCACTCCTCGCTTTGAAGATGTTCCAGCGCTTCGCGGCCGTTGGCGGCCATGGCCAATTCCAGCTTGCGGCGGCGGAACGCGGAAGCCATCAGAGCGCGAATCGACGGGTCGTCCTCGGCGATCAGCACGGCGCATCGGTCCGCGGTGGTCATGACATTTCTTCCTGAGCGAACGTTCTTCCGCCGAGAGGCGCGGCCTGAGCGCCGAAGAGCACCTGCTGGATGATGCCGTCGAACTCTTCGAGATCGAAGGGCTTCGGAACCATCGCCGCCACCGGCAGCTTTTCCTTGAAGGCGCGCTGCAAGGCCGTCAGCACGATGACGCGATCGAGAAGGTAAGGCTGCTCCCGCTCGATCGTTTCCACGACCTCGTAGCCCGACAACCCGGGCGTCAGGAGGTCGAGGATGATGAGGTCATAGGAATGCGCACGCAGATGCGCCAGGGCTTCGTCGCCACTGCCGACGCAGTCGGCTTCTAAATCATGACGGGTCAATAGCTTGCACAACAGGATCCGTATCGCAGAGTCGTCTTCGCAGACGAGCGCCCGTTTGCCCATGACCACGTCCCCCTTTTTTCGGCGAACGGGACAAACAGCCACGAAACTACGAATAATTTCCAATCGAAAAATGAACAAAAGCGCGCTCATGCATTGGAACCTTCTCGGATAGGTCACCGGCACGCCACAACCGGACCGGCGCGCGAACGCATACTCGGGAGCGAGGAGAACTTCGAGCCATGCGATTCCTACTCATCATTCCTTTTCTGATGCTGCTCCTGCAGGCGCCGGCCCTCGGCACATGCGCGGCTGACCCGCCGCCCAAACCGCCAACATCTACCGGCGAGTTTCCGTGGCAGCTATGAAAAACTGACGTGCGGACTCACGCGCGCGGCAGCACATTGGCCGCGCGCGAGTCCACGGCCTTCCTGAACTCTTCCGCCGGCAGCGGTGGGCTGAAAAAGAATCCCTGCATGTGATTGCATCCCTGCTCTTTCAGGATGGCCAGTTGCTCCGCGTTCTCGACTCCCTCGGCGATGACGGTCAGACCGAAGCTGTGGGCGAGCGCGATGACGGCGCTGGCGATGGCGCGATCGCCGAGGTCGAACGCCAGATCGTGAACGAACGACTGATCGAGCTTGATGATGTCGATCGGAAAACGCTTCAGATAGTTGAGCGACGAATAGCCGATCCCGAAATCGTCGATCGCGACCGAGATGCCGAGGCGCTTCAACGCCTGAAGCGTGCGGATCGTGTTCTCCGGATTCTTCATGGCACTGCCTTCGGTAATCTCGAGATCCAGCAGTTCTGGATCGAGTCCCGTTTCCTGAAGAACCTTCTGCACGTCCTCGGCGAGATTGGATTGCTGGAACTGCCGCGCGGAGAGATTGACGGAGACGCTGACAGGAGCTCCGGCGGCGCTCTGCCAGCGCTTCGCTTCCGCACAGGCGGTGCGTAGAACCCACTGGCCGATCGGGATGATCAATCCGGTGATCTCCGCAAGCTCGATGAACTCGGACGGCAGCATCAGACCTCGCTCGGGGTGGTGCCAGCGCAGCAGCGCCTCCGCGCCGAAAATCGTTCCGGTCTCCAAATCGATGAGCGGCTGATAGAGGACTTCCAGCTCGTTCTGCCGGACGGCTTTGCGCAGCATCGTCTCCAGCGCCAGCCGCTCCGCGGCTGTGGCATTCATCGACGGCGCATACATCTGATAGTCGTCGCGCCCATGATCCTTGGCGCGGTACATGGCCGCATCGGCGTTCATCACCAGCGACTCCGCGTCTTCGCCGTCCTGCGGATAGATGCTGATGCCGATGCTGGCGGTGACGCAGAGCTCGCGATCGCCGATGTGAATCGGCTCGCGGACGTGATCGAGAACTTTCGCGGCGATCCTGGCGGCGTCCTCGGCGCGCTCGAGGATCGGCACGAGAATCGTGAACTCATCACCGCCGAAACGCGCCACGCTGTCGGCCTCGCGCACGTGAACTTTAATGCGCCGGGCCACCTCGCGCAGCACGTGATCGCCGACGGAATGTCCGAGGGAATCATTGACGCCCTTGAAACGATCGATGTCGAGGAAGAACACCGCGGGAGAAGCCATGTCGCGCCGCGCCTGCGCCAGCGTGAGGATCAGCCGGTCCATGAACAGAGAGCGGTTCGGGAGTCCTGTCAGCGTGTCGTGATAGGCGAGATGCTCGACCTCTTCGGCGGCGCGCACAGCCGCCGCATGTTCCTCTTTGATCTCATGCGTGCGCTCGTCGACGAGCCGCACCAACTCATCCTGCCGCGCGCGCAACTGACGCATGCGCAGCATCGACACGACCGCCACCAGCGCAAACGCGCCGAGCAGCGTCAGCGCCTGGAACCACCACGTCTGATAGAAGTGACGGCGCAGGCGGAACGAAAGCGGCGCGCTGCTGTTCCACACGCCGTCGTTGTTGCAGGCCATCACCGAGAAGGTGTACGACCCGGCCGGAATGTTCGTGTAAAAGGCCACGCGTCTCGCGCCTGCTTCCACCCAATCCGCGTCGAAACCTTCCAGCTTGTATCTGAACTTCGCCTTCTCCGGCGCGACATACGTCAGCGCCGCGTATTGAAACTCGAACTTCCTGCTCTGCGCCGGCAACACCAGCTCCGATGCCGGAAGCGCGACCGGCTTCTCATCGATCAGCAGCGACTCGATGAGCACAGGCGGCGAGCGTTTGTTCGTGTGTGTCTGGCGCGGGTCGACGATGGCCACGCCTTTGATCGTCGCAAACCACAAGCGCCCGTCGCGCGTCTTCCATCCGGCCGGTTGAAATCCGCCGTTGCACTCGCTGCTGCGCATGCCGTCGGACTTGCCGAACGAGATCGACGTGAGGGACTGCGATTTGCCATCGGCGAAATCGTGCAGCTCCTTCTTCGCAATGCGGAAGATCCCGTTCGCGGAGCTCATCCAGAGGAATCCGCTGTCGTCTTCGAGGATCTGATAGATGGATGGATTGAACAGGCCGTCCGCGACACGATACGGGGAGAGCTTTCCATTCTTCAGACGAGTGAGTCCGCCGGCCGTGCCGATCCAGAGGACGTCGTCCGCATCCGCATAGATCGTGTAGACCATTGCGTGCGACAGACCGTCGTTCGTCGACAGTGTGGTCAGCCGGCCGTCCTTCAGTCGCGAAAGCCCACCGCTCGTTCCGATCCACAACGCACCCGAGCGATCAGACTGCAGCGCGATGACCTTGTCGTGCGCCAGCCCATCCCTGGTCGTGTAGTTTCTGAATGTGCCGTTATCGAATCGCGAAAGGCCGCCGTTCGTGCCAATCCAGATGACACCCGACGGATCGCGATAAACGCAGCGAACCTGATCGCTCACCAGGCCGTTGGCTTTCGTGTACCTCGTGAAAACGCCATTTCGGAGATGGCTCACGCCTCCGCCATACGTACCGATCCACATCGATCCATCCGCGTCCTCGGCGGCTGCCCACGCGCGATCGTGAACGAGTCCGTTTGCGGCGCTGAAGGTCGTGACTTCGGAGCCATTCACGCGATTGATGCCGCTCCCGTAGGTGCCGACCCACATCGCGTCCTGACGGTCCTGCAGGATGGCGCGCGTGACATCCTCCGAAAGGCCGTCGTCGGCGGTGAGCATCTCGATGACGCGATCCTTCAAACGGACCAGTCCACCGCCATACGTACCGATCCAGAGATTGCGCTCGGCATCCTCGAAGACGGTGCGCACCATGTCGTCGGGAAGCCCGTTCTTCGTCGTCAGCGTCTCGAACTTGCCGTCGCGCCAGAGCGCCAGGCCGCGCCGCGTGCCGATCCAAAGATGTCCGCTTCGATCGATGTAGAGACAGTCGATGGTGTCGTGGGGTAATCCGTCGGCGGTGCGAAAGGTCGTGAACTTCCCGTCGCGCAGACGATTCAATCCGCCGCGTGTACCGATCCAGAGACTGCCTTCGCGGTCGCGAACGATCGCCCACACCTTGTCATTCGATACGCCGTTCTCCAGCCCATAACGAGTGAGTGTGCCGTCCTTCCAGCGATGAAGACCGCCGCCGTATGTTCCGATCCAGAGCGTGTTGTCGGCGTCTTCGAGAATCGAAACGACTTCGTCGCCCGCAAGACCGTTCTTCATCGAAAGCAGGGTCGCGAAGCGGCCATTCTGGAAGCGACTCAGCCCACCGTTCGTGCCGATCAGCACATCGCCGTTGCGACCGAGGTGCAACGCGCGGACGGTGTCGTGCGGCAGCCCGTCCGTCGTGGAAAAGCGAGTGAACGCGCCGTTGGTGCGGCGGATGAGACCACCGCCGTAGGTGGCGATCCAGAGGCTGCCTTGCCGATCCTCCAGCAGCGCCTGCACGTGATTGTTTTGAAATGCCGGAGTGTTGGCGCGATCGAACACGGTGAAGCGCACACCGTCGAATCGCGCCAAACCTTCCTGCGTGCCGAGCCAGAGATATCCGTCGCGAGTCTGCAGAACCGACATCACCGAGTTCTGAGGCAGACCCGTCTCGTTCTGCCAGACATCGATCATGTGCCGATCGATCGGCTTCGTCGCATCAAGTCCAAAGGTTGCGGCGGCAACAAAGAACACGATTGCGGCCAACGCGCACGCGCGCCAGGAGTGTCCCGATTTGGACCGCACCGCGGCATTCTAGACCCCATCGCGAAAACGCGAGACGCGTTGCCTGTGTTCTAGGGACCATGGCAAACGACAAAGCTCTCCGCGACCACCTGCTGAAGTACATCGACTGGGACAACGCCCACATCCGATTCGACGACGCAGTCAAAGACTTCCCGCCCGAGCTCCGCGGCAAACGCCCCGCGGGCGGCCCGCACTCCGCGTGGGAGCTCCTCGAGCACCTGCGCCTCGCGCAATGGGACATCCTCGAATTCACGCGCGACCCGAACCACACCTCGCCGAAATTTCCCGACGGCTACTGGCCCGCCACCGAAGCCCCACCCACCGACACCGCCTGGGACGAAAGCACCGCCGCCTACCGCGCCGGCCTCCGCGCACTGGCCGAGCTCACCGCCAACGAATCGATCGACCTATTTGCGCGCATCCCGCATGGAGACGGCCAGACGGTCCTCCGCCAGATCCTGCTGACCGCGGACCACAACGCGTATCACCTCGGGCAGTTGGTGATGGTGAAGAGGATTCTGGGAGGGTGAGGACAGAGGACCGAGCGCAAGAACTCTTCACCGCCGCGAAGACCTGGCGAAGTAGGTAGGGAACACGGCGCCGTCGACACTCCTTAGTACAGTTAGATCAACATGGAACGAGGAGAAGATGTGTGGACGAACAGGCAAGGTCGAATCAGTCGTGGACTACTCCGGCGTTCCTGACGAAGAACGCTATGAATCGCTAAGACATGCATACACCGAAGCTGCATTGAGCTTCAGACACTACAGTGCGTTGCGGTTTGCGATTCTTTCGGTCTATGTGGCGTTGGTAGGTGCGCTTGGCGGCGTCGCTCTGGGAGTCATAGGTGGCGGTGCGCCGAATGTATGGGTGATACGCATCTCGGCGTTCGCTGCCATCGTCGTGACATGGACATTTCTAACATGCGAGATCGTATGTGAACGTAACCGTCATTACTTCGCTGGCGTGATGCAAGACCTTGAGGCATTTTTGCCATGTAAGACGATGACGCGTTTCCCAACCAGCAGTCTTTTTCAGGCTTCTCGCGCTTTCAGAGTCCTGTATTCATTCAATCTGATCTTGTGGCTATGGGTTCTCGCGCGCGGACACTTGTGACGAGAGCTTCAGGCCTACCGCCGGTCACGCCAACTCAGAATCCGGAACTCACCCGCGCGCGGCGCGATCAGAGCATCGTGAAGCGCAGGGAGAAGCTTCCGAAGATCCGGGAGTCGTGTCGTTCGTCCACGCAGAACAATGGCTGCGATCTGGACGCTCGCCGCGTTCTGTTGATATGGCAGGTTGCTGTCGACCGTCACGAACACATCGAATTGTGTTGCGGCAAGACGGAGAAGAGTAAGAACGCGATGACCTGTTCACGGGTGACCGATGGAAAGCCTTCCAGGAAATCGTCGATGGAATCGCCCGCTTCGAGGTACTCGATCAGCGTCTGAGCAAGCACGCGCGTGCCTTTGAACACCGGAGCGCCGCTCATGATCTCCGGGTCCGAGGTAATGACGGCACTGTCCTGCGCATGGAGCCGGGCCGCCAGCTCGATTCGCTCGTGCTCCGGTAATCGGAGCGCGTCGTTCAAGAGCGCTGTGGCGTCGCGTGTCATCGCCGGTAGTCTAACGTACACCTCGGCGCCATTGCCGCACGCGCGGGTAGCGGGCAGACTCCACCGGTCGATGACCGCCGCCGGTGGTCGAAAGATCCTCTAAAATGCGCCCATGTCGTTCGAGGGCATCATCACGGTCGAGCCTGGGAAGCGTGGTGGGCAGCCCTGCATCCGGGGTATGCGCATCACCGTCTACGACGTCCTTTCGTACCTCGCCTCGGGGATGAGCGAAGAGGAAATCCTGGCCGATTTTCCGTACCTCACGCGTGAGGACATCCTCGCGTGCCTGAGCTACGCAGCCGAGCGTGAGCATCGGATGCTGGTGGCGAACGAGTGAAGCTGCTGTTCGACCATCACCTCTCGCCAACATTGGTCGAACGACTCTCAGACTTGTTTCCTGACTCAGAGCATGTCTGGAAACTCGACCTGCACGAAGTGCCGGATACAACCGTCTGGTTGTATGCCAGAGAGCATGACTTCACGGTAGTTTCGAAGGATGCCGACTTCTCTGAGATTTCGATGGAATTGGGATTCCCTCCAAAGCTCCTCTGGCTCCGCATCAAGAACTGGTCGACCGATCAGATCGAGGAGCTGATCCGGTCGAAGTATCCGCTCATTGCCGAACTTCCCGGTGCGACCGAGCGCGGGATTCTTGTGCTGTTCAGGAAACCGGCCGGCTGACTAGACGCTCGGGCTCCCGACCCTGCCCGCTCCCCCTTTTGCGTTTGTTCACCGATCCTTACCGGGCTGTGCATTGATCGTACGATCGTTCCTCCCTAGATTGTGGAAAGCACTCTGGAGGGATGAATGTCTGAAATCGTGATGATGAATTTTGAGGAGTTCCGTGCGTCGTGCGACGCGGGCGTGGACGCGAAGCCGGTCGTCGAAGCGGCGCGGCAGCAGCGCGAGTTTCTGCATGACCCGGCGGCCGCGGAGGCGGTGCTGAAGCCCGGTGTCCTCGGCGCGAAGGGTTGGGCGGTGTGGGACGGCAACGCCGTGACGGTTGCCGGCTGATCCGTGCTCGGCAACCGGCTCACGCGCGGCGCTTTCGAGCGCAGTCTCGAGGCTTCGGGACGCTTGCCCGATTGTGGCGAGCCGGTTGCCGCAATCGTGCTCGCGTCCGCGTTTGCGCTGCAGGTCGTTGACGATGTTCTCGATGGCAATGACCTGAACACGGACTCGCCGGCGCGCGCGGGATGGCTGGCGGCGGGAGCGGTTGGTTGCGTCGCGGAAAGCGTGGCCGCGTTGCCGCTCTCCGAAACGCAATCGCGCGCGATTCTCCGCGCGGTGGCGCAGTCGATCGGATGCATCGCCACGATGCAGGAACAGAATGCGCCGCGCAGGGCGGAGCGTGGCGAGCGTTGCGCCGAATGGATTGCGCGCATTGCATCAGGCGACGACTCCATACAGCCGCCATTCGCCAACGTCGAGATGCCGCCGTTGTTCGCGGAGATGCGCGAGAAGGTGGCCAGATCTTCTCCATCCGCCTTCTGTGAATGGGCGCGCGATGCGGCTGACGCTTTTGGTGATGCCGGCGCGGCCAGGAAGACGTTCTCAACGCTCGCGGCGGTCATCGAAGGGATCAAGATCATCGACGACATTCAGGATGGCGAGTCGCACTGCGTCGCCGTCGACGTAGGTGAGGGCCGCGCGTTGAATCTCGCGTTGGGAGCGCTCGCTCTCGCCCTCGAGCTCACTTCTGATCTGCCGTTTCCTGAAGAGTCATGGCGCGCTGCCACGGCTTCGATCGGGCGCGGGATCCGCGAAACGGCAATCGGGCAGGATCTCGAAACGGGTGCCACTGGCGACTTCGCAATGTTCTGGGAGATCGTCGATCGCAAGACCTCGCCGCTCGTGGCCACAGCCTTCGAGATCGGTGCGCTCGCTGCCGGTGCCGCTCCGGCGCACGCCGCGGCGCTCACGCAGTTGGCGGTCCCGTTCGGACGCTTGCTGCAGATCGGCGACGACTGCAATGACGCGCTCGGGCCCGGAGCGACGGATTGGCGAACGCCGCGCCTGAATCTGTTGATGCTTTACGCGTTGTCGGGACCGCGCGGTGGAGAGCTCGATGCGCTCCTGCAACGCGGACACGATGCCGAGGCGCTTCGCGAAGCGCAGCACTGGCTCCTGCGCGATGGCGCGCTCGCTTATGCCATTCATGCGCAATTGACTGTCATCGCAACCGCGACCGAGACAATGCAGAGGCTCGCGATTCCGAACCCTGATCCGTTCCTACGATCTCTCGAACAAAGCCGCGCCGAATGCGAGTTGCTGATGAGCAAGTCCGGTGTCGATGCCGATCTCGCAGCGAGTGTTGCACGGGTCTGACGCGGCCGCCGCGCTATCCTTGTCGCCACATGACACGGTTTCTTGCTGTCGCTGCCGGCGGCGCCCTCGGATCCGTCGCCCGTTACGCGATCGGCCTCATGATCGCCGGAGTGTGGAAGCGCGAGTTTCCGCTGGCTACATTTCTGATCAATGTTTCCGGCTCATTCGTGCTCGGCTTCTTCGTGGCGTGGGGAGCGGAGCGGGCGGCCATCGATCCGTTGTGGCGGCTGCTCGTGGCCACCGGGTTTCTCGGCGCGTACACGACGTTTTCCGCGTTCGAGATGGAGACGCACGCTCTCACCGAGACCGGCGCGATCGGGTTGGCGTTGTTGAATGTGGTCGGATCGGTGGTCGCCGGATTCATCGCCGTGTACCTGGGCATCGCGCTGGCGCGCCGTTGAATACGAAGATAAACCGGTGAATATTGACGCTCCTCATGCCGTTCACTACACTCGCTGTCCCTTCGGCCCCGGCTGATGAGGCGACGTAGCCAAGTGGTAAGGCAGAGGTCTGCAAAACCTCCATTCGCCGGTTCGATCCCGGCCGTCGCCTCCAACCTTTCTCTCCCTCCTCATTTCGCGAAGGGGGACGCTGGCGCCGGCCAAGTAGTGTACGCCGTTCGCGATCAATTCGGAATATTGACCGCGGGCCCTCCCGTTTGCATAATTCACTTCGACGCTGGAACGTAAACTGCTGCTTTTCAATAGTTTACGTGCTTGTAACGGGAGGTCATGTGGACGATAAGATCAAGCAGCTCCTGCAGGACCTCGGCACGGCCATCAATGAGTCGATCTCCGGCTCCGAAGACGTCAATCAGCACATCCAGCGCATCCGCGACGAAGGCTACGATCTCTACGTCGTCCTCGACGCCACCATCGGCCTCAACAAGCAGGAGCCAGAGACCGGCGAGGCGCTCGTTCCCGTTCCCACCAAGCACGCCAAGGAAGTACAGTTCCGCATCAACGTGAATGACCTGTCGATGTTGCGCTCGCTGGGAATCGATCCGACGCGGAAAGTGAAATCCACGCGACGCGTCGAGCCGCTGGCATTGCCGGCCGCGACGAACGACGGCGCGGAAAATCAGTAGTGCCGTGACCGATCTCGTCAACCTCTACGACCTCGCGCCCGCACAGTTGGGGCGGACGCTCGGCGAGGTCGTCTCTCCGCCGTTCCGCGCAAAGCAAGTGAGGGAGTGGCTGCATCGCGGCGTTGATTCGTTCGACGTGATGACCAATCTGCCGAAGGATGTGCGGACGAAACTCGCGGAGCACTTCACGGTCGCGCAACCGGAAGTGATCACGCGCACGGAGCCGGCCTCGGATGGGAGCGTGAAGTATCTCTTCGCTCTCGCTGATGGCAATCGCATCGAGTCGGTGTTCATGCCGATCGGCGATCGCACGAGCATTTGCCTCTCCTCGCAGGCGGGTTGCGCGGTCGGCTGCACGTTCTGCGTGACCGGTTTCTTCGGCGCGGGACGCAATCTCACGCCGTCCGAAATGCTCGGCCAGTTCTTCACGATCCAGCGCGAGCAGCAGATTCCGATGGAGCAGATGAACGTCGTGTTCATGGGGATGGGCGAGCCGCTGCTGAACTTCGAGCATCTCGTCACCACGCTCGACGTGCTGTACACGAACATCGCGCCGCGCCGCGTCACGGTCTCGACGTCGGGGATTCTTCCCGGCATCGACGAGCTGGCCAAACTGGAGCGCCGCCCGAACCTGGCCATCTCCGTCAATGCGTCCGATCGCAAGCGGCGCGAAGAGATCATGCCGATCACGGCGAAGTATCCGTTGGACAGGCTGATGGCGGCGCTGCGCCGCTTCCCGCTGGAGCGCGGGCGCGACATCACCATCGAGTACGTCCTGCTGGCCGGTTACAACGACTCCGCGCAGGACGCAGTGGCGCTGGCGAAGCTGATCCGCGGGCTCAACGCGAAAGTGAACGCGATTCCGTTCAATGAAGACGCGAACCTGCCGCAATGGATGAAACGTCCGACCGATCGCGAGATCGACCGCTTCGTCGACACGCTGGTCCGCAACGGCGTGCGCGTCACGGTGCGGCGCTCGAAAGGCCGCGACATCGCCGCGGCCTGCGGGCAATTGCGCGGCAAGGAAGTGGCCAAGAGCCGCGCCACGCGACAGGCCGCGTCTACTTCCGAAGACCTTCCGCGTACAGCATCGGAATCCGCATCCGAAGTGGCTTCGCGGCGTTGAGCTTCATCTCGATGACGCGCCACACTTCGGCATCCTCGGTGACCGTGCGCCAGCCTTCCATGAAGAATCCCACCAGCGGATGACGCAGCATGGCCGTGCCGTTGGCGAATGAAAGAAAGAACTCCTCGCCGACCATTTGCGTGATGTGAAAGCCGGCATCGAGGAGGAGTTGCTCGATCGTGTCACGCGTGCCGCGATGCGCTTCCTGCGCGTCGAGTGACGGAACGAGATTCGCCCGTCCGAGCTCGCGCAGCGTTTCGCGGAAGAGATCGTAGAACGCGGCCATATGGCCAGTGAGGTTCGTCGTCAGCGCGATGCGTGCGCCGGGGCGCGCGACGCGATGACACTCGCGCAGAGCGGCCGGCGGATCGGCGAAGTTGTTGATGCCGAGGTTGGACACGACGAGGTCAAAACTCGCGTCGGGAAAAGGCATTGCCGCAGCGTCGCCTTCCTGCAGCGCGATGTTCGTCAGCCCATACACCGCCAGTTTTCGCCGCGCCCGCACCAGAGCCTCGGGCCAGATGTCGATGCCGGTGAAATGAGAGGACGGCCCGTGCGCATGCGCCAGCTCGAACAGCGGAAACCCCGTGCCGCAAGCGACATCGAGGCCGGTGATGTTGGTGCGCAGTTCGAGATTGTCGAACAAAAGCGCGCCGAATCGCGAGCTCCAGAACGACAACTCGTCGTAGGCGTCTTCGGCGTAACGAGGATTCGAGGCGATGCTCATGTGCGTATTGTCGTTTCCTCTCGCCACCGCACTCCAAAATGTCAGCGACCCAACGGATATTGCTGCCGCACGGTGTGAACGGCGCCCTTTGGGCTCAACTGGCTGGAGAACAGCGTCACGGAGTCGACAGGGAATTTCGCGGATTCATAATCGCCCAGGGATTTCGTGAAGA
Source organism: Acidobacteriota bacterium (assembly GCA_030775085.1). GTDB lineage: Bacteria > Acidobacteriota > Thermoanaerobaculia > Gp7-AA8 > Gp7-AA8 > QHVT01. The sequence goes on along the minus strand of JALYJW010000016.1, from coordinate 35,039 downwards.
GCTCGATCGACGCTGGCGGCCAGGGATCGCGGATGCGCATGAGCGTCAGATGCGCTTTGAATTCGCCGCCGTCCAATGTCACACCGTGCTGTGAGACGACTTCGCGAACGGTATTTGCGAGGGCGAAGAAATTCTCTTCAGGCTGTAATCCCACCCAGCCGACGCGGGCGTGACGCGCATTGGGAAAGAGGCCGCAACCGCGGAGCCGCGCCTCGAATGCGGGAATGGCGCCGAGCGCCGCGGTCAGCGCGGGGGTGACTGCGTCGACGTTCGCCTCGGGTTGTTCGCCGAGAAATGCAAGCGTGACGTGCTGTGCTTCTTCGCGCACCCATGATGCGGCAGGCAATCTCGGTCTGAGCTTCGTCGCTCGATCGTTGAGATCGCGTAGAACCACTGCCGGAAAATTGGTGGCGATGAACAGGCGCATTAGGGACGGAGAGCGCGCATTGTACTGTACTGCTACCCTTACTTCCGGTCCGCCTGGCCTGCCAGAAATTCAGGCGTGAAAATCTCCGCAATTCTCTCCTCGGACAGGAGGTTCTTTTCGCGCAGCAGGTCGGGGATGCGTTTGCCGGTCCTCGCCGATTCCTTGGCGATCTCCGCGGCCGCTGCATAGCCGATGATCGGATTGAGAGCCGTGGCCAATGAGGGCGAGCTGACGTAATACGCCTCGCTCCGCTCCCGATTCGCTTCAATGCCGCGGATGCACCGGTCTGTGAAGATCGGCAGGAAGTTCTTGAGGATCTCCATCGAGAAGGTGATCTCGAACACCATCAGCGGCATCATCACGTTCAGCTCGAGCTGTCCGGCCTGCGATGCGTACGCAATGGCGGTATCGGCGCCGATGATGTGGAACAGCACCTGATTCATGCACTCGAGCAGCGACGGATTGACCTTGCCCGGCATGATCGACGATCCAGGTTGCACGGCCGGTAATGTGATCTCGGCCAGACCGGTGAGCGGTCCCGAGGCGAGCAGACGAAGATCGTTCGCGATGCGTGTGAGCTCCAGCGCAAGGTTGCGCAGCGCCGCCGACACGGCCACCACCGGCAACTGCGACTGCATCGGCTCGCGCAGATCGTCCGCCGCGCGAAGCCGCAATCCAATCGATTCATTGAGATGACGAATGACCACGTGCCGATAGCCGATCGGCGTGTTGATTCCGGTGCCGGTGGCGGTGCCGCCGATCCCGAGCTCATGCAGCTCCTTGGACGCGTCGGCGAGCAGTCGATTGGCGCGCCGCATCGCCGCGGCGTAGGCCTTGAGCTCCTGCCCGAGGGTCACCGGCACCGCGTCGGCGAGATGCGTGCGGCCGGACTTGATGACGTCGGCGAATGCATCGCCCTTTTCGTCGAGAGCATCCACGAGATCCTGCAGGCGCGGGAGCAGAACGCCCAGCAGCATCAGCGCGGACATGCGCATGGCGGTGGGGAACACGTCGTTCGTCGACTGCGACATGTTGACGTGATCGTTCGGATGCACCGGCTTGTACTCGCCGAGTTTGCCGCCGAGGGAGAGGTTCGCCAGATTGGCGATCACCTCGTTGCAGTTCATGTTGAACGACGTACCGGCGCCGGCCTGAAAGACATCGACGACGAAGTGCGGCCGGAACCGATCGAATTCGCGAAGGATCCGATCGCACGCCGCGACGATGGCCTCCGCGACAGGCTCGTCCATCGTCCCGAGCTCGCGGTTCGCCAGCGCCGCGGCGCGCTTCAGGAGGATGAACGCGCGGATGAACGAAGGATGCTCGCGCAGCCCGCTGATCGGATAGTTCTCGACCGCGCGTTGCGTCTGCGCGCCGTACAACGCATCGTCCGGAACGCGGACCTCGCCGAGGGTGTCTTTTTCGATTCGCATGTTGTCAGCTCGCGGCTCTCAGCTCGCAGCTCTCAGAAACCGTGCCTGAACCCCCTGCGAGCTGCGAGCCGCGAGCTGCGAGCTCAAGCTTTCAGCGCAGCCAATCTCTCTTTCGACTCTGCGAGTACTTGCTTGTGGAGCGACTGGCCGTGGGCGTCCATGGTTACGATGGCCATGAAGTCTTCGACCCAGAGATGCCAGATCGCTTCGGGCGAGCCGAGGTCCATCCAATCGACGCCGTCGACGCGCTTCACGGATGCGGCGCAGACTTGCGCGGCGCCGCCGATGGCGTGCAGATAAACGGCGCCGTACTCCTTGCAGGCCGCCAGCGTCTTCTCGCCCATGCCGCCTTTTCCGATGACAGCGCGGATGCGGTAATCGCGGATGACTTCGTGCTGATACGGCTCTTCCCGCGAAGAAGTCGTCGGACCGGCCGCCTTGCACACCCACGCATCGCCCTCCTTCACCATCACCGGACCGCAGTGATAGATGATCTGCCCTTCCAGATCGACCGGAGGCTTCACCCCTTCATGGATGCGATGGTGGACCGCGTCGCGACCGGTGTAGAGACGCCCGGTGATGGAGACCGAGTCGCCAACGTGGAGCGAACGGATGGTTGTTTCATCGATCGGTGGGGTGATCTTGACGAGTGCCATGCTTGTTCCTTACTGATCCCTGATTCCTCTGCGATCAGTTTTCGATCTTCATTTTTTTCCGCTTTGCCTTTCGGCGGACGCTCGGCGCCTGCTCGATGGCAGCGTCGTACGGTCCCAACGATACCGCTTCTGCGCGCGCGATCTCGATGAAGCGCTGCTGGCTGGAGATGCCTCCGCGGCGCGGCGTCCAGGTGCCGTCGGACTGAAGCTCCCAGGATGACGCCTTGTCGGCGAGCGAGACCTCGAGGATCTTTTCGGCGCGCTCGCGGACCGTGCTGTCGAGCAGGGGAAAGAAGACTTCCACGCGGCGCACGAAGTTGCGCGGCATCCAGTCGCCGCTGGAAAGAAAGATCTCCGCGGAGCCCGCGTTCTCGAATCGGATCACGCGCGAGTGCTCGAGGAAACGGTCGACGATGGAGATGACGCGGATGTTCTCGCGCGGCACGAGCGAGCAGATGGCCCGGACGATCAAATCGATCTTCACGCCCGCTTCCGCGGCGCGATAAAGCGCGTCGATGACGACCGGATCGACGAGCGAGTTCAACTTTGCGGTGATGCGGGCGGGCTTCTTTTCTTTGGCGTGCTTCGTCTCGCGATCGATCTTCGCCACCAGCGTGCGGAGGTAGTCGAATGGCGCGATGGCGAAGTGTTTCCACTGCGGCCGGCTGCCCGGATATTCAACCGTCTGCTGAGCCAGCACCTGCGCCAGACTGCTGGCGGAGAAGCCGGTCAGCACATTCATGAGCTGCGAGGCTTCCTGTCCGAACTCATCGTTCGCCGTGAGCAGGTCGAGGTCGGCGTAGACGCGCGCGGCATCGACGTTGTAGTTGCCGGTGGAGAGGTGGACGAAGTGCCGCAGCCCGCCCTCCTCGGCACGCACGACGATGCACATCTTGGCGTGCGCCTGAATGCCCACCAGTCCATAGACGACCTGCGCGCCGGCATCGTGCAGCCGCGCGGCCATGGCGATGTTCTGCTTCTCCTCGAAGCGCGCCTGCAGCTCGATGACCACGGTGACTTGCTTCCCGTTCAGCGCTGCCAGCACGAGCTTGTCGATCACCGGCGAGTCCTCGTCGGTCTGATACAGAGTCTGCTTGATGGCCACGGCCGCGGGATCGGTGGCCGCCGCGTGCAGCAGTTCGACGATGGCCGTGAACGAGTCGTACGGCCGATGCAGTAGTACGTCGCGCTCGCGGATGATCGAGAAAATATCCGCCGTGGTGGCCAGTCGCTGCGGCAGGCGCGGGTTGAACGGCGGATACAGCAGCGCCGCCGGCGCATCGACGCTCTCGCAGATGTCGATCATGTCGCGCAGGCGCACGAAGCCCGGCACGCGATAGACGTCTTCGTCGCGCGCGCGCGTTCCGGCGGTGAGCACATGCACCGTGTCGTCTCCGGCGCGATCATCGATTTCCAGGCAGACCACCTGCTTTCGCTCGCGCCTGCGCAGCTCGGCTTCGACGGAGTCGCGCAGGTCCTCGACTTCGTCGCGATCGATGCTCAGCTCGGAATTGCGGATGACGCGAAAGACCACCGCGTCGCGCAGGTCGAGCGACGGGAAGAAGTGATCGAGATGCGCCATGACCAGCGATTCGATCGGCACGAAGCGGATGGTGTCCTCGGCCGATCCGACTCGCAGAAATCGCGGCAGCAACGACGGCAGTTTGATGAGCACGAGATGCTCGCCACCGCGCGCGGACTCGACGGTCAGCGCGATGCTGAGCGTGAGATTGGCGACGAACGGGAACGGATGTCCGGGATCGATGGCCAGCGGCGTCAGCACCGGCGCGACGGCGTCGCGGAAGTAGTCGGTCAGCTTCGACTGCTCGCCCGGCGAGAGATCGCGGAAGCTTTCCAGCACGATGCCGCCTGCCTTCAATTGCGGAAGGAGCTGCGCGTTGAGGCAGCGCGAGAGATCGTCCAGAAGCTCCCGCGTGCGCCCGCGCATGGCGGCCATCTGTTCGGCCGGCGAAAGGCCGTCCTGCGTCCGCTCAGCGATGCCGGCGTCGATCAGATCGCGTGTGGCCCCGACGCGGACCATGAAGAACTCGTCGAGATTGCGCGCGCAGAACGCGAGGAATCGCAGCCGCTCGAGGAGCGGGACGTCCGGATCCTCAGCCTTGGCCAGCACGCGCCGGTTGTAATCGAGCCGGCTGAGCTCGCGATTCAGAAGCGGGATCGGCTTGGGCGGTTGCACGCCGGGCGATTCTAGGCGTTGTGGGATGAAGTCTGCGTAAAGAAGAGTGAAGGGTGAAGGGTGAAGAGTGAAGGGTGAAGAGTGAAGGATGAGTGCGGCGCGTCTTTCACTCTTCACCCTTCACTCTTCACTCTTGTATCTTCCCCCCGTGGCGTACGCATTCGAGCGCGAGGAGCCGGTTCAGGCGGCGGTACTGCGGATCATGCACGAGCAGTTGAGCCGCGCGCGCGAGCAGCTCACCGACCCGGCCTCGCCGCCGGAAGAGCGCGTTCACGATGCGCGAAAGCGTTTCAAGGAGACGCGCGCGCTGTTGCGCATGGTGCGCGAGCCGCTCGGTGCGCAGTTCGCGATCGAGAACGTTGCCTTCCGCGATGCCGGCCGCGATCTCGCCGCCGTCCGCGATGCCGACGCCGTCCTGGAGGCGCTGGAGAGGCTTGAGCTCTCGCGTTGGGTTCGCGCGAGAGTGAAACGCGCGCTGGAGATGAACCGCGTCCACGCGCCGCTCGACGAGCTGATCGCGAATACGTTGCAGCAGCTCTCAGTCGCGGAGGCGCGGCTCGCGGCGTGGCCATCGCTCGAGGATTCGTTCGACACTCTCGCGAATGGTTTGCGCCGCACCTATCGCGACGGCCGCCGATCGATGAAGACGGCACGATCCGCGGAAGAGCTGCACGAGTGGCGCAAGCACGTCAAGACGCACTGGTATCACGCACAGTTGCTCCGCCATATCTGGCCTTCGGTGATGAAGCCGTACACCAGTGAGCTCGACGACCTCTCGCACTTCCTCGGCGATCATCACGATCTCCACGTGCTGGCCGAAAGCGCCGTTCGCTCGCCGTCGCTCCGCAAGGCCATCGCAGCACGGCAGAAGGAGCTCGAGCGCGATGCCGCAAACCTCGGCGCGCGCATCTTCGCCGAGCGTCCGGACGCGTGGTTGGCGCGAATGAGGAAGTACTGGAACGCATGGCGCGCCCACTGATGCTCCGCACGCAGTCGATGCCGGGCGGACGTTTGATCTTCGTCGGCGACATCCACGGCTGCTTCGAGGAGCTTCGTGAGTTGCTCCTTCGTGTCGCGCCCGATGCGAACGACACGGTGATCTCCGTCGGCGATGTCGTCACCAAGGGCCCGGCCGCCGATCGCTGTCTCGACCTGTGGCGCGAGCGCGGCTATCTGGCCGTGCAAGGCAACAACGAGATCAAACTGCTCGAGAGCGCACGTCCGCTGTTGCGTCTATTCGCACGTGAAAATCGCGCCGTCCTGAGCCGCCGCGATCTCCTCCGCTACATCAAGTCATGGCCGTTCGTCATCGACTTTGCTCGAGAGCAAGTGACCGCAGTCCACGGCGGCTTCCTTCCGCAGATGCAGGTCACGCAAGAAGACGTCGAGCGCGAACAGGAATCGATTCCGCAGCTCCGCTGGATCCGCAAACAGGACGGCGCATGGCGCCCCGTCTCGAGAGAAAAAAAGCGCAAAGACGACGTCCTCTGGGCCGAGAAATGGCGCGGCGACCGTTTCATCCTCTACGGCCACACTCCGCTACGCGAACCGAAACGCGACAAACAAGCGCTCGGCCTCGACACCGGATGCGTGTACGGAGGCTCCCTCACCGCCGCCATCTTCACGGACGGTGAATGGGAAACGGTGAGCGTCAAAGCGAAACGAAAATACGCGGATTAGGAGAACGCTACTCTCCCAACTTCCTGAGCATCCGCGGCGACAGCAGCCATTCCAATGTCGCGGTGCCGTCGCCGAGAATGCGCACGCCGTAGCAGCCACCCTTTTTGAGCTCGAGCTTTGAGGCATCGACGCCGGTCAGCGCGGCCATGCTGCTGGTGAGGTTGGGCTCGTGTCCGACAATGATCGCGCGGCGTTCGGCGATCTCGTCCATGAACGAGCGAAACTCTTTCGCCGAGGCGCCGGGGGCGAGGGCGTCGGTGGTGTAGATGTTCACGCGCGACTTGTAGCCTTTCGACACCCAGAGCGCGGTCTGCACGGCGCGCAGGAGCGGGCTCGTATAAATCGCCTGCGCCTTCGGCAGCGCATGCGTCAGCCCGCGTGCGATCTCTTTCATGCGCGCGTGCCCTTCGCTGGTCAATCCGCGCTCTTCGTCTTTCTTCTCGGCCGAAGCATCTTCAGCGATTCCATGACGGAGCAGAACGATGAACCGCTCCGCGGGCGCGGGCTGTTCCTCGGGAGCGGGCACTGCCTTCAGTTTTCCGGACGCTGCTTTTTTGGGCGCTGCTTTTCTAGGCGAGGCTTTCTTTGACGTCGACATGGCAATCGAACACCTTTCCGAAGTATTTGGCGCGGCGCACGGCTGTTTCGAGCTCCACGTCCGCGTCGCCACGCAGGCGCGGATGGAACGTGACTCTTCCTTTGGTCACTTCGACGCCGACGTCGCGCACGGCTCTGCGCCGTCCGCGGTCGAGCCCATCGGCGACGCGCAACATCGCCGCCAGCCTGGACACCACGTCCTTCTGCGCCGTCGAGAGCGGCGCAAAGTTTTCGTGCTCTTCGGATGGCGTGGCCTTGCGGTAGTAGCGCGCTACGTTGGCCACGATGGCCACCTGATCCGTCGTGAATCCGCGCAGGCCGGCGTGGCTGATCAGGTAATACGAATGCTTCTGATGATCCTGATACGACACGTGCATCCCCACTTCGTGCAGCAGCGCGGCGTACTCGAGCAGCTCGCGCTCGCCGGTGCGGAAACGGTGCAGGTCCTGCGTCTGATCGAAGATGCGCAGCGCCAGTCGTGCCACATGCGTGGCGTGTGCGCGCTCGACGTCGCTCCGTTCCACGAGTCCGAGCACTGACGAACGACGCACGCTGCCGCTGTTCTTGCGCGGTGTACGCTGGCGGTCGAGCACGTACTCGACGATGCCTTCGCGCAACGCGGCATCGCAGGCGCGCAACTGCTCGATCTCCAGCTTGCGCATGATTTCATCAAGAACAATCGCGCCGGCCAGAATCGTCTCCGCGCGGCGCTCGTCGATGGAGAACCGGCGCACGCGATCAGCCACGGAAAGCGGCGTGAGCGCGTCGATCTGTTCGCGCAGCCGCTTGCGTGACAACCAGCGCAAGCCCGATGTCATCGCCTCGCCGGGGGCGCCGTTCCCGGCCAGCGCGGAAAGCGCCGCAATCGTGCCGGATGTGCCGACGGAGAAATCAAAACCGAGCGACGCCACGCGCGACAGCGTCTTCTTCATCCGCTTGCGCACGTACCCCCGGCACTCGTCGATCATGGCCGGCGTGGCCGCGCCGTCGAGCGAGAACATTTGCGCCATTCGCAGCGCACCCACCGGCTCGCTGCTCGTGAGAAAGACCTCTTCGTTCGTGCCGACGATCAGCTCCACACTGCCGCCGCCGATGTCGATCACGAGAGACGTGCCGCCGTGAAAGTCGATCGCCGAACGAACGGCGCGATAGATGTAGTCCGCCTCTTCCTCACCCGAGATCACGCGGATGCGGATGCCCGACGCCTTCTGTGCGACCGTGATGAATCGTCGCCCGTTCGGCGCCTCGCGGATCGCGCTCGTAGCCACGGCCACGACGTCGCGCACCTTCCAGCGCTCGGCGATTCCCGCCATCCGCCGCAGCGCTTCCACTCCCCGCTCCACCGCCTCGTCCGTCAGCGGCCGCCCTTCCAGACTCCCGCGCCCGAGCTGGACCATGTCCTTCTCTTTGTCGATGACGCGATAGCCATGCTTCTGCTGCTCGACCACGATCATGTGAATCGAATTCGTCCCGACGTCAATGGCCGCGATCCGGTGGCGTGGCATGTTGCGCGATTATGAGGCGAGTGAACAGTTGGCAGTTGTAAGAATGAAATTGATCAGAGCGGTTCTATCGGACGCCACGCGGACTCAAGTTTGTTCGCGGCGGATCCCCGGCTGAGGCCCCCGTCATCCTGAGTGAGGTGGTTGGGTGGGTGTGAGCGAAGGATCTCAAACTACGAAAATCTGGCCTGTGGCGCCGTTCTCCTATTTTGAGATCCTTCGCCGTCTACGCGGCTCAGGATGACGGGTGGCGTCAATCCTTCATCGGCAACCGCATCGTGAACGTCGAGCCCGATCCTTCTTCGCTCTCCACCGTGATCTCGCCTTTGTGCGCTTCTACGATGGCGCGGGCGATGTAGAGGCCGAGGCCGAGGCCGCCGTAGTAGCGGCTGGAGACGTTGCGGGCGCGGTGGAAGCGTTCGAAGAGCTGGGGGATTTCGTCGCGGGGGATGCCGATGCCGTGGTCGGTGACGGAGGTGGCCACGAAGCCGTCTTCGAGGGCCACTCGCACGTCGATGTCGCTTCCTTCGGGTGAGTATTTGAGGGCGTTGGAGAGGAGGTTGTCGACGACCTGGCGCATGCGGTCTGGATCGGCGACGACGACGGACTCGGGCGCGTTGACGTCGAAGCTCATGGAGCGCGAGGGGTGCTGGACGCGGAAGGCGGAGATGCGGCCTTCGATGAAGTGCAGCCAGCGGATGGGTTGCGGGTGGATCTGCAGGCGGTTGGTCTCGATGCGCGAGACGTCGAGGAGCTCGGAGATGAGGCCCATCATCCGCTCGATCTCGCCGAGGACGGCGTTGATGTAGGTGGCCCGCTCCTCGGGCTCGAGGTCGTTGACGGTTTGTGCGAGGAGCTGTGTGTAGCCTTTGATCGTGGTCAGCGGCGTGCGCAGCTCGTGCGAGGCCACGGAGAGGAACTCGTCCTTCTTGCGGTCGAGCTCCTGCAGCGCGGTGATGTCGCGGATGACCAGAACCGCGCCGACGATTCCGCGGCTCTCGATCGGCGCGGCGGCGATGGAGAGGTCGAGATCGCGGCCGCTGATGAGATGCGTGGCCACAGCCAGATAGTCGGGAACGGTCTGTCCCGCCAACGCGCGTGCGTGCGGCAAATCGTTGCGCCCGACCAGACGGCCCTCGGCGTCGCGCAGGCGGAACTGCTCGAATGATCCGTGCTCGATGGCATCGGCGCGTGAGGCCAGGCCGAACATGTTCAACGCCGCCTGGTTGACGTCGACGACCTGGCCGTTGGCGTCGTAGACCCACAGACCGTCCGTCATCGAGCCGAGGATTGAATCGAGACGCGCCGAACGCTCGGCCATCATCGTGGCCAGATTTTCGATCTCGCGGCGCGCACGTACCTGATCGGTCACGTCCTGCACGAGCACGGTCAGGCTTTGCGTGATGCCGGAGAAACGTCCGCGGGCCGCGGAGATGATTCGATTGACGTAGCGGTCGCCGATGGGCAGTTCTTCGTCGATGCGCGGCTCGCCTTGTTCCGCGACTTGTTTCAGGATCTGTTCGACCTCGGGGAGCACTTCCGCTGCGCGCAAGCCAATCAGCTTTGTGTCGAGCGAGATGCGGCCGAACTGCGAGGCGAAGTCGAAGAAGCGCGCATTGGCGAGCTCGAAACGCAGTTCATCCGCGGAGATGACGGCGATGCCGATCGGCGCCGACTCGAGCACACCCTCGAAACGGACGCGCGCGTCGACTTCGCTGCGGGCCAGCTCTTCGGCAGCGCGGTGTCCATCCTGGGCGATGGTGGTCAGGCGATGGATGTGGCTGGCCGCGCCGATGCGCTCGGAGACGGATCGCGCGAACTCGAGATCCTCGGCGTCGAAGTTGCGGCGCGGGTCGGACTGGGACATGACCACCGCACCGATCCGTTCGCCATACGACTCGATCGGATAAGCAATGAGACTCTGCTCATGCAGCGCCGTTTTGATGTCGCGCTCGAACGTATCGCGCGCGAAGCCGAGGAGCGCGTCGCCGCGGACTTCGTAGAACAGCAGCGGCCGGCCGATCTGGAACACGGTTCCGGGCAGACCTTCGCCGGGACGATAGGGATGCCGCGCGAAATAGCCGCGGTACTGCGCAAGCTCCTGCTCGACGGTCGAATAGCCGACCAGATCGAGGACGGCCGAAGACGAGTGATAGAGGTAGATGCGCACGGTGCCGGCCACGGCCTGGGCGATGGCGGTCGCCGGACCATCGAGGTTGTCGAAGCTGGGGGCCATGGCCACCATCTCCAGCCCCAGATTGGCCAGACATTCGGCGCGCCTGCGGCGCCACGACTCGCGCTCTGCGCTCTGGCGCTCGTCGGTGACGTCGCGCGAGAGAACGACCGAGCCGATGATGCGCGCGGCATCATCACGGATCGGCGCGGCTTTCAGATTCACGACTCGGTCATCGCCGGTGCGCGAGTCGCGCACGAGGTAATCCGACTTCACGGTCTCGCCGTGCAGCGCGCGCATCGACGGCAGCTCATCGACGGCCAGCGGACTGCCGTCGATGTAGCGATGCTGATGATTGCGCAGACGTCCATCGACGTCGGGCGTGAACAGAACCGAGGGCTCGCGCTGCGCGGCGGCGTTCATCCGCTCCAGTTTTCCCGACGCGTCATAGATCGCTGCAGACTCGGGAATCTGATCGAGGATGGCGTTGACTTTGGCCATCTCGCGAACGGCCCGGTTGTGCAGGAGCGTGTTGTTGAGCGCCAGCGTGGCGTAGCGGCCGATCTCGGTGAACAGCGAGATTTCTTCCTCGGTCCAATCGCGCAGGATCTCGGAGTGGTGCAGTCCGAACGCCCACGGCTCGTCCTCGCGCGGGCGCAGCACCTGGATCATGGCCGACTTGATCTGGAACCGTTGCGCGAGCGCGGGGTCGAGGTCGGGATCGCCTTCCATCAGCACGACCGGACGCGGCGATTCCATGGCCCGGCGGATGAGGTTCTGCGAGCCTGCAAGAGGCACCGGTCCGCGATCGGTGAGGTCGATGGAGGCTCGGCCATCATCGGATGGCGAGGCCACGCTGAAGGCGAGCTTTGCGAACTCCGCCTGCTCGTGGACCGGGTGCAACAGCCAGCCGCGATCCGCGCCGAACTCTTCGCGAGTCACCGCCACGATGCGTCGCAGCACTTCGCGCAGCTCGAGCGTGCCGGTGAATGATTCGAGGATCGAGGAGAGGAATCGATAACGCTCTTCCGTGTCGAAGCGCGCGCGATCGGAGGACGCGGGTGCGAGATAGCGCACCATCAGGCGCCGTACGACGGCATCGTCTGCCGCAGCCTCGGGGAGCTCGAGCACGCGCGTCATCGGCTGCTTGCTCTCCGCGGCGTCGCGCAGACGCTGCCATGCGGAGTTTCCGCTGACGGCGATCAGGCGGAAACGATGACGATCGAGAAGGTCGACCGCTTCCTGTTCGGAGCCGGTGACCACGGGAGTGAATCGCAGCGAACGGGCCACTTCCGCCGGCGTTCGCGCAGCCAATTCGCCAGCGACAATGAGCACCTGATTGGTCATGGGCTTCCCTGCCCATGCTAACAGAAGCTCAAACGTGGACGATTCGGTAGATCGAGCTCGCCGCAGGCACGCTGGAGCGAGCATCAAAGAGGACGAAATCGCGCACGGCGCTGGTGGGAAGAACGTCCACGCGATCGTCTGACGTGAACATCAACGTATGGTCCGGCTTCGCCAGCGCTAGCTCCAAACCCTCGCGCGTGGTCGATCCGCAGCCGGCGACGACAGACCGGCCGTCGTTCAACACCATCCAAACCAGACGCGGCATGAGGTCCAAGGGTAGGGTCATACCGAGGTAGTGTCGGTGAGGGGGGTCACCGTTTCATTTTTCCGGAAAGTCGCCGATTACAATCGCCGCATGAAACGCACCTTCGACGATCTCGTCCGTCTGATGACACGCCTGCGTGGCCCGGACGGTTGTCCGTGGGATCGCAAACAGACGTTGCCTGATCTCAAGGCGTACGTGATCGAGGAGTCGTACGAAGTCGTCGACGCCATCGATCAGGGAGATCGCGCGGCGCTGGCCGAGGAGCTCGGAGACCTGATGCTGCAGGCGGTGTTCATCGCCGAGATGACGCGCGAGGAAGGATCGTTCGACATCTACGACTCCATCACCGCCATTCACGACAAGCTGGTGCGCCGTCATCCGCACGTCTTTGGCGACGTGGTGGCCAACGATGCGGAACAGGTGCTCGTGAATTGGGAGAAGCTCAAGCAGGACGAGCGCAAAGCCGAGAACAAGAGCGTGCTCTCCGGCGTACCGCAGGCGATGCCGGCGCTGCTCAAGGCTTCACGCCTGACGGAAAAGGCGGCGCGTGTCGGCTTCGACTGGCGTCGCACCGAGGATGTCTTCGACAAGATCGACGAAGAAGTGGCCGAGCTTCGCGAAGCGGTGGCCGAGGGCGACGCGGAGCACGTTCACGAAGAGATCGGAGACCTCCTCTTCACCATCGCCAACATCGCGCGCAAAGTGAACGTCAACCCAGAAGAAGCGCTGCAGTCCACCAACCGCAAATTCATGCGGAGATTCGAATCGATGGAATCGCGCGTCCGCGATCGCGACCAGAACCTCGATCAGTTGGAGCTCGAGGAGATGGATCGTTTGTGGGATGAAGCCAAGGCGGCGGAGAGAACGTGAGTGTCGCGAGAGCCGCCCCTCACCCTAACCCTCTCCCCTCGGCGATGAAGCCGCCGTGGGGAGAGGGGACTGTTTCCGGAGAGATTCAAATTCAAGTCCCCTCTCCCCGCCGCAGCTTCATCGCGGCGGGGAGAGGGCTAGGTGAGGGGCGGCTCTCGCGAAACATCGGTGAATCAATGAAACGCACCCGCCCCCGCCGCCTCCTTTTCATCATCGCGATCATCGCGCTGATCATCGCGCTGCATGATTTCACGGTGCCGCATGGCCGAGGATGGGCGGCGCGCGGCGCGATTTTCGTGATCGACGAATATCGCGCGCACATCTCGCCGCGTTTGCGTGGGCGGGTGACGTGTCGCTTCACGCCTACTTGCTCGGCTTACGGGCGCGAGGCGATCCGGAAGTACGGGTTCGCGAAGGGGGCTTCGAAGGCGGCTTGGCGGATTGCGCGCTGCGGGCCCTGGACTTCGGCGGGGACGCGGGAGCTTCCTTAGCGCGGATAGCGCGGCGTTCAACATCCAAGTCTGCGCTTGGACAGATGTCGTTCAGCACGCAGTTCGGGCAATCGGGTTTGCGGGCGATGCATACGCGCCGGCCGTGGAGGATCAGGCGGTTTGCGAACTTCGTCCACTCGCCGCGCGGCACGATCTTCATCAGGTCCTGTTCGATGTCGACCGGGTCCGCATGTTTGGTGAAGCCGAGGCGACCGGAGAGGCGGGTGACATGAGTGTCCACGATGACGCCCGCTTCGATGCCCATCGCGTTGCCGAGGACGACGTTTGCCGTCTTACGGCCCACGCCGGGGAGCTCGACCAGCTCTTCGATGGTCCGCGGGACCTCGCCGACGTGACGCTCCACGAGCGCCTTCGAACAGTTGATGACCGCCTTCGCCTTGTTGCGGAAGAACCCGGTCTGCTTGACCGCGGTCTCCATCTCGATGAGGTCCGCGCTCGCAAACGAATGCGCATCCGGATACTTGCGAAAGAGCGACTTCGTGACGATGTTCACGCGGACATCCGTCGACTGCGCCGCGAGAATGGTGGCGATCAGCAGCTCGAATGGATTGCGAAAGTCGAGCTCGACGCGGGCGTCGGGATACTGCTTCTTCAGGCGCTTGTTGACCTCATTTGCGCGCTTCTTCAGATCGGACACGGGGCGGATCTTAATGAGGGAGTCGCAAAGTCTCAAAGTCTCAGAGTCTCAAAGGATGCGGCAATCACCTCCTTTGCGACTTTGAGACTTTGCGACTTTGAGACTCCCCGGCAATAGAATCCGCGATCATGAGCACCACGATTCACGAGCCACGAGTCATCCGCGCGCCGAGGGGCAATGAGCTGCGTTGCAAAGGCTGGCAGCAGGAAGCGGCGCTGCGGATGCTGATGAACAACCTCGATCCCGAAGTGGCCGAGCATCCCGAGGAGCTCATCGTGTACGGCGGCATCGGCAAAGCGGCCAGGAACTGGGCGTGTTACGACGCCATCGTGGCCACACTGGAGCGGCTGAAGAACGACGAGACGCTGCTCGTGCAGTCGGGCAAACCGGTGGGTGTCTTCCGGACACATGAAAATGCGCCGCGCGTCCTCATCGCCAACTCCAATCTCGTTCCGCATTGGGGTACTTGGGACGAGTTCCGCCGCCTCGACGCGCTGGGCCTGACGATGTACGGCCAGATGACGGCCGGCTCTTGGATCTACATCGGCACGCAGGGCATTTTGCAGGGAACGTACGAATGCTTCGCGGCCGTGGCCCAGAAGCATTTCGGCGATTCTCTCAAGGGCAAGCTCGTCGTGACGGCCGGCCTCGGCGGGATGGGCGGCGCGCAGCCGCTGGCGGCGACGATGAACGAGGCCACCGCGCTCGTGGCCGAGATCGATCAGACCCGCATCCAGCGACGCATCGAGAAACGCTACCTCGATGAAGAAGCGCCGACGCTCGACGCGGCGATCCGCCGCGCGCTCGAGGCGCGGGACAAAGGCGAGGCCGTTTCAATCGGCGTCGTCGCTAACGCCGTCGAGCTACTCGAGGCGCTGATTGCTCGCGGCATCGTGCCGGATGTTCTGACCGACCAGACCTCCGCACACGACGAGCTCACCGGATACGTTCCGGCCGGCATGTCGTTCGACGCGGCGCTGGCGATGCGCGAGGCCAGCCCGGACATGTACGTCGACCTCTCGTACGAAACGATGGCTCGTCACATGCGCGCCATGATCGAGCTGCAGAAGCGCGGTGCCGTCACGTTCGACTACGGCAACAACCTGCGCGGCCAGGCGCTGAAGGCCGGCGTCACGAACGCATTCGACGTGCTCGGCTTCGTGCCGCTATTCATCCGCCCTCTGTTTTGCGAGGGACGCGGTCCCTTCCGCTGGGCCGTGTTGTCGGGCGATCCGAACGATCTGTTCGTGACCGACGAAGCGATCCTCGAGCTCTTCCCGGACGACAAGCCACTCCATCGCTGGATCCGGATGGCGCAGAAGCGTGTCGAGTTCCAGGGACTGCCGGCGCGCATCTGCTGGCTCGGCTACGGAGAGCGCGACAAAGCGGGAGCGCTGTTCAATCGGCTCGTCGCAGAAGGAAAAGTCTCGGCGCCGATCGTCATCGGACGCGATCATCTCGATGCCGGATCGGTAGCCTCACCGAATCGCGAGACCGAGGCGATGAAGGACGGCAGCGACGCGATCGCGGACTGGCCCATTCTCAACGCCCTGCTCAACACATCGTGCGGCGCGACCTGGGTCTCCGTGCATCACGGCGGCGGCGTCGGCATCGGATACTCGCTCCACGCCGGCATGGTCATCGTGGCCGACGGGACCGAAGACGCCGCCGCGCGATTGCAGCGCGTGCTCACCGCCGATCCCGGAACCGGCGTCATGCGCCACGCCGATGCCGGTTACGAGGAAGCGATCGCCGTCGCCAAAGAACGCGGCGTCGACATGCCGATGATTTGATGTTTTGGAGTGCGGTAGCCGCAGCTACCGCTTTTGTATGTTCGTTCGCAGCGCTGTGCATACGAAAGCGGTAGCTGCGGCTACCGCACTCCAAAACGTTGCAGCTTCTTCAGTTGTTTTCGCGC
Source organism: Acidobacteriota bacterium (assembly GCA_030775085.1). Classification (GTDB taxonomy): domain Bacteria; phylum Acidobacteriota; class Thermoanaerobaculia; order Gp7-AA8; family Gp7-AA8; genus QHVT01. Next base: position 18,825 of record JALYJW010000016.1, on the reverse strand, counting down.
GTCTTCGATCGTCGGCATATCAAGCGCCGGCTTCGTCTTCAGATACTCCTGCAGCGCGGCGCGCCCTTGATCGACGCGACAGGAACAGAACGCCGCCGTGCGTCCGATTTCGTAGAGCGCCGAGGCATCGATGGCGCGCAGCTCTTCGAACATGGCGAACGCTTCATCCCACTGTTGCGTTTCCTGCGAGAGCCAGCCGAGCCACTTCATGGCCAGCCTGCGCGTCGAGCCGGTGCCGAGGCGTACCGCTTCGCGCAGCTCGCGCCGTCCGGGACCGTACTCGCCTTCGCGGTAGGAAATGTAGCCGCGCGCGAAATGGCCGAGGGGTATGTCGCGTCGTGCGATCTCGGCGGCGTGAGCGCGGGCCTTGTCGATGTCGCCGCCGGCGATTGATGGAGTCGCGACATAGAAGCGCACCAGATCGAGATGAACGTCGACGTTTGCGGGCTCGCGCGCGAGTGCGGCTTCGAGCGAGGAATGGATCTTCGGGATGAGCACGAGCAGCCGGATCGGATTGGTCGTACGGCGCGCTTCGGCCATCCAGCGGCGGGCCTCTTCGTGTTCGGCGGACGCGGCGGTGAGCCGGGTCGCGAATAGCAAGAGCAGAAGAGAGGTTCTCAGGGCGTCCTCGAGAGTGCATACTACGCGTTTCATCCTTCCGGGAGGTGTCGTCATCGAAGCTCAGAAGAAGCCGCAAAAAGACTGGGTGAACATTCTGTTCCTCACCCTCACGCCGGTGATTGGCGTCGCCGGAACCGCCGCGTACACCTGGTACGCCGGCTTCTCGCTGTGGATGCCGATGCTCCTTCTGGGCATGTACCTCGCGGTCGGGATTTCGATTTGCGCCGGGTACCACCGCTTCTTCTCGCACAAGAGCTACGAGGCGGCTCGCCCCGTCCAATACTTCTACGCCTTCTTCGGCGCCATGGCCGCGCAGAACTCGATCCTGTGGTGGTCCTCCAGCCACCGCGTCCATCACAAGTACGTGGACAAGGACTGGGATCCGTACAACATCCAGCGCGGCTTCTGGTGGGCGCACATCCTCTGGATCTTCTACCGGAACGAGCATCGCGACGATACGTTCTCGAATTCACCGGACCTGCTCGCGAATCCGATCGTGATGTGGCAGCACAAGTGGCACAAAGTGATCCTGATCGTGGGCGGATTCGGCATTCCGACACTGATCGGCGCGGCGTTCGGCAATCCTCTGGCCGGCCTGCTCTGGGGCGGCTTTCTGCGGCTGGCCGTCATCCATCACACGACGTTCTTCGTGAACTCGCTGGCGCACCAGCTCGGCAAGCCGCTCTTCAATTCCGAGGTATCGGCGCGCGACAACTGGCTGGTGGCGTTGCTCACGCTCGGCGAGGGCTATCACTCGTTCCATCACCGCTTCCCCGCCGACTTCCGCAACGGCATCCGCTGGTATCAGTGGGATCCGGCCAAGTGGTGGATCGGCGCGCTGAAGTTTGCGGGCATGGCTCGGAACCTCCTGGCGACGCCGCTTCCGCAGATCGAGCAGGCACGCATGCGCGCCGCGCTGCACGTCGTGGAGCCGAAGATGGCCGCGGTGCAGGGCAAGCTCGCCACGGAAATCCGACGCCGGCTCGACGTCGCCACCGCGCATCTCGACAAAGCCATCGCGCTCTGGCGCCGCGCTCACGAAGAGCGTGCGCAGGGATCGCCATGGCGGCGCACGCGCAAGATGTCGCGACGCCACATCCGCCGCTCGCGCCGCCAGTGGAAGCTGGCCGTGCGGATGTTGCAGACCGCGTAACGGGGGAGTCGCAGAGTCGCAGAGTCGCAGAGTCTCAAAGGATGCTTCGGCCGTGCTCCTTTGCGACTTTGAGACTTTGCGACTTTGAGACTCTGAGACTCAAAGGCTAGCCAACCAGCGGAGACGGCCGGGTGGCAGAAAACCGTGCGCTCTCTCTCCTGCCGCCATTAGAATCCCGCCAGTCCCCCGGCATTAATCCATGACGCTTCCCGAGTCCCTCGGCCACTACGTAGTCCTCGGTCCCATCGGCTCCGGCGGTATGGGCGAGGTCTATGTTGCACGCGATCCCAGGCTGGGCCGGAAAGTGGCCATCAAACTCCTGCCCGTGCGCATGTCGGCCGAGCGCGACACGCTGACGCGGTTCACGCAAGAAGCGCGGTCTGCCTCCGCCCTCAATCACCCCAACATCGTCACGATCCATGAGGTCGGCGCGTCCGAAGGCACTCCGTTCATCGTCATGGAGTACATCGAAGGCCAGGATCTGCGCACCCTCATCAATGGCGGACCGCTGCCGGTGAGCAAGGTCCTCGACATCGGCGCGCAGATCGCCGACGGCCTGGCGGCGGCGCACGAGCGGGGCATCGTCCATCGCGATCTCAAGCCCGAGAACATCATGCTCACGCGCGACGGGTTCGTGAAGATCCTCGACTTCGGTCTGGCCAAGATCGTCGCGCCCACGCCGGAAGACAACGACAACACGCTGCAGCTCGAGATGCCCGGCACCAATCCGGGCACGATCCTGGGGACGGTCGGCTACATGTCGCCCGAGCAGGCCACGGGACGGCGGCTCGATTTCCGCTCGGATCAGTTCGCGTTCGGCGCGATTCTCTACGAGCTCGTCACGGGAGATCCAGCCTTCGATGGCGAGACCGCCATCGACACGCTCTCGGCGATCCTCCATCACACTCCGCAGCCGATCACGCGCTCCACCGCGCGCGCACCCATTCAGCTCTCCGACATGATCCGCCGGCTGCTGGCCAAGGCGGTCGAGGAGCGCTACTCATCGACGCGCGATCTTGCGCGCGAGATCCGCATGCTGCGCGACCGCGTGGTGGCGGAGGAGAGCGGCTTCCATAAATCGCAGCCGACGCCGGTGCCTCCCAAGTCGATTGCCGCCGCGATTGCCGCAGCCGTCATCGCCGTCGTCATCGCGCTGGCCGTCATCTTCTCGCGCGACCGGCCGCCTGTGCGCGATGCGCAGCAAACGGCCGCGCCGGTGCCGGCCGCGAAGAAATATCTGGCGGTCATGCGATTCAAAGACCTCACCGGCGACGCTACGGGGCAGCTCGTCGTCGACGGATTCGCGGAGACGCTCACCGCGCGCCTGGCGCACTATCCGGCCGTGCAGGTGATGCGCCCCTCGGCTTCCGAGCCGGAGACGAGCGACACCACGAAAGCCGCGCGCGATCTCGGCGCGAATCTCGTGCTCACCGGCTCGATGATGCGCGAAGGCGATCGCATCCGCGTGACCTATACCGTCGTCGATCCCGGCAGCAAGCGCGAATGGCGCGATCTCGTGGAAGGCAGCGTCTCCAATCTGTTCGGCGTGCAGGATGAAGTCGCCGACAGCGTGGCTCGCAATCTCGACCTCGGCCAAAGCGCCATCCGCATCGCCCTCGATCCAGCCGTCTCGCAACGACGCTACCTCGAAGCCCTCGGGCACCTGCGCCGCTACGACAAGGAAGAATCACTCGACAGCGCCATCGCCATTCTCGAAGAGCTGGGTACTTCGCCCAGCGTGCAGGCCGCGTTAGCCAGGGCGTATCTCGGGAAGTTCCAGATCACCCGACAACCGCAGCTGGCCGCGGTTGCGGGCCGGGCTGCCGAACGAGCCCTCGAAGGTGACCCGCAGAGCATCGATGTGAATGTGACGTTGGGTGAGTTGCGGCGCCGAACCGGACGCTATCCGGAAGCGGTGGCGGCATTCTTACGTGTTCTGTCTCAACAACCGAACAACGCAGAAGCGGTACTCGGTTTGGCAGAAACATACAAAGCGGCGGGCGACCCAACTAAGGCGGAAGTCGAATACAAGCGCGCGATCACATTACAGCCGAACTTTTGGGGCGGCTACAACAAACTTGGTGTCTTTTATTACGCGCAGGGGCGTTACGCTGACGCCGTGCCGCAGTTCCATAAGGTGGTGCAACTCGTTCCCGACAATCAACGGGGATACGTCAACCTTGGTGGGATGTATCAGCGCCTGGGACGGTATAACGACGCGGTCCGTACGTTCTCGGAATCAATAGCCAGGCAGCCTTCCGGTCAGGCATATTCAAACTTGGGAACCGCGCTCTACTACGCCGGTCGCTTTGAAGAAGCGGCACAGGCATTGGAGAAAGCTGTCGAGCTGAGGCCGCGTTACTTCGTGTATTGGCGAAATCTCGGCGATGCCTATCGATGGGTCAATGGCGGGAGCCAAAAAGCAACTCTTGCGTTTGAGAAAGCGATCGGCTTTTGCGACGAGGCCATCCGGGTGAACTCGGCGGATGCGTTTGCTCACGCTCTCAAGGGTGGAGCGCTCGCGAAACTGGGTCGTGAACGGCAGGCACGCGCGGCGATTCTCCGCGCTCTCGAGCTCGAGCCGAAGGACCCGACTCTCGCCTACGAGGCCGCGCTCATTGCAAACCTCAGTGGCTCGGAGGAGGAAGCCGCTACCCGCCTTGCTCAGTCATTGCGCCTCGGTTTCAACCCTTCCGATGCGGAGCATGATCCCGAATTTGCCAACATGAAGAAAAGCGGTACTCTACAGGCGGTCATCCGGGATTTCCGGTCCACACCACACGACAAATGAGCCTTCGACACGCGAGGTGGCGTGTCGATGAATTCGAGAGGAGCTTCAGCCATGTCAAGCGTTGAGTCAGACAGAGTTGTGCGTGTCACGTTGAAGGACGGACTTCCGGTGCCCGACCAGGATCCTGTCAAAGTCAAAAAGGACAACCAGAAGGTGAGATGGTCGGCTGACTTCGACTTCAAGATCACAGTCGATGGTTACACCGACATCAAGTACTCGTCAGGTGGCGGCGAGTATTCCGCGAAGAGCGGTGTATTCAGCACCGTCAAGCAATATAAGTACACAATCAGCGCGGGTGGTGTCGAAAACGATCCGGTGCTGGACATCGAACCATAGTCGACGCGATTACCGGCGCGCCGCCGTGCGCCCTACTGCACGTTCTCCGGAAACAGCGTCACCTTGCTTCTGGCCCGCAGCTCGTTCGTGGTGCGGGTCACCGCTTCCATGACCTTCTGCACGTTCGCGCTGAAGAGGTATTCGCGGATGGCGGCGCGCACGGATTCGAATGGCTCCGGGGATGGCTGCTGGTGTTCTTCGATCAGCAGAAGGTACAGGCCGGCGTCCGTTTCCAGGACGCCACTGACCGTGTTTGTCTGCATGGTGAACACCGCGTCGGTGAGCTTCGGATCGAGTGTGCCGGGGGCAACCCATCCCAGCTCTCCACCAGCCGCGGCCGAGGGGTGCTCGGAAGTTCTGGTGGCCGCGGCGGCGAAGGCTTGCGTGATCGCCTTCGCATCGTTGCCGGATCGCACTTTGACGCCGTACATCTCCTTCATCACATCGCCGAGCAGTAGGCGCGCTTCCTCTACGGTGTTCTTGTCCTTCCCGACGAAGATGATCCGCACCCATGCTTGCTGCGGCCGAAGGAAGTCCGCCGGATGGTCGTCATAGAACTTGCGCACGGCCGCCTCGGTCACGACCTGCGTGGCCACCACATCGCGCACATAGAGATCGAACAGAGCCGCTTCCCTGGCCGCCTCGAGCTCCGCCTGCACCGCCGGTGACTTCTCGAAGTCCGCCTGAGCCGCGAGCTGCAGCAGGAGGCGCTTGCCGACGTAGTTCTCCAGGAATTTCATCTTCCCGTTGCCGCCCTGCAGATACTGCCCCCGCATCTTCGCGCCCATCCGATTCCAGAGCCGGTCGAGCTGCTCGGCCGTGATCGATTCCCCGTTCACCGTGGCCACGACCTTCGCGGCAGGCGTTGCCGGATCGGGCGCAGGCGCGGCCTGCTGAGCGGAAAGAGAAACCGTGAAAACGACGGCCAGGGCAACACTGATGAGACGATTCATGAAGATCCTCCGGTGAACGGCGCAGATGACGAACATGGCTTCGGGAAACACCATTCCGAACTCTACAGATCGTGGAGCGGCTCCACTCCCTGCTCTCGAAGCCTGTCAATTGTTGATTTGTACTTTTCCACATGTGGAAAACTTGACTTCGGCTTCGTGAAATCACCATGAAAACAATTCGGGCGCGGGAAGGGGGTGTGGAAGGCTTGAGGAAGGTCAGTAGCGCGCCGAAAACCACGCTTACACTCGCGCACTTCGTCCAATGAGCGTCGCACAAATTGATGGTGGAGTGTCACTCGACCGGCAGATGCCGCAGAGCCCGGATGCCGAACGTGCCGTCCTCGGCGCCATCCTGATCAACAACCACGCCTTCTACCGCATCATCGGCACGATCGACACGGAAGATTTCTTCCGCGACGCGCACCGAACGATCTTCGCCACCATGCGCCGCATGGCCGAGAACAGCCGGGACATCGAGCCGCTCACGCTGAAGGAAGAACTGGCCAAACACGCGCAGCTCGAGCAGATCGGCGGCGTTGCGTACGTCACGTCGCTCATGGACGTCGTGCCCGACGTGGCCAACGTGGAGCGTTACGCGCAGATCGTCAAAGAGAAGTCGATGCTGCGCCGCCTCATCGTGATGGGCAACAGCGTCATGCGCGCCGCGTTCGACGCGCCGAGCGAGCCCGGTGACGTTCTCAATATCGCCGAGAAATCACTCTACGAGATCGCCGAAGGCGCCACCGACAAAGGCTTCGTGTCACTCGAGCGGATCACCCGCGCGAACATGACCGCCATCGAGCAGATCCACTCGAATGCCGGCCGTCTCGTCACCGGCCTGCCCACCGGCTACGACCGTTTCAACGAGATGACGTCCGGCTTTCAGCCCGGAGATCTCATCATCCTGGCTGCAAGACCCTCAATGGGAAAGACGTCCTTGATGATGAATATCGCCGAAACCATCGCGTTGCCGGGAAAGGATGGGCAGCCGCGCGCCGGCGAGCGGCTTTATTCGGTGGGCGTGTTTTCGCTGGAAATGTCAAAGGAGCAGATCGGGCTGCGCATTCTCTCTTCGGAGTCGGGCGTGTCGAATCATCTGATCCGCTCCGGCATGTTGTCGGAGCGCAACTGGCGCGAGCTCGCCGAGGCTTCGGCAAGGCTGGCGAAAGGAAAGATCTTCATCGATGACACCCCGGGGATGGACCCGCTGGAGATGCGCGCGAAGGCGCGGCGTCTGAAGATGGAGGCGGGCCTGGATCTGGTGATGGTCGACTACCTCCAGCTCATGGCCATCAAAGGCAAGATCGAGTCGCGGCAGCAGGAGGTCTCGCAGATCTCGCGCAGTCTGAAGGCCATCGCGAAAGAGCTTCACGTACCGCTGCTGTCGCTCTCGCAGCTCTCCCGTCGCTCCGAACAGCGCACCGGCGATCACCGGCCGCAGCTCTCGGACCTTCGTGAGTCCGGGTCCATCGAGCAGGACGCTGATCTCGTGGCCTTCATCTATCGCGACGAGGTCTACAACAAGGAAACCGAAGAGAAGGGCATCGCCGAGATCATCATCGCCAAGCAACGCAACGGCCCCATCGGCGACTTCAAGCTCGTGTTTCGCAACGACATCACCAAGTTCTTCAACTACGAGCCGCAGCCGGAGTATCTGCCGCAGTAGTTTGGAGTGCGGTGGCCGCAGCCGCCGCTTTTGTATGTTTCCGGATGGCCTGTGGCATACGAAAGCGGTAGCTGCTGCGGCTACCGCACTCCAAAACGGAGCGACAATACTCGCGAGGTTGACCATGAAACGCCTGCTTGCATTCGCGCTGATCGCTTTGTTCGCACCGATCACTCACGCCGCCGTTCTCCGCGTGGTGGTCGACGATCTCATTCATCCCATCTCCGACGAGTTCATCGGGCGCGCGCTCGATGAGGCGGCGAAGACGAAGGCGGATGTGGTGGTGATCGAGTTGCGCACGCCGGGCGGGCTGGAGACGTCGATGCGCGGGATCGTGGAGAAGATCATCAAGTCTCCGGTCCCGGTGATCGTGTGGGTCGGGCCGAGCGGGTCGCGTGCGGCTTCGGCGGGGTTCTTCATCCTGGAGGCCGCGGATGTTGCCGCGATGGCTCCGGGGACGAATACGGGTGCGGCGCATCCGGTGATGCTGGGCGAGAAGCTCGATGACGTGATGAAGATGAAGATGCAGAACGATGCGGCGGCGTTCATGCGCAGCATCGCGCAGCGGCGCGGACGCAATGTTGCGGCGGCGGAGAGCGGCGTGCGCGAGGCCAAGTCGTTCACCGAGGATGAAGCGCTGGCGTTGAAACTGATCGATGTCGTTGCTCCCGATGTGCCGGCGTTGCTGCGCTGGGCGGACGGCAAAACGGTGAAGCGTTTCAACGGTTCGACGAGCGTGCTGCGTGTGGCGGGTAAGCCGGTGGTCCACTACGAGATGTCGCTCAAGCAGCGGCTGTTGTCGTGGATCATGGATCCGAACATCGCCTTCATCCTGATGTCGCTGGGGATGCTGGCGCTGTACGCGGAGTTCAATCATCCCGGCGCGATCCTGCCCGGCGTGGTGGGCCTCATCGCCATCGTGCTGGCGGTGTTCGCGCTCAATCTTTTGCCGACGCGTTATGCCGCGTTCGCGCTGATCATCGTCGCCTTCATCCTGTTCGCGCTCGAGGCGAAGTTCGTCTCCTACGGGATCCTCGGCACAGGCGGCGTGTTGTGTTTGATCTTCGGCGCGTTGTTGCTTGTCGACGGTCCCATTCCGGAGATGCGCGTGCATCTGCTCACGGCGCTCGTCGTGAGCGTGCCGATCGGCGTGATCTCGGTTTTCCTCATGACGCTCGTGTTTCGAGCGCACAAGAATCCGGTCGTGACCGGCACCCACGCGATGATCGGCGAGATCGGTGTGGCGCGCTCCGATGTCGAAGCGGACGGCAGAGTGTTCGTCCACGGCGAGCTTTGGAACGCGACGGCGAAGAGCGCGATCCCGGAAGGAACCCGCGTGCGTGTGCGAGAGGTGGATGGTTTGCGCGTGATCGTCGAGCCGGAATAGGTGTTACTTCTGCCCTCCGGATACCCACGGCAACTCCCACCGGCCTTCTTCCTCATCGAGTGAGGGAAGCGGGACGGGCTTGCCGAGGCGTTGCAGTTGGCGGAGCTCCCAGAGTTTGGCGTACTTCCAGAACGTGTAATAGACGTGCATCCCGACGGAAATGATCCCGCGTGTGCCGTCGAGGAATCCGAGGTTGAGCACATAGTCGCGCACGAACTTCGTCAGGGTGTGGCTGAAGATGCCCCACAGCCCGGTGGTTTTGCCGTCGATGTACATCTGCGCCGCGCCCCAGTTCGCGTAGCGCGTCATCTTGGCGATCATGTGGTCGAACGTGCGGATGTAGTAGTGCAGCATCTTCTGCCGCAGATCGAACGTCGGACCGTCGACGACGAGGTCGGCGTGAACGCGCTTGTTCGGATAGCGGGCGTGGCCGCGATGGAAGAGCCGCGTGACACGGTCGCGCTGCAGGCCGCTGTACTTCACTTCCTTGCCGAGCATGAAGTTGCGGCGGCCGACGGAGTAAGCCCAGCGATCGAGAGGTCCTTCGAGCGTACGCAGGATCTCGTCGCGCAGCTCCGGAGTGATGCGCTCGTCGGCGTCGATGACGTAGATCCAGTCGTGAGCGGCGCGATCGATGGCGTAGTTCTTCTGCGAAGCCGCGCCGAGGTACTCGCGCTGCTCGATGCGCACGCGGGGAAACTTCTCGCGTACGCGCTCGACCGTGCCATCGGTGGAGAACGAATCGACCAGATACACCTCATCGGCCCACTCGACGGAACGGATGCATTCCTCGATCTGCTCGATCTCGTTGAGCGTGTGAATGATGGCGGTGACGGGCGGGCGCGGCACGGCGGGCATTTTAGCCTTGGCCCGTTGGTGGGCCTGGCCTACAGCGTGTAATTCTTCTCGAGCAGCACGCGGGCCCTGCGATCCCGCAGATTCCGGATCTGCGACTCGATGTCGCGCTCGTACGGAATCTTGCGGTGGCTGGCGTAGACCGGAGCGTCGGAGGTGATCTTCTTGAGCTCTTCGCCGAACGTGTGCGGAGTGAGATGCGCGGTCTCGTCGGCCAGTTGCTGCTGATCGTTCGGGAACGAGGCCTCGGTGACAACGGCCACGACGTTCTGCAGCTTGTTCGTGCGCTTCCAGATCTCCTGCGTCGGTCCCGTGTCGCCGGTGAAGACGATCGACTGGCCGTTGATCTCCAGGAGCACGCCGGCCGCGGGGATCTGGTGATCGACAGGGACGGCGGTCAGCGCCACATCGTTGAACATCGTGCGCTTGCCGTGGGCCAGCGCGCGATACTGCACCGCCGGTTTGCCGGTGGCGGGGGCGATGATCTCGGAGAAATCCGGCCAGACGCAGCCGTTGAATACATCGCGTGAAAGAAGATCCATGACTTCGCGCGAGGCGAAGATCGTCAGAGGACCGGTGGATTGCGCGAAGCGATTGTGGATGAGATGCGGAAGATCGCGGATGTGGTCCGCGTGCGGGTGCGTGATGAAGACTGCCTGGATCCGGGCCTGCTGTGCGAACGACAGCTTGGATGTGAGCGTCCCGGCGTCGACGGCGAGCCAGTCGTCGATCAGGTACCCGGTCAGGTTATGTTCCGCATCCGACGCACCATAGGCGCCGAGCACCTTCAGCCGCATCTCCCATCCTTCACTGCACTTCCACCTTAGATCGAGGGGACTGGCTACTATTCTTGCAGCCGCATCACACGTTGTCCAGCAGCGTGACGACGCTCACTATGACACGCACACCAGAAGCGCAGGACGCACTCGACCTCTTTCATCCCGCAGTACGCGAGTGGTTCGTGTCGTCCTTCCCGTCGCCGGCGAAGGCGCAGCAACAGGGCTGGCCGGCCATCGCCAACGGCGACTGGACGCTGATTTTCGCGCCTACAGGCAGTGGAAAAACGCTCACGGCGTTCCTCTGGGCACTCAATGGCTTGATGTTTCGCCCGCGTCCGCCGAAAGCACAGCGCTGCCGCGTGATCTACATCTCTCCGCTCAAGGCGCTGGCCGTCGACGTCGAGCGCAATCTGCGCGTCCCGCTGGCCGGCATTGCGGATGTGGCGCGCGCGCGCGGCGATGAGTTGACGATTCCCGGCATCGCCATTCGAACCGGCGATACGCCCCAATCCGAGCGCGCAAAGTTCGGGCGCGATCCGGCAGACATCCTCATCACGACGCCGGAATCGCTCTATCTATTGATGACGTCGAATGCGCGAGAGATGCTCCGCAGCGTCGAGACGGTCATCATCGATGAAATTCACGCCCTCGTGCCGAACAAACGCGGCGCGCACATGGCGCTCTCGCTGGAGCGCCTGGCCATGCGGTGCGACAAGCCGCCGCAGCGCATCGGGCTCTCGGCGACGCAAAGACCGCTCGAAGAGGTTGCGCATTTTCTGGGGGGGGCCAATCCTCAGTCCCCTCTCCCCTCCGGGGAGAGGGTCAGGGTGAGGGGCGACGCCGCGCCAAACGTTTCGCAAGAGCCGCCCCTCACCCTAGCCCTCTCCCCGGAGGGGAGAGGGGACTGGTTCCGTCCCGTCACGATCGTCAACACCGGCGAGAAGAAGAAGCTCTCGCTGCGCGTCGAGGTGCCGGTCGAGGACATGGCTCGCGCTGCCGCGACGGGCGAGCCTGGGCGTGCGCCGTCGATCTGGCCGGCCATCCATCCGCGGCTCCTGGAGTTGATCCGCGCGCACACGTCGACGCTGATCTTCGTGAATTCGCGCCGGCTCGCGGAGCGTCTGGCCGCGGCGCTGAACGAGCTGGCGGGAGAGGCGATCGTTTCTGCGCATCACGGTTCGATCGCACGCGCGCAGCGGGTGGAGATCGAGGAGGCGCTGAAATCGGGGAAGCTTCCGGCGCTCGTGGCCACGTCGTCATTGGAGCTGGGCATCGACATGGGAGCGATCGATCTCGTGATCCAGATCGAGGCGCCGCCGTCGATCGCCTCCGGCATGCAGCGCATCGGACGCGCTGGTCATCAGGCCGGCGCGGCTTCCAGCGGAATCATCGTGCCGAAGTTCCGCGGCGATCTGATTGCCTGCGCCGCGGTGACGGAAGCAATGCACGAGGGGGCCATCGAACCGACGCGCTATCCACGCAATCCGCTCGATGTGTTGTCGCAGCAGATCGTGGCCATGGTGGCCGTCGATCCGTGGAACGCCGATGAGCTCTTCGCTGCGATCCGCACCGCCGCGCCATTCGCGGAGCTTTCGCGCACGTCGTTCGACGGCGTACTGGACATGCTGTCCGGACTCTATCCGTCCGACGAGTTCGCCGAGCTGCGGCCGCGTGTGACGTGGGATCGCGTGTCGAACAGCATCACGCCGCGGCAGGGGGCGAAACGGATCGCCATCACCAGCGGCGGCACGATTCCGGACCGCGGTTTGTACGGCGTGTTCCTGGCCGGCACGGAGAAGAATCAATCGGCGCGCGTCGGCGAGCTCGATGAAGAGATGGTGTTCGAGGCAACTGCCGGCGAGACGTTCATCCTCGGCGCATCGACGTGGCGCATCGAGGAGATCACGCACGACAAGGTCATCGTCACGCCGGCGCCCGGACTACCGGGAAAGATGCCGTTCTGGAAGGCGGATGCGGCGCAGCGTACGGTTCCTTTCGGCGAAGCGATCGGAAAGCTTGTGCGCGAGATCCGCGCGTCGAATCGCAGCGACGCCATCGAGCGCCTCACCACGAGACACGATCTCGACGCGATGGCGGCCGGGAACTTCCTGCAGTATCTCGCCGATCAGCAGGCAGCGACCGGCGCGGTGCCGGACGATCGGACGATCGTGATCGAGCGCGTGATGGACGAGCTGGGCGACTGGCGCGTCTGCGTACTCTCGCCGTTCGGCGGCCGCGTGCATGCGCCATGGGCGATGGTCGTGGCGGCGAAGGTCCGCCAGCAACTGGCCATCGACGTGGAAACGATGTGGAGCGATGACGGCCTCATCATCCGCTTCCCCGATACCGATCATCCGCCATCGACGGACCTGATCATTCCTGATCCGGATGAGATCGAGCAGCTTCTGTTGCGACAACTCGGCGCGAGCTCGATGTTCGCGGCGAAGTTCCGCGAGGCCGCCGCACGCGCATTGCTTCTGCCGCGTACGCGCATCCAGGGACGCATGCCTCTGTGGCGTCAGCGCAAGCGCGCGTACGACCTGCTGCAGGTGGCATCGCGCTACGGGTCGTTCCCGATCATCCTCGAAGCCTATCGCGAGGCGTTGCGCGATGTGTTCGACGTTCCCGCCTTCGTCGAGATCGCGCGGCGCATTCGCAAGCGGACCATCCGCGTTCACACAGCCGATACGAGCAAGCCGTCGCCGTTCGCCGCGTCGGTGTTGTTTCGCTACGTTGCGAATTTCCTGTACGACGGCGATGCGCCGCTCGCCGAGCGCCGTGCCCAGGCTCTGTCCATCGATCAGTCGCAGCTCCGCGAGCTCCTCGGCGAGCCGGAGCTGCGCGAGCTCCTTGATCCCGAGGCACTCGAACAAACCGAGCGCGAGCTCCAGCATCTCGATGAGCGCCACAAGGCGAAGAGCATCGATGCCGTTCACGATCTGCTGCTGCGCCTCGGCGATCTGTCCGCGAACGAGATTGCGGCGCGATCGGTCATCGATGCGGCGGAGGCGACACGCGATCTGCTTCGGCAGGGACGCGTTCTCGAAGTTGAGATCGCGCACGATCGGCGATTCATCGCGATCGAAGATGCGTCGCGCTATCGCGATGCGTTGGGCACGTCCCTTCCGGATGGTGTGGCTGCGCGTTACCTGGAACCGGTTGCGGATCCCGTCGGCGATCTCGTGCTTCGCTTCGCGCGTACACACGGTCCATTCACACCGTCCGAGGTTGCGCAGCGTTACGGACTGGGCGTCGCCGTCATTCATCACGCCCTGGAGCGTTACGTCGAGCGCGGCCGTCTGATCGAAGGAGAGCTTCGCCCCAACGGCACGCAGCGCGAGTGGTGCGAGAACGAAGTGCTGGGCATCGTGCGCAGACGCTCGCTGGCGCTGTTGCGCAAGGAAGCTGAGCCGGTCGATCAGCCGGTGCTGGCGCGCCTCTTCACGAACTGGCAGGGCGTCACGCGCAGGCGCCGCGGTCTCGATGGATTGCTCGAAGTGGTTGAATCGCTGCAGGGCTTCCCGATGGCCGCGTCGATCTTCGAGAGCGAGATTCTCGCCGCGCGCATCGCCGATTACCGGCCGTCCGATCTTGACACCCTCAGCGCCGCCGGCGAGATCGTATGGGTCGGTGTCGAAGCCCTCGGCGACCGCGACGGACGGATCGCGTTGTACCTCGCGGATCAGTTGCCGTTGCTGCACGCAGCGCGCGGCGACGGCGCGACCGACAACCGCATCGAAGACTTCCTTCGCAAGAACGGCGCTTCGTTCTTTCATCAGATCCAGGCTGCGGTTGGCGGCTTTCCGGCGGAGATCATCGATGCGCTTTGGGATCTCGTGTGGAAGGGTGCGGTCACGAACGACACGTTTCACGCGCTGCGTGCGTTTGCGCGGCCGTCGAAAGGAAAGGGACAGACGCGCGTGGTGCCGGGAGGTCGGTTCCGCTCGCGGCGGATTGCTCCGCCGTCGACGCAGGGGCGGTGGTCGCTCGTTCCTTCCGCGGCGGCGAACGATACGCAGCGTGCGAATGCACTCGCGCAGCAATTGCTGGCGCGCTACGGCGTGGTCACGCGCGAGGCTCCGGCGCTCGAGAACATCTTCGGCGGTTTCTCTGCGGTCTATCCCGTTTTGCGTGCGATGGAGGACGCCGGGCGCATTCGCCGCGGCTACTTTGTGGCCGGCCTCGGCGCCACGCAGTTCGCCGGGCCAGGCGCCATCGATCTCCTCCGCACGTTGCGCGATGAGAGCGAGAAGCCGGAGACGGTGATGCTCGCCGCGACCGACCCCGCCAACCCTTACGGCGCGATCGTGAAATGGCCGGAGTCGCCGTTCACGATGTCGCGTAGCGTCGGCGCGCATGTGATTCTCGTGAACGGACAGATGGCCTGCTACGTCTCGCGCGGCGAGAAACAACTGCTGCTCTTTCTTCCTGAGGACGAGCCGATTCGCTCGCTCATGGCAAGGGAAGTGGCGCGTCAGCTCGCATCGCTCGTCCACGACGGCACACGCCGCGCGCTGCTGATTGCTGAGATAGATGACCAGCCCGCATCACGCTCGCCACTTGCTCCGTTCCTCGTCGAACAGGGATTCGCCACGACGGGTCTGGGCTATCAGCTACGAAGCTCGCGCCATTGAGTCTCGACGCTGTGGGGCTACAATCCGCCCATGATCATCCTGCCAAACGACCTCACCTCTCAGGAGATCCGCGTGCTCCAGGAGTTTCGGCGGCTCAACCTCGAGACCATGACGCCCGACCAGATCAAGGCCATCAAGCATCCCGCGGGCGGGGGCGAGCAGCCGGCCGTGGGACTGGTCGGGAAGGGCTACCTGACCGCCGATCCCGGCGGGTTCGCCCTGACCGAAAAGTCGACGGCATTCCTGGCGATCGACGCCCGGCCGATGTTCGAGGAAGCCACAGCAGCAGCCTCATCCGCAGACGCCGAGGCGGAGGCGGAAGGCGCGTGATGCACAGGATTCAGTGCAGGTACGCAACGCGCTAAGCAGCGTCCTTTCAGTACCTTAGGACAAAGCGGTCATTTCCGTAAACAGTGAGTCAAATAGGCGATTCACCGTAACCCCCATTGACTCAGTGACTTAACGGAGGTTACAATCGCTTCCCTGAGGACTGAAATGACGCATGGCGACAAAGCAAAAGCCAAAGCAGACCAAAACACCAAAGCCTCAGTCAAAAAAGCCGGTACTCAAGGCGGCGAAAACGGCAAAAGGAAAGCCGTCAGCCAAGGCGGCAAAGCCGGCGCCCAAAGCGGCAAAGCCGGCCAGGTCAGCCAAAGCCGCGGCAAAGCCGGTGAAGGCAGCAAAGGCGCCGAAAAAGCAGCCGCCGCAAAAAAAGGCGGCAGCTCCGCGAAAGACTCCCCCCGCAGCGCCGAGCCCAAAACCAAAGGCAGCGCCGCCCCAGCCGAAACCGCTGGCGGTTTCACCAACCCCGCCATCAGCGCCGCCTTCCGCCAAGCCCTCAAAAAGTATCCCAACGCCCTCCGCCGCCTCACCGATTGACGCTGGCGTCCGTTATCTCACCGTGCAGGACGTGGTCGATCTGCACAAGGCGGTCAGCTCGGAGTTTGGCGGCAATCAGGCACACCCCGGCGTGATCGACTCCCAGTTCGGTCTCGTCAGCGCCGTCCAGCGTCCCCAGGTAACCACCCTCGGCCGCGAGGCCTTTCCTGCCTTTTCCGACAAAGTGGCCGTGCTCGTCTTCGCGCTGGTGCAATCCAAACCGTTCCGCGGAGGAAACCGGCGCGTAGCGTTGGCCTCTCTCGTGGCGTTCTGCGAGCTCAACAACCGCACGATCGATACACGCGTCTTCGATGAAAAGGCTGCCGAGACTCTGCTCAAGCGTGCCGGCAGTTGCCAGGATCTCGGCATCCCGCCCGAGAACGTGTTCCGCGAGCTGCGCGATGCGATGAGTCGCGCCATCGCCGGCAACTGACAGGCACGCGTCGTGATCTTCCGCGCCGCGGAGGATTTCGAATGGCTGCGAAGAAAACGACAAAGAAACCGGCGGCTCCGGACGCAATCAAGTTACTGAAGGCGGATCACGAGAAAGTGCGCGGGCTGCTCGGTCAGTTCGAGAACGCCGCAGGCGCGCGTCGCGAGAAGCTGCGCGGACAGATCGACCGTGAGCTGAAGGTCCACACGCAGATCGAAGAAGAGATTTTCTATCCCGCATTCCGCGATGCGGCGCGAAAGAAGGACGACAAGAAGATGTACTTCGAAGCGCTCGAAGAGCATCACGTCGTCGACCTCGTCCTGCCGGAGATGAACGACGGCTCCAGTCCTGAAGAGCTGAAGGCCAAGGCCAAAGTGCTCAAGGAGCTGGTCGAGCATCACGCGGACGAGGAAGAGAAGGAGATGTTCCCCAGCGCGAGGAAGATTCTCGACAAAGAGACGCTCCGCGCTCTCGGCGAGCAGATGCAGTTACGCAAAGAGACGCTGATGAAGCAGATGTAGTTTGCCGATTGGAGTGCGGCGGCTGCCGCACTCCATCGCAATCTCCTAAACGCGCGTCGGGTCGGCGCGGCGTTCCGACGATACTGCCGGCAACTTGCCGCTTCTCTCATAGGCCGCACGATGCATCTCGTGATTGATGCGGCCGAGGAGAATGCGGACCACGCGCAGATCGTGACCGGCGTCGATGAGGAGGAGCGTGATGTCGCCGCCGCCCCACATCAGACCTGCCAGCACGATGATGCGCGTGATCTCGCCGATCAGCTCGGGGAGGGAAGACGCGCCTCCCGCCATGAAGCCGAGGACGATCTCGCCGATGAGCAGCACTCCCATCAGCGCGGCCAGCACCTTGAACAGCCGCGCGATGTAACGCAGCGTGATGTAGGGCTCGAGATCCTGCGACCGCACTTCCTCTTCCAGCGCGCGTTGCTCTCCCTCGCGGATCGGTGGCGCGCCGCACGTCGGACAAACAACGGACGCGTCGGTGCGACGGCTATGACACTCGGGGCATTGAAATTCTGTAACCACGGTACCTCCTTCAGGGACGTCGCTCGAATTGAAGCTAGCCATTCCCGGTTCCTCTCCAGCGCGCGCGATAGCCGCGTACGTCGATGTGTGTGAAAGGTCCATGCCCGCAGCAGGCGGTATAGACCCCGATGCCTCCGACGAGAGACGGATGCTTGCGCTCGACCGTCTCCGCCGCTTGTGCAAATCGCTCG
This sequence comes from Acidobacteriota bacterium, assembly GCA_030775085.1. Taxonomy (GTDB): domain Bacteria; phylum Acidobacteriota; class Thermoanaerobaculia; order Gp7-AA8; family Gp7-AA8; genus QHVT01. Next base: position 1,101 of record JALYJW010000016.1, on the reverse strand, counting down.
GCGTCGTGCACGGTCACGCGCCCGTCGCCTGTGATGTCGTCTGGCTGGCCGTCGCTGTCGTTATCGACATAGACGTCCGCCGCGTCGCCGTACATGTGCCGGCTGAGGTTGGCTCGGCCGGCCGTGTTGCCGCCGGTGTGGTTGTAGCGCGGCGTGCGAAATCCGCTCATGACGTGCATGCCTGTGATCCGCACGCCCTGCCGCTCCAGCTCCTGGATGGTCAGCTCCAGCTTGTCGATCATCTTCGGGTCGACCAGCAGATATTTCGGCCAGACGTCGCGCTGGTCCTTGGTCAGAAAGTCACGCAGCCGAAAGTGCTCGGAAACGTAGAAGTCCTGATTCTGCTGCGTCACTTCGATGAAGCCAGCCGGCGGTGCGTAACGCTCCGATTTCGGCTTGCCTCCTGATTCAAACGGCCAGCTCCCCAACTGGTAGCTGCCGATCCGGCCGGCGCGTTTCATCGAGGTCGGTACGAGCGTCACGATGCTCACGTTCTCGATCGGCTTGGTGGCCTTGTTCAACTCGACGGCGAACTTGTAGATCCCACTCTTCTCCGGCGCGCTGAAATCGGGACGAGGCGCGCCTTCGATGACCGTTCTCGCACCACCCGGTGCTTCGTCCACGACCGCCTCGCCCGGCAGAGCGGGTACGTAACGCACTTCTCCGCTCTCGCCGCGCAGTGGATTGAGAAATCCGAGCATCGCTTCGGTGAGAAAAGGCGTCGACGGTGCGTTGGGGGCAAAGATGCGCCCGCCGAGCGAAGCGGGCCGCGGCGCGCTGCCCGATGCCGCCTGAGGACCGAACGCCGGCTCGCGCGCGCGCCTGTGTAACTCCGCGACCGCCCCAACCCACGCCGCCGCATACAGCAACACGACCACCACCGCGATCCAGGTGAAGATGTGCTCCTGACGCTCAGTGATCAGCCCGCGATGAATGCGATGCCGCTTCTGAACCTCCGGAAATAACGGGGAACCGCGATCCACAAAGCGAACAGAAGGCACGGAGCGTGCCCGTGGATAGTCGGCGGTCGGCAGTCGGCCGTCGGCGGTAGCAGAAGCTCGCGTTCAACCCTGCTCGGAGTGGGTGCGCGAAGCGTTCTAC
>JALYJW010000015.1 GCA_030775085.1 Acidobacteriota bacterium | reverse complement strand
GATTTGTACAGTCCCCTCTCCCCGCCGCAGCCTTATCGCGGTGGGGAGAGGGTAGGGTGAGGGGCGGCTCTCGCGATGAGAGAACTGCACAGGAACCCTTGCACACCCCTCCTGTCAATCGCGAATTTCCCTTCTGTTGCAACGGTTTACACCGGCCAAATTCGCAGGTATCGGCTCCGCGGTTTCCCTGCTACGATCCGCGCCGACTCGACGCACCTTCAGGAAGAAATGTTCCGTCTCCAACAACTCGACATCCACGGCTTCAAGTCGTTTTACGACCCCGCCAAGCTCACCTTCCCCGCGGCCATGACGGCTGTGGTCGGCCCGAACGGTTGCGGCAAGTCCAACATCTGCGACGCGCTGATCTGGGTTCTCGGCGAGAACCGCGCCACGCACATCCGCGGCGAGACGATGGAAGACGTGATCTTCCAGGGCTCGGCCCGCCGCCGTCCGCTTTCGATGGGCGAGGTCACACTCACCCTCGGCACGCTCAACGGTGACAGCGATCATCCGATGTCCGATGACGGCAAGATCGTCATCAACCGCCGCGTCTTCCGCGACGGCCAGTCGGAGTTCCGCCTCAACGGCAAGCGCGTCCGGATGAAGGACATCTCCGACATCCTGATGGATACCGGTCTCGGCATCCGAAATTACTCGGTGATGGAGCAGGGGAAGATCGATCTGATCCTCTCCAACAAACCGCAGGACCGCCGCAAGCTGATCGAAGAAGCGGCCGGCATCACGAAGTACAAAACGAAGCGCCGCGCTGCGGAGCTGAAGCTCGAAGAAACGCAACAGAACCTGCTGCGCATCGACGACACACTCTCCGAGGTCACGCGCAATCTGAACTCGCTCAAGCGCCAGGCCTCGAAAGCGCGGCGGCACAAAGAGCTCGCCGATCAGCTCTCACTCGCCAAACGCGCGCTCTACAAAGGCCGCATTCTGGCCGCGCAGGTGGAAGAGGAAGCGGCAAACGCGGGACTGGCCGGCGCGCAGACGAGTGAAAGCGAGATCGCCGCACAGCTCGGCGCCGATGAAGCGGAGCTGGCGGAAACGCGCACGGTCCACAGCGACCGCGCGCATCGCGCAAGCAAAGTGCGCGAAGAGATCGCCGGTCTTTCCGGAGAAGTCGAGCGTCTCCGTTCGTTCCTGCAGCAGTCCGAGACGAACCTCGGCGATCTGGTGCAGCGCATCGACGGCGCGCGCGGACAGATCGCAACGCTGGAAGGCGAAGGCGCGGAGCAGCAGGCCGCGCTCGACGAGAAGACGCAGCAGCTCGAAGCCGCGCGCGGCGAGCGCAACCGCCTCCGCGAGATCGCCGATCAGGTCGAGCGCGATCGCCAGGAAAAGGGCGACGGCGTGCGACGCTTCGAAAAGGCGCTGGCCGACTCGCGCGAATCGCTCATGCGCACCATCGCCCGCATCTCCGAGGCGCGCAACCAGGTCCACCAGATCGAGATTGCCGTCGAGAAATGCGAGTTCTACCTCTCCAAGTTGACGGAAAGCGCACGCAAAGCCGCGATCAGCCGCGACGGCGCGCTCGCACAGATGTACGAGTGGGAGCAGTCCGTACGAGACGCGGAGCAGAACCTCGTCGTCACGCAGCAGACCGCACGCGACGCGCTCGTGCAACGCGATGAGCTGAGCGCACGCCGCGAGGCAGGACGCGAGTCGCTCGCCTCCGCGCGCGACACGATCTCGCAGACGACGTACAAGGTCGACTCACTGCGCTCGCTCCTGGCGTCGCTCGAAGCGCAGGACGAGGACGTCCGCCGCGCCATCATGGAGTTGATCCCGAACGGCGTTGCCGCCGCGGAAGCAGTGCGCGCCGCCGACGGATTCGAAGCGGCGCTCGACAATCTTCTGCGCGAAGTGTCCAAAGCGATCGTCGTCGAATCGAGCGACACAGCCGTCGAAGCCATTCGCCGTCTGCGTGAGCGCGGTGCAGGCCGCGGTGCGTTCCTGACGACAGACTTTGTTCCGACGGGTGAAGGCTCGCGGCGCGGTGACGCTGCGCACTCCGTCCTCGGCGAAGGCGCGGCGGCCGATGCGGTGCGTCACGCGATCCCCGAGGCATACATCGTCGGCTCACTCGGCGAAGCGATGGAGAAAGCGAAAGATCGTCCGAGCGCGACGTTCGTCACGCTGGAAGGCGACATCGTCCGTGGACCGCTGGTGATCGGCGGCAAAACCGCCGGAGCCACGCCGGGCGTGTTCTCGATCAAACGCGAGATCGCCGATCTCGTGGCGCTGCTCGGCAGCGAAGAAACGCGCGCCAGCGGCATCGCCACGGAGCTGCAGTCGCTCGAAGACGAACTGCGCGCCGCGGATGACGCGCGCATCATCGCCGAGGAGCGCGCGCGCACAGCCGAACAGGAACTGCGCGAAAAGAAAAACCAGCGCGAGCGCGCCGGCGCTGAGTTGCAGCGCTACGAAAAAGATCTGGCCGTGGCGTCGGAAGAACAGACGCTGTACGTGGAAGAGAAAGATCAGTTGCTGTCCCGCAAGGCCACGGCCATCGCGGAACAGGACGGCTTGCAGTCGCACGAGCAGGAACTGCACGAACAGATCCGCCTGCACGAAGAGCAGCTCGCGGAAGCGCGCGTGGCGTTCGAACAGGTCACGGAAGTGGCCTCCAAGGCGCGCGTCGATGTTGAAGCCGCGACCGGAAACGTCAACGGCATCCAGCGCGAGCACGAGAATCTTTCGCGCATCGTAATCTCCCTCGGGGCGCGCTCCACGCAACTCCAGCAGGAAATCGAGACGCTGCTGCGCCGTCAGACGGAGACCGATGTCGCAGTCGAGAACGCGCGCACGCAACTCGATCAGTCACTGGCCAAGCTGCACGAAGTCTCGGAGATGCGCGTGGCGCTCGAAGCCGAGGTGGCCGATCTCGAAGGACGCGTACAGGAGCTCGAAACGCGCGCACTAGCATCACGCGAAACCGCGAACGCGGCGCGCAACGCGCTGTTCGAAGCGGAGCGTCGCGTCGATCGCGCACGTTCAGGCTTCGACCTCCTGCGCGAGCAGATCTCGCTCGATCTGCATGCCGGCATCGACGCACTGGCCGACGTCGAGCCTCCTGTGGACGACGAGGCGCGGACCACGCTCGAAGCCGACGTAGCCAAGTTCGCCGATCAGATCGAGAAGATCGGACCGGTGAACGTGCTGGCCATCGAAGAGCACCAGGAACTGGAGACGCGCGAGTCCTTCCTGCGCACGCAACGCGACGATCTCGTGCAGTCGATCGAATCGCTGCGCCAGACCATCCGCAAGATCAACCTCACCTCGCGCGAGCTCTTCCGCGAAGCCTTCAACGCCGTCAACGAATCATTCACGCTGATCTTCATCTCCCTCTTCGGCGGCGGCACGGCGCGCATGCAGTTGCTCGACGAAGAGGATGTGCTGGAGAGCGGCATCGAGCTCGTGGCCCAGCCGCCCGGCAAGAAGAACCAGTCGATCGCGCTGCTGTCCGGCGGCGAGCGCGCGCTGACCGCCATCGCGCTGCTCTTCGCGATCTTCAAATACAAACCCTCGCCCTTCTGCATCCTCGACGAGGTCGACGCACCGCTCGACGAAGTCAACACCGAGCGCTTCGTCCGCCTGGTCCGCGACTTCTCGCGCGACACGCAGTTCATCGTGATCACCCACTCCCGCCGCACCATGGAAGCCGCGGACGTGCTCTACGGCGTCACGATGGAAGAGGCCGGCTGTTCGAGATTGGTGAGCGTGAACTTCGCCGAATTCGAGTAGCTGGCACGGCGTGAGGTGTACCGCGTTAGCGGTACGGAGACGGTAGCCGTGGGTCGCGCGCGCAGACGCGCTACCCACGGAAAAAGGTGCGCCTCCTCGAGTCGCACCACGTCAGTGGTGCGGAGAGCTGTCTATGAAGCGTGCAGACGAGCGCTTCCTGCCTGATCGTTTCCTTCGATTCTCCGCACCGGCTACGCGGTGCGACTCCCAATGCGTTCTTGTCCGTGGGTAGCGCGTCTGCGCGCGCAACCCACGGCTACCCTCTCTGTACCGCTGACGCGGTACGAGGCACCGCGGCGCGATGCGGAGCCGCCCGAAAAGTGTCCAAACTCCAGACCATCTCCCCTCTGCCGAGGGGAGATGGCTACCTGACGACACCTATCGCGGAAGCCGCCAACCGAGCGTGGCGTGATCGTCGTCACCTGCCGTCGTGATGCGGCTCATCGCCGCGAGTTTGTGCGACCGGCAGGCTGTATTCATGAACGAAGACGTCACATTCTCCATCGTCGGATCGGGCGGAGACGGTGCAGTCGTCGCGGGAGATCTCGCGGCGATGGCTTGCGCCGCACAAGGCCTCAATGTCATCAAAACCGAGGCTTACGGGCCGCAGATTCGGGGCGGCGAGTCGTCGTCGACGGTGCGCATCGCCGCGAAAAAGCTGGCCGCGCAGGGCGACGCCATTGATGCGCTGATCGTGTTTCGATTCGCGGACTTCGCACGCTTCCGCAGCGAGATGACGCTGTCGGAAGGTTGCATCGTGCTGCACGAGCCGGACGATCCGCCTCCGCCGGAGCTGGCGTCGTTTCGCTGCGTGCCCACTCCGTTCGGACAACTTGCCCGCGACGCCGGCGCGCCGGGTGCAAAAAACATCGCGGCCCTCGGCATCATCGCGGCGATGTTCGGACTGCCGGTGGAGAGCATCCGCACGGCCGTGCGCAAGCGCTTCAAGAAACGCGACGCCGCGATCATCGACGCCAATCTGCGCGCGCTCGATCACGGCATCACCTGGAGTGAAGGACTGGCCGCGCGGCGAACGCGTTTCGACGCGATGACGTCCACGACGCCGCATTTGCTCATGTCCGGCAATGAGGCCACCGCGTTCGGTGCGCTGCACGCGGGCTGCAGTTTCTTCGCCGGCTATCCGATCACGCCCTCCACCGAAATCCTGCAACTGCTCGCCGAATGGCTTCCGAAGATCGGCGGATCGTGTCTGCAAACGGAGGACGAGCTCGCGGCAATCGGAGCGGTCGTCGGCGCTTCATTCGCCGGTGCGAAATCAATGACCGCGACCTCGGGGCCCGGTCTTTCGCTGATGTCTGAGATGCTTGGCCTCTCGTCGATCGCGGAGATCCCGAGCGTCGTCGTCAACGTGCAGCGCGGCGGGCCGTCGACCGGCATCCCGACGAAGAGCGAACAGTCCGATCTCTTTCACGCTCTCTACGGCGGCCACGGCGACATGCCGCGCGTGGTGCTGGCCTGCTGCGACGTCGAGGATGCGTTTCACACAACGGTCGATGCGTTCAACATCGCCGAGGAGTTTCAGGTCCCGGTGATCGTCCTCTCGGATCAGGCCATCGCGCAACGGCGCGAAACGATCGACGCGGGATCGCTCGTGCACGAAGTCGTTTCGCGGCGCATCGCCACGGAGCCGGATGATTCGTATGAGCGCTATGCAATCACGGACGACGGCGTATCGCCGATGACGGTGCCCGGCATCGCCAACGGCATGTATCAGACGAACGGCCTCGAGCACGACGAGCAGGGACGCCCGAGCTCGATGTTCGTCACGCACGAACGGATGAACGCGAAGCGGCATCGGAAGCTCGACGCCATCGCCCGCAAATATCCGCTCTACCGTCGATTCGGCGCGGACAAACCGGAGCTCGGGATTCTCTGCTGGGGCTCGTCCGAGGGACCGGTGCGCGAGGCCGTGCAGCGGATGAATGACGCCGGCGCGCGCGTGGCCGCGTTCGTGCCGCGCGCGCTTGCGCCGCTGCCGGTGAGCGACCTGCAGGCATTCATCGACTCGTGCCAATCGATCCTCATCATCGAGCTCAGTTTCGAAGCGCAGTTCCATCGCTACCTGCGGTCATTGGTGGATCTGCCGCGAGGGGCGGATCTGCCGCGAGGGAAAACTCGCGTGCTGGCGCGGTCGGGCGGGAAGGCTCTTTCCGTCATGGAAGTGATCGAAGCCGCGCAGCTCCGCGGAGCCGGCATCCTCGAGGAGGTGACCGCATGACATTCGCCGCAAACGCATTCAAGACCGATCTCAAACCGGTGTGGTGCCCCGGTTGCGGCGACTTCGCCGTGCTCAACTCCGTGCATCGCGCGCTGGCCGCGGCCGGTTGCGCGCCGCACGAAACGATCCTCGTCTCCGGCATCGGCTGCTCCTCGCGACTGCCGGGATACGTGGAAACGTACGGACTCAACTCTCTGCACGGACGGGCACTGCCGATTGCCACAGGCGCGAAACTGGCGGTGCCGCGCATGACCGTAGTCGCGGTCGGCGGCGATGGCGATGGACTGGCCATCGGCGGCAATCACTTCCTGCATGCGTCGCGGCGCAACGTCGACATCGCCTACTTCATGATGGACAACGAGATCTACGGCCTCACCAAAGGCCAGGCCGGACCAACTACGCCCACCGGCGACCGCACGAAGTCGACGACCTACGGCAATCCGGATCCCTCCATCGATCCGTGTGGGCTGGCGATCGCGGCCGGCGCCTCCTGGGTGGCGCGTGGATTCTCCGGCGACGTCAAAGGGACGACCGAGCTGATGACCCGCGCCATCCGCCACCGTGGCTTCGCATTTCTCAACATCCTCTCGCCTTGCGTCACCTGGCGCGGCGAGGAGCAGCACAAGGAGCTGCGGACGAAAGTGCGCACCGTTCCCGCGGATCACGACCTCACCAGTCGCGAAGCGGCATTGCGCTTCACCGACGAACTGGAAATCGTCACGACCGGCGTGTTGTACGAAGTGAGCCGGCCTACGCTGCTGGAGAGTCTGGCCGGAATCGAAGATCGCGCGCGAACAGGAACCCGCGGCGATTTTCTGGCGGCGTTTCAATTGTAAGGATCAGCCCACCAGATCCAGAATGCCTCGCAATGGGATGCGCACCCAGTCCGGGCGATTGTTGAGCTCGTAGACGACTTCGTAAAGCGCCTTTTCGATCAGGAAGGCATTGAGCAACGTCTCCACAGCCTCCGGCTTGGTGGGGAGGTGCTTTCCTTTGGCGCTTTCGGCTAAATAAGAGCGCAGGAACGCTGCACCGACCCATTGGTGCCAGAATCGCGCGCCCGCCTCGAGGCGCGAGCGATCTTCCGTGCGCACATATGAGCCCGGCGTCGTGCCGTAGACAACGGCGTAGGGTGCATAGTGAAAGGACCGCAGCATGCCGGCCACGTCGCGCAACGCGCTGCGTTTGAGGCGGCGCTCGCTCAAGGGCCGCGCCGGCTCGCCTTCGAAATCGATGATCGCGAAATCGTTGTCTGTGTAGAGCACCTGCCCGAGGTGATAATCGCCGTGCACGCGGATGCGCAGAGTCTCGATCTTGCCGTGCAGGACCGCGCGGACCTGGAGGTGAAGCTCGTCTTCCTTCGCCAGTAATCGTTCCAGCTCGTCGCTCCGTTCGGCGCGCCTCCGCACGAACTGCAACGTCTGGACGACCTGCGTGCGCATCGACTGATAGATCGAGCGTTGATAGTGCGGTGTGAACGGCTCAGGCGCGAACGCCGGAATGTCGTCGCGCGACGCCAGGGCCAAATGCATCTGAGCCGTTCGTAATCCGAGCAATTCCGCATCGGCGATGTAGCCGCCGATCGTTTCGCGGGCCACATCCGGCAGCGGCTTGTGCGACAGAGCGACGATGCTGCCGTGCGGAATGGCCCTGGCGATCCGCTCCGCCGCGCCGGCATCGCTCAGCAGCGTGTCGTAATAACGTCCAATGGCATCGAGCGTGTACGCCCAGGCGTCGCCGGAGTTCGGCAGATATCCCTGCAGAATGGCCGCCGTGATCGGCGTGCCGTTGTCCGCCTCCCGATACTCCAGCGTGCCGGCCAGTCTCGGCGTATTCCGGAAGGACGTTTCTTCATTGAGGAACCGCGTGAGCTCGGCGTCGGTATTGATTCCGCTTTCGAGGCGGCGGAACAGTTTGAGGAACAGCCGCTGACCGTAAATGATGGCCGTGTTCGACTGCTCGACTCCGAGGACATGCGTCTCCAGCTTCTCCGTACCGCGCAGTTCCTTGAGCGCACGTACCGGCGCTCCGGTCATACTTCCGCGGTTGGCCCGCAACTGACGCTTGCGCGTGATGGTATCGAGCAGGACATTCGCGAATGCCTCGTCCTGGATCGGCTCGTACAGCACGGCACCTTCGCGGAGTCGCGCGATGACCGGAACATTGCGGGCCTGATCCTGTTCGCGCCGGACATTGGCAATTCCCAATGGGAGTTGATACGTCAACGGCTCGCCCTCGTTGAACTCCACGTCCAGGATGACCAGCCGGGAGTCATCGGGAAGCTCCACGGCGTCGCGCACCGAGATCGAGGCGATGCTGCGGCCCTTGCCGCCGAACCAGCGCCGCGTGGTCAGGTATAGGCCCAGAGCCCGGCTGACGCTGTCCCGATTGCGACGGTCGAGAATCTCCTCCCAGCTCCGCGCCGCGATCATCGGCGCGTCCTGTGTAGCGATTCCCGGCGCTACATCGCGCTCGAGCGAGAACCAATAGAACGCGAACGGGCCGAGATTGAGGAAGTATGGCCGCTCGCCCACGGCGGGGAACTTCGTGCCGCCGGACAATTCCACCGGCACCATCCCGCGATAAGGCGCCAGGTCGAGCTCGAAACATTGCACGAGCCGCGAGAGATTGGCCACCACGAGAATGGTCTCGTCTTCGTAGCGTCGCACATACGCGAGAATCTTGCGGTTCTCGGTGTGCAGGAACTCCATCGATCCGCGGCCCAGCGCCTTGTAGCGCTTGCGCATGGCGATGAGACGCTTCATCCACCACAGCAGCGAATACTGATTCGACTGCTGCGCTTCGACGTTCACCTGTTCGTAGTGATACTGGGGATCGATGATGACCGGGAAGAAGAGCTGTTGGGGATTGGCACGCGAGAATCCCGCATTGCGGTCGGAGCTCCACTGCATCGGCGTGCGCACGCCATTCCGATCGCCGAGCCAGATGTTGTCGCCCATCCCGATCTCGTCGCCGTAATAGACGATGGGCGTTCCGGGGAACGAGAAGAGCAGGCCGTTCAGCAGATGAATGCGGCCGCGATGATTTTCGAGTAATGGCGCGAGACGGCGCCGGATGCCGAGGTTGATGCGAGCCTGTACATCCTTCGCGTACGTGCGCCACATGTAATCGCGGTCTTCGTCCGTGACCATCTCGAGCGTCAGCTCGTCATGGTTCCGCAGAAACATCGCCCATTGACAGTTCTCCGGAATGGGCGGCGTCTGACTCATGATGTCGATGATCGGGAAGCGGTCCTCCATCGCCAGCGACATGTACATGCGCGGCATGACCGGGAAGTGGAAAGCCATGTGGCATTCGTCGCCATCGCCGAAATACGGCAGAGAATCCTCCGGCCACTGATTGGCCTCCGCGAGCAGGATGCGTCCCGGATACTTCTCGTCCATGTAGCGGCGGATCTTCTTGAGAAACACGTGCGTCTCCGGCAGGTTCTCGCACGTCGTCCCTTCGCGTTCATAGAGATAAGGAATCGCATCGAGCCGGAACGCGTCGACCCCCATCTCCATCCAGAAATCGAGCGCCTTGAACAGAGCGTCGTGGACGGCCGGATTGTCGAAATTCAGATCGGGCTGATGCGAGAAGAACCGGTGCCAGTAATAGGCGTTGGCCACCGGGTCCCACGTCCAGTTCGACGTCTCGAAATCCTTGAAGATGATCCGCGCGTCCTTGTACTTGTCGGGTGTATCGCTCCAGACATAGAAATCGCGCCACGGCGTTCCCGGCTTGGCGCGGCGCGATTTCTGGAACCAGGCGTGTTGATCGCTCGTGTGATTGATGACCAGCTCGGTGACCACCTTGATCCCGCGACGATGCGCTTCCTTCAGAAAGGCCTTGAAATCGGCCATGGTCCCGTAGCTGGGATGAATGGCGGTGTAATCGGCGATGTCGTACCCATCATCTCTCAATGGCGAGGGGTAAAACGGAAGCAGCCAGAGGATGCTGACGCCGAGGTCCTGCAGATAGTCGAGCTTGCGCGCCAGACCCTGAAAATCACCGACTCCGTCGCCGTTGCTGTCGAAGAATGCCCGGACGTGCGTCTGGTAGATGATCCCGTCTTTGTACCAGAGTGCTTCGTCTTGCATCGGCATCACAGAAAGTACTCGAAATCCCGCTCCGTGCGAACGCGGCGGCGGATGCGGAAGATGTGCGCTGGCACCACTTGCGGATTCAACTGCACGTAATTCCGCGACCCGTGCCAGCGGTGGCGCGCTCCGCTCAGAAGATCATGAACCTGGAACGAGCGCTCGCCGTCAGAGCTCCCGATCCCGAGGACCTGCAGATCGAGATTGATCCACCCGGCGTGCGTGTTCTGCGGATCGACATTGACGACCACGATGACCGCATTCTCGATGTCTTTACCACCTGCGACAGGCGCCGTCTTGCTGTAGCAAAGGATGTTCTCGTCTTCCGTCTCGTGAAAGGTCAGCGTGGCATTCTGCTGCAGCGCGGGATTCTCGCGGCGAATGCGATTGACGAGCGCCATCAGCTCGCTGAGATCGTCATCGACATTCCCCCAGTGTTTGATCTCATATTTTTCCGAGTCCAGATACTCCTCGCTCCCCTGCTCACGCGCGGCATGCACGAACCGTTCGAACACGGGGCCATAAACACCGTAGTTGGCAGAGAGCGTGGCCGCCAGAATGAGCCGCATTGTGAACGCGGACCGCCCGCCGAATTGCAGCGCGTCGGTGAGAATGTCGGGCGTATTGGGCCAGACATTCGGGCGGAAGAAATCGCTCACCGGCGGTTTCGTGATGTCTTCGAAATACTCCGTCAGCTCGTACTTCGTGTTGCGCCACGCAAAGTACGTGTAGGACTGCGTAAAGCCCGCCTTGGCCAGCCGATACATGATCTTCGGCCGCGTGAACGCCTCCGCCAGGAAAATGAGATCCGGCCATTCGCGTTTCAGATCGCGGATGCACCACTCCCAGAACGGCAGCGGCTTCGTGTGCGGATTGTCGACGCGGAAAATGCGCACGCCCTTGCGCGCCCAATAAGCGAAAACGTCGCGCAGTTCGTCCCACAGTTCCTGCCACTCCTCGGTTTCGAAGTGAAACGGATAGATGTCCTGATATTTCTTCGGCGGATTCTCCGCGTACTGAATCGTGCCGTCTGGACGCATCAGGAACCAACTCGGATGCTCCGCGACGTACGGATGATCGGGTGAGGCCTGGAAGGCGATGTCCATGGCCACTTCGATGCCGGCCTGCCTGGCCTTGACGACCAGCCGCTCGAAATCGTCGATGGTCCCGAGTTCCGGATGAACGTCCTTGTGGCCGCCTTCCGCGCCGCCGATGGCCCACGGACTGCCGACGTCATCCGCCTCCGCCTCAACGCGGTTGTTCCTGCCTTTGCGATAGGTCATTCCGATCGGATGAATCGGCGGAAAGTAGAGGACGTCGAAGCCCATACGCGCGATGCGCGGAAGATGCGCCTCAACGTCGCGGAAGGTCCCGTGCTTTCCTTCCTCGGCTGCCGCAGACCGCGGAAACATCTCGTACCAGGCGCTAAAGGCTGCGCGCGCGCGATCCACTTCGACGAGCAACTCGACCGGATATCGTGTAGCAAATATCCGCTCGGCATTGCGCCACATCAGCGCGAGCAGGTCTTCACTCCAGACGTCCTCGATCTTGTCGGTTATTGCATCTTGCAGGGCATCGTCGCTTTCCAGCGCCGCGATGAGTGCCTCGAGCTTGCGCCGATCGCGCTCGCTCGCTCGCAAGGCGGCGGCGCGGATGTGCGCCAGGCCGATGAGCAGTTGCACGCGCAGCTCTTCGTCGGACGCGCCGCCGTCGACGCGTTTCTTCAGATCGCGATGCCACGTCAGGAAGTGATCGATCCACGCTTCGAAGGTGAAGCGATGGAATCCGAGCGACTCGACGTTGAATTCGGCACGCCAGCGATCATTGGCCAGCGGCTGCATCCGGATCTCCGTCCAGTCCTCCCGGGAATCCGGCCGGTGCAACAGCACCGCGGAGATGACGTCGTGGCCATCCGTGAAGATGTCGGCCTCGGCAATGACAACGTCGCCGATCACTCTCTTCGCCGGAAACGCTCCGCCATCGACTTCAGGAGACGCAGCTTCTATGACGACGCGGCTACGGCCGTACGGTTTTTCACGAACCACTGCGGCGCGGGAAGTGCGAAGTACGTGCCTTCACAGAAGGTTCCGCACGATCGGGCGCACGACGAAGCCGAAGACGCTGCCCGCCGGCCCCTTCCGAAACGCGTGCAGCCGCACGGCCTGCTCGATCGCGACGCCTCCGGCGATGAGCATGGAGAGTAACGACGTGAAGCTGTTGGTCTTTTCGAGCTCGAGGTACGACGTGATTGCGCCGAGGGAGGCGCAGACGAGGATCACCCAGGCTACGCCGTAGCCATTGCGGCGATAGTCGAAGCCGAAACGCTCGGCGAGCTTCTGCTGCTCCGCCGGCGATAGCAGAGTCAGCAGCGGCTCCTTCACCTGGAAGGACCCGCGCAGCGCCTCGTCCGCGGTCGGCGCGGTGAAGGCCACCGAATCACCGCGGGCTCCGATCGCCGGCGGCAATTGATCGCGTTTCGAGGACAGCGCGCGATAGATCGAATAGCCAATGAGGCCGATCACCGAGCCCATGGGCCGGCTCTGCGACATTGCCACATAGAAGCGAGTGCCGGACTCGATCATCAGCAGGTAGGCGACCGGCCAGAGGAGTGTGGGAACGGGCGACACCTCATGGCGCGTCGATGCATCGACATGCGCGAGGATGCAGGCGCCGAACAGAACCAGCGCCGGGATGCAGGAGAGAATCGTCATGGTCGACGCGCGCACACCGAGCTCGTTCTCCAGATGGATCTGCACCGGCGCCGGGAGATAGCCGAGGAACATGCCGGACAGTCGCGACACGATGCTGGTGCGCCGCTGCCGAAGAGCGCGGGCGTGGTCGGCCATCCGCAACGCTTCCGACTCGGCGTCGTAGTGCTCGAACTGGCGGATGGTGTGGCTCTCGCTCCACTCCGCGAGCACGTAACGAACGCCGCCCGCCGGCAACGCCGTCGCCTCGATCACTTCGAAATACTGCTCGTCCCAAAGCACCGTCGTGCCCGGAAACTCCGCGTGCGTCAGCGACTTCGGCGTGCGCGGCGTCCACCCTTTCGGGATCGCCGAATGCAGGAGCACCTTCTCGCCGGTGCGGCGCGCGCGATCCGAGCCGTGCGTGAGCATGAGGGAAGTTTAGCGCCAGCTTCGTCGGTCGCGCGGGATCGAATTGAAAATTGAAAATTGAAAGATCGGAGGCTCAGTCTCGCGAGGCCGGCACTTCCGATTTTTCAATTTTCAATTTTCAATTTAGCCACGCTCGCCTCTGCATCGATGCAGGACCTCACCGCAGCCACCAGCTCATAGATGTCGAACGGCTTCGGCAGGACGCGGAACGTTTGTACTTTCGTCCGCTGGCGGATCAGGGCGGGAGATGCGGCGCTGGTGACGATGACGCTGCGCAGGCGGTCCGGTTGGCTGTCGGCGAGTTGGTTGATGAACGTGAAGCCGTCGAGGTTGGGCATCATCAGATCGAGGACGATGACGTCGTATTCCCCATCGCCCAGTTTGAGCACCGCCTCGAGGCCATCCGAAGCCGTCTCCGTGCGATAGCCCTCTCGCTTCAGGACCATCGTCACGAGGCGGCGAATGGCCGGATCGTCCTCGACCACGAGGACACTGTGCGCAGAGTTGTCAGTCACGCTCGTACCCGGCGGAACGAGCAAATTTCGCGCCTCGGCGATCTTTCACTTCAAACCGCTCGATTCTGCGCGCCGCTCTTCACGACCGGGATGACGTCGTTGAGGATCCACAGCGGTCCGATGAGCAGATGGACGAAATTGCGGAAAAAGGCCGGATTCTTGTGCTCGTACACCTTGTGCCCGATGAACTGGAAGATCCAGCCCAGGATGAACAGCGTCAGGTTGATCCAGAGCCCAAGCGCCGCACCGACGAAGTAGAAAACGATGGAGACGGCGATCATGGCGATGCCCAGCCGCCATTCGATGACGAAGTAATACGCGCTCGAGAGCGCGATCAGCACCATGGCCGCGTCGAGCTGGATCGTGCCGGCGTTGAAGAGCTTCACCTGCGTGAGCATGCCGATGAGACTGAGCATGATCATCGGGATGCCGAGGCGGTGGAACACCTTGTTTCCTCTGGTCTGATGGTACGAGGCGTAATCCGCGAAGAGTGCGTCCACGGTCTGCATGGCGGTAGTTTCGCACAAAGGGGAGCGTGGCCCACCACCATAGAATGTCGCCCGTGCGCGATCTTTACGCGAAACATCTCACCAAGCGTCGTTCCGAAGCAGCGGCATTGCGTCTTCGCGAGCGGCGCGTTTCGCTCGTTCGTTTGCTACTCATCGGCGCGGCGATCGCGATTGCGTTCTGGAAGGTCGCCGCGGCGCTGGTGCCGGTGGCGGTCTTCGTGGCGCTCGTGGTCGTGCATGAGCGGATCATCCGCGCGCGCAAGCGGGCTGAGAACGGGGCCGCGTTTTACGAGCGCGGTCTGGAGCGCATCGACGGGACGTGGCAGGGCAAAGGCGATGCGGGGACGGAGTTCGCGGACGATCACCATCCGTACGCTGGCGACTTCGATCTCTTCGGACGCGCTTCCTTGTTCGAGCTGATCTCGATCGCCGTGACCAGCGCCGGGCGCGCGCGTCTGGCGCGGTGGCTGAAAGAACCGTCGCGCGATGCGCGGGAGATCACGTCGCGGCAGATCGCAATTCAGGAGCTGCGCGACAACGTGGCACTGCGCGAGGAAGTGACGATCGCGTCCACCGAGGTCACGCGCGAGATCGAAAGCGCCAAACTCGATCAATGGTCGGCGATGGCGCCGGTCACGGTGAGCGGCCCGGAGCGCATCGTAGCCATCGTCTTGCCCGCCGCAACGGTGCTGCTCTTCCTCATCACGCTGCCGTCGCTCGTGGCGCGGCTCATCGGACTCACGCATCCCGAAGCCGTCCTCCGCCTCGGCATCTTCGCGAACATCCCTTCGTGGCCGATGCTGCTCCTGATCGTGGCCACGCTGCTGCTCGCGCGGCGCCTGCACCCCCGCATCGAGCCGGTCATCACCGCGGTCGAGCGCGCCGAGCCTGCACTGGCGTTGCTGAGCGGCGTGCTGGCGCGCGTCGAGCGCGAGACCTTCCAGTGTGAGCGCCTCGTCGCCTTGCACGACCGTCTGCGCGGCGAGGAAACGGCGGCATCGCAGGAGATCGAGAAACTGCGCAAGCTGGTGGCTCTGCTCGACGCGCGGCGCAATCAATTCTTCGCGCCGTTCGCCGTGCTCCTGCTCTGGACCGCACACGTTGCGCTGGCCATCGAGCGGTGGCGGGTGCGCTCCGGCTCGCGCATCGGCGAATGGATCGAGGCCGTCGGCGAGATCGAAGCGCTCATGTCGCTGGCCTCGTTCGCGTTCGAGCATCCGGAGTTCGCGATGCCGGAGATCGTCGACTCGCAGCCGCTGTTCGATGCGCAGGCGCTGGGCCATCCGCTCATCCCGGAAGACCGCCGCGTCACGAACGACATCCGGCTCGACGACACGCTCCGCCTGCTGGTCGTGAGCGGTTCGAACATGTCCGGCAAGAGCACGATGATGCGCAGCGTCGGCATCGCCGCCGTGCTGGCCATGACGGGCGGTCCGGTCTGCGCGCGGAATTTGCGGATCGCACCGACTGCCGTCGGAGCCTCGATCCGCATCGCCGACTCGCTGCAGGAGAACGCGTCACGCTTCTACGCCGAGATCCTGCGCATCCGCCAGGTGCTCGAGCTTTCGAAGGCCGGTCCGCTGCTCTATCTGCTCGACGAAGTGCTGGCCGGCACGAACTCCCACGACCGCCGCATCGGCGCCGAAGCGATCGTGCGCGGGCTGGTCGAGCGGGGCGCGGCCGGCCTCGTTTCCACGCACGACCTCGCCCTCGCCCAGATCGCCGAAGGCCTCGCCCCACGCGCCGCCAACGTCCACTTCGAAGACCACATCGTAGATGGCCGCGTGGTCTTTGACTACCGCATGCGACCGGGCGTCGTGACCAAGTCGAATGCGCTGGAGTTGATGCGGAGCGTGGGGATCGAGGTGTAAGCCGCCTAGAACTCCAGCTTCGTCAACTGTAACGCCGTCACGTTCACTCCGTTCGAATCGAACGCATCCTGTTTGACGACGATGCTGTGCTCCATCGAGGTCCAGGTGATGGCCTCCTGAACCGTATTGTTGGCAAACGTGACCCCACGGTACTTCACCGTACTGAACGTACCGGCCGGCACGGTGACCATCTCGCCGACAGCCAGGACCTCGCCATCTCCGCCGATCGTGGTCACGATCTGAGTCGTCGGCCCGACGAAGGGGGCTTTCGTGACGATGGTCTCCGTCACGGGAGCGACGCTCCACGTATTGCCGGCGCACCAACCTGCCGCGGGGCCGAGGATGAGCGAAGGAACGAAGTCGATGTCGACCTCGGTCGTAAAACCGCTCACCGTCGTGGTGACGTCGATGTGCTTCATCCCTCGCAGCAGACCCGAAACTTCGCCATCGATCGTGGTCACGGCAGTGGCATTCCCCACCGGAGTGCTCACTACCTGTGTGGTCTTGGTCTGGGTCGGCGTGTCGGAGATGTAGGTGATCGTGAAGTTAGCGCTGCTAGTGGGCGTGGTCGCTACGTAGCTTGCCTTCAGGCCCGCCTGAACGAGGGAAAACGTATGGCAGGCGCCCGGCGTCACCACGCTCTTCGCCGGCGTGTGGCGCACGGCACGCCGCCTCTGCCCTTCGGCCGAGACCACCATCAAGACAGACAACAAAGAGAATACGAACAGACGCGAAGCGGAACGAGTGGACATGAAACTGGACCTCCACTGACAGATCGCGCAAACGGGAGGAGAAGTCCCTCACGGTTGGTTTGTCGCGAGAGCCGCCCCTCACCCTACCCTCTCCCCACCGCGATGAGGCCGCGGCGGGGAGAGGGGACTTCCCTGCCGAGGGCCACGAGCCACGCATCTACCTCAAGCGCGAACCCGGTCCCCTCTCCCCACGGCGGGTTCATCGCCGAGGGGAGAGGGCTAGGGTGAGGGGCGGCTCTCGCGAAAGACCCGAAATAGTCATTGACACAACGCGGTTCATGCATAAAGATTCGTGATGATGAATATTTATTCAGCCGGAGACGCGATGCGCAGACGTGAGGAAATCCTCCTCATCGTCAGCCGCACGCCCGTCCATTCGCAGGACGAGCTGCTGGCGGCGCTGCGCAAGCGCGGAGTTTCGGTCACGCAGCCGACGCTTTCCCGCGATCTGCGGGAGCTGGGGCTGGTGAAGACGCCGAACGGTTACGTATCGCCGGGAGCGCTGGCTCCGGTGGCGTCGTTCGTTCCGCGCCAGTCGCTCGAGCACCGGTTTGAGCAACTCGTGCATGAGAGCGTCATCAGCGCCGAAGCGGCTGTGAACATGGTCGTAATCAAGACGCCCGTGGCTGCCGCACAGCCATTGGCCAGTGCAATCGACGCGATGCCGATCGATGGTGCCCTCGGCACGATCGGCGGCGACGACACAATTTTCATCGCTTTTCGCACTCCCGCCGCCGCGACCGCCTTCTCGCGGCGAGTTCACGAAATCGCTGGGTTACACCCGGCACCGCGACGCTCCCGCGCATAGCGCCGGCGTTCGTTTGGGAGGCCTGCCATGAAAAACATACTTGACGATATCCGTGTCGATTCACATTCAACGCTGAGCGCGGTTCAACCGTTGCCCGCGACGAAGACGCGCGTGGCCATCGCCGGCGCCACCGGCTACGCCGGCGCGGAGCTCGAGAAGATCCTCACCCGGCATCCGCACGCAGAGATCGTGGCCGCGTTCTCCAGCGGCTCGTTCTCGCTCGACGCGCTCTTCGACGCGCGGCCCGAGATCGTGTTCCTGGCCACGCCGAACGAATTCTCGGCCGAGGTCGTCCCCACCATCCTCGACGCCGGCATGAAGGTCATCGACCTCTCCGGCGCGTTCCGGCTCGGCGAGCCGTCGCTCTATCCCTCGTGGTACGGCTTCGCGCACGCGCGGCCGGAGCTGCTCGGCGAGGCGGTGTACGGGCTTTCGGAGTGGTGCAACGGTGAATTGAAAACCGCGCGG
Organism: Acidobacteriota bacterium; assembly: GCA_030775085.1. Taxonomy (GTDB): domain Bacteria; phylum Acidobacteriota; class Thermoanaerobaculia; order Gp7-AA8; family Gp7-AA8; genus QHVT01. The sequence goes on along the minus strand of JALYJW010000015.1, from coordinate 50,511 downwards.
CTCGTCGCCAATCCCGGCTGCTATCCGACTTCGATCCTGCTCGCGCTGCGGCCGCTCACGTACCTGCTCGACCGCACGCAGCCGGTGATCTGCGACTCGAAGAGCGGCGTCTCCGGGGCCGGGAAGAAGGCCGACGTCGCTTATTCGTTCAGTGAGCTATTCGGCAATTTCAAGGCGTACGGTATCGGACAGCATCGGCACGAGCCGGAGATCCGGCAGGGCTTACACCTCGGCGAGCGCGCATCGCTGGTCTTCGTCCCGCACCTGCTGCCGATCGTGCGCGGCATCTTCTCGACGATGCATGTGGCGTTCACCAGCGCGGTAACGGCCGAAGAATTGACGGAGCTTTATGCGGAGTCGTATGCGAATGCACCGTTCGTGAGGATTCTGCCGGCGGGACAGATCCCGGAGCTGAAGAGCGTCGTCAACACGCCGTACGCGGAGATCGGCTTCCAGTTGCTGCAGGGCGGACGCCGCGCCGTTGTCGTTTCGGTCATCGACAACCTGCTCAAGGGAGCCGCGTCGCAAGCGGTGCAGAACTTCAATCGCATGTGCGGATACGCGGAAGTGGAGGGACTGCTGTGAAAGTGATCAAGCTCGGTGGCTCGCTGCTCGACGACGCATCGCGCCGCGCGGCAGCATTGCAGAAAATCGTCTCGCGCTGGAACGCGGGTGAAGAGCTCGTGCTCGTCCACGGCGGCGGGAAGCACATCGACGCCGCACTGGCGAAGCTCGGCATCGCCAAGCGGACGCACGCCGGACTGCGCGTCACCGACGACGCTACGCTCGAAGTCGTGGTCTCGGTTCTGGCCGGCACGGTCAACAAGATCCTCGTCTCCGAGCTGACACAGCTCGGCGTGCGCGTGGCCGGAATCTCCGGATGCGATGGCGCGACGCTCATCGCGGAAAAGCACGACGATATCGACGGCGTCGATCTCGGCCATGTCGGCCGCGTCATCGGCTCGAACCGCGCGCTCGTCAATGCGCTGCTCACCGCCGGCACGATGCCGGTGATCTCTTCGGTGGCGATCGGCGAGGACGGCGCTCTCTTCAACGTCAACGCCGACACCGCCGCCACGGCCATCGCGGTCGCGCACGGTGCAAAAGAATTGCTGTTCCTCACCGACGTGGCCGGCCTCCTCGACGAGAGCGGCGCGGTGGTCCCGCATCTCACAACCGTTGGCGTCGAAGCGATGCTCTCGAGCGCCGCCGTCAGCGGCGGCATGAAGCCGAAGCTCCAGGCCGCGCTCACCGCGCTGACCTCGGGTGTGCGCGCCATCTCCATCGGTGAAGAAGGAGGAACGACCCTTGTTGCTGCATGACGAATCTCCCGCCGCCGTCGAGGCGCGCGAAAACGCGTTCCTCGTGAAGACGTACGCCCGCACGCCGTTCCATCCACGCGATGGGAAGGGCGCGCGTCTGTTCGATGCGGATGGTCGCGCGTACTGGGATCTCCTCGGCGGCATCGCCGTGAATGTCCTCGGGCACAAGCACCCGCGCCTCGTGAAGACGCTGCGCAGCGCCAGCGACGAGCTGCTGCATGTCTCGAATCTCTACTATCACCCCGCGCAGGGAATCCTCGGCGAGCAGCTCGTGCGCGCATCGGGTCTGCTGCGCGCGTTCTTCTGCAACAGCGGCACGGAGGCGAACGAAGCAGCGTTGAAGTTCGCGCGACTATGGGTGCTGAAAACGTCAACGAAGAAGACGAAGCTCGTCGCACTGGTGGAGAGCTTCCACGGTCGCACGCTTGGATCGTTATCGCTGACGGGCCACGACGCCTATCGCGAGCCGTTCGAGCCGCTCGTGCCCGGCGTTTCGTTCGTCGCACCGAATGACATCGCCGCGCTGAGTGCAGCCGTCGATGACGAGACCGCGGCGATCTTCCTCGAGCCGGTCATGGGCGAAGGCGGCATCGTTCCTCTCACGGACGAGTATCTGATCGCCGCACGCAAAATCGCCGATCGCGCGGGCGCTCTGCTCGTGCTCGACGAAATCCAGTGCGGCCTCGGGCGCACCGGAACGATGTTCGCGTTTCAGAAGAGCGGGATCGTTCCGGATATCGTCACGCTCGCGAAACCCCTCGGCGGAGGCTTGCCGCTCGGCGCCGTGTTGACCGGCGAAGCGCTCGAAGGCTGCGTGAAGCCCGGCCATCACGGCACGACGTTCGGCGGCAATCCCGTCGCGTGCCGCCTCGGCGCAGTGGTGCTCGATGAAACGCAGAAGCTCCTGCCGAAGATCAACGAGCTCGGTGCGTGGTTCCAGTCGGAGCTTGCCAAGGTCACGACCGGGATCGTCGACATCCGCGGCTCCGGCCTGATGTGGGGCATCGAGCTCGATCGTCCCGCCACTCCTGTTGCGCGCGAGCTGCTCGGCCACGGCTTCGTCGTCGGCACCGCGCGCGAGAAAGTCCTGCGGCTTCTGCCGCCCTACATCGTTCCGAAGAAAGCACTCAGCGAATTCATCGAGACATTAGAAAAAGTGCTTAGGGGCCATGTCCTCAGCACCACTACGGAGAAAGCAGCGTGAAACCGATCAAGAAAGTGGCACTCGCCTACTCAGGCGGACTCGATACCTCCATCATCATCACCTGGCTGAAAGAGAACTACGGCTGCGACGTCGTGGCCGTCGCCGTCGACGTCGGTCAGGCTGAAGAGACGACCGGTCTCGCGCAGAAGGCCTATTCGACCGGCGCCTGCGACTTTCATCTCGTCGATGCGAAGGAAGAGTTCGCGGCCGATTACCTCTTTCCCGTGTTGCGCGCCGGCGCGATCTACGAGCACGACTATCTGCTCGGCACGTCGACCGCGCGGCCGCTCATCGCACGCAAGCAGGTCGAGATCGCTCTGGCCACCGGCTGCGATGCGCTCGCGCACGGCTGCACCGGCAAGGGCAACGATCAGGTGCGGTTCGAGCTCGCCTATCAGGCGCTTGCGCCGGAGCTAACGGTCATCGCGCCGTGGCGTGAGTGGACGATTGTCTCGCGCGAAGACGCCATCGACTACGCCTCCGAGCGCGGCATCCCCGTGCCGGTCACGAAGAAAGATCCGTATTCGCGCGACCGCAATCTCTGGCACCTCTCGCACGAAGGCGGCCCGCTCGAGGATCCGTCGTTCGAGCCGGAGCCGTCGATGTTCCGTCTCACCACCGATCCGCAGGACGCACCCGACACGCCGGAAAAAGTGACGATCACGTTCGAGCAGGGAATCCCCGTCGCCGTGAACGGCGCGAAGCTCTCGCCGGCGGTGCTCGTGCAAACGCTCAACGCCATCGGTGGCAAGCACGGCGTCGGCCGCGCAGACATCGTCGAGAACCGCCTCATCGGCATCAAGTCGCGCGGTGTGTACGAAACGCCCGGCGGCACGCTGCTCGTGACGGCGCTCAAGGCACTCGAATCGATCGTTCTCGATCGCGACTCCGCGCACGAGAAAGAACGCGTGGCCACACGCTACGCGGAGCTCGTCTACAACGGCATGTGGTTCGCGCCGCTGCGCGAAGCCTTCGATGCCTTCGCCGTCTCGATCGCCGAGAACGTCACTGGCACCGTCACGCTCAAGCTGTACAAAGGCAATTCCACCGTCGTGGCGCGGCAGTCGCCGAACTCGCTGTATCAGCAGAACCTCGCTTCGTTCGACATGACCGGTTACGACGTCACCGATTCGGCCGGCTTCATCCGCCTCTTCGGCCTGCAGCTCCGCGGCCGCAAGCGGCTCGCGCCGATGGATCTCGAGGCCGTGCAGAGCGGGACCGGAGGTTGGGTGAAGTGACGAGCATGTGGGGCGGCCGTTTCAGCGAAGGACCGTCGGCGCTGCTGCGCGCGCTGAACGATTCATTCGCGTTCGACCGCGAGCTGTTCACGGAGGATGTCGAAGGCTCGATCGCCTGGGCGCATGCGCTGGGCGAAGCGGGCGTGCTCACTTCTTCAGAGGTCGACGCGCTCGTCGATGCGCTGCGCTCGCTGACGATCGCGGACAGCGACGCCGAGGATGTGCATTCGTATGTCGAAGGCGAACTGAGAACGATCGTTGGCCCGCTGGCGGGAAAACTCCACACAGGACGGTCGCGCAACGATCAGGTGGCCACCGATCTGAAGTTGTGGCTGAAAAAAGCGTGCGACGACTTCGCATCGCTGACGACATCGCTGGCGCGGGCGCTCGCACAACGCGCGCTCGATGAAGCGGCCACGCCGATGCCCGGCTACACGCACATGAAACAGGCGGAGCCGGTGACGTTCGGTCACTGGTGCATGGCGTACGTGGCCATGCTGCAACGCGATCTCTCGCGCATTCACGACGCTCGCGAGCGCGGCGATGAGTGTCCGCTCGGCTCCGGCGCGCTTGCCGGCACGCCGCTCCAAATCGATCGCGAAAAACTCGCACACTCCCTCGGCTTTGCGCGCGCGACCGCGAATTCGCTCGACGCTGTTTCCGATCGCGACTTCGCTGCCGAGTACCTCTTCTGCGCATCGATGTTGCTGTCGCACCTCTCCCGCATGGCCGAGGACTTGATCTTCATGACCAGCGACGAAGCGGCGTATGCGGAATTGCCCGACGCGCTGGCCACCGGCTCCTCGCGCATGCCGCACAAGAAAAACCCCGACCTGCTCGAGCTCACACGCGGACACGCCGCCCGCGCCATCGGCGAGCTCACCGGATTCCTGGCGCTGCTCAAAGGCTTGCCGCTCGCGTACAACAAAGATCTGCAGCTCGACAAAGAACCGCTCTTCCGCACGCGCACGACCATCGCGCTGCTCCTGCCGGTCCTGACCGCGCTCGTGAGCGGATTGACGCTCACGCCGAGGTTGCGCGAAGCCGCAGCCAGTCCGTTGCTCCTCGCCACCGATGCGGCAGACACGCTCGCGGCCACGGGCATCCCCTTCCGCGAAGCGCACGAGATCGTCGGACGCCAGGGCTCGGTCTCGACGAGCACCGTCGAGGAAGTGCTGGCGAAGAAGAACGTGCTCGGGGGAACCGCGCCGGAGAGAGTCAGGGAGGCGGCAGAGCAGGCGCTCGCCGATCTGTCATGAAGGCGATCATTTCAATCGGTGGGTTTCTCTCGAGCCCGCGTAGCGGGCCCGAAGGCAATAGCACCCGGCTTCAGCCGGGTGGGCAAGAGACCGCCATTTCGAGCCCGCGTAGCGGGCGACAGTTCTGCCGCCCGCTACGCGGGCTGGTATCCATTACACATTCGGTTCCCCCGGCTGAAAGCCGGGGGCTATTGTTCTTCGGCGTGCTACGCACGCGCGATCGGGCCACTGCAGAATCATGAGACTACCCAGAGGATTCACCGCCTCCGGCGTCCGCGCGGGCATTCGCAAGAAGCGTCCGGACCTCGGCCTGATCGTCGCTGACGACGGCGCGACGGCGGCGGCCGTGTTCACGCAGAACAAGTTTCAGGCCGCGCCGGTCGTGTTGTCGAAGGCTGCGCTGAAGAGCAGCGGCGGTCGCGTCAAGGCGGTCGTCGTCAACGCCGGCTGCGCGAATGCGATCACCGGCAAGGAAGGTCTCGCTGCCGCGAAGCGCGTGCGCACGCGCGCGGCGGAGCTGTTGCGTTGCAATGAGAACGAAGTCTTCCTCGCCTCGACCGGCGTGATCGGCGTCGTGTTGCCGGACAAGAAAGTGCGCGACTTCCTCCCCGACGCCGTCAATCGCCTTTCGACCGGCGGCATCGACGCGCTCTCGCACGCCATCCTCACCACCGACGTCGGCCCGAAAGTCGCGCAGGCGACGTTCACCATCGGCGGCAAGCGCGGCCGGATCGTCGGCGTTGCCAAGGGCGCGGGGATGATCCACCCGAACATGGCCACGATGCTCGCGTTCGTGATGACCGACGCCGCCATCGAACCGGCCACGCTCCAGAAGATGCTGAAGATCGCAGTCGACGGGAGCTTCAACTCCGTCTCCGTCGACGGCGACACTTCCACCAACGACACGGTCCTCGTGCTCGCATCCGGAAAACTCGGCAACGCCGAGAATGCCGACCTCGCCGACTTCCAACGCGCGCTGAACGTCCTCTGCCGCAACCTGGCCTGGATGATCGTCCGCGACGGCGAAGGCGCAATCCGCGTGATGGAAGTCGAAGTCACTGGCGCCAAAACCGAGCGCGACGCCAAACTCGCCGCACACGCCATCGCCACCTCCCCGCTCGTCAAGACCGCACTCCACGGCGGCGACCCCAACTGGGGCCGCATCCTGGCCGCCGTCGGCCGCAGCGGCGCACGGTTCTCGCTGAAAAAAATCTCCCTCCACGCCGCCAACATCGCCCTCGTCCTCAACGGCGAGCCCACCCCCTATCGCGAGAAAGACGCCGCGAAAGTGTTCGCGCGCGAACGCGTACCACTGCGCGTCAATCTCGGCGGCGGAAATGCCAGCGCAGTCGTCCTGTCATGCGATTTAGGCCACGACTACGTGAGTCTGAACGCGGATTACCGATCGTAGGCGCGTCTCTTCGGCACGAATTGTGGTATATCTCTTTGAGACATACCGGAGAGCGAGCTCGTGGAAACCGCAAAAGTATTCTGGTCAGGCCGTTCGCAGGCAGTGCGATTGCCGAAAGAGTTCCGCGTCGACGGCCGCGAGGTGCGCATTCGGCGACGCGGCCACGCGATTGTCCTCGAACCAGTCCCAGAGACATGGGAATGGCTCGACAGGCTCGTAGAGACGGTGGATGAAGACTTCGCCAGGGCAGCGCTCGAGCAACCGCAGCCGGCGGAGCAGAGAGACTTCGACAAGCTGTTCGGATCGTGAAGTACCTTCTCGATACCAACGCCGTCATCGGCTTTCTCAACGACAGAAATTCTGCTGTCGCCCGGCGCGCGCGCCGGCATCAGCCGCGCGATATTGCGATCTCGGCCATCGTTGCTCACGAACTCTATTACGGTGCCTTCAAGAGTCAGCGGGCCGAGCGCAACGTTGCATTGATCGATGCGCTTCAGTTCGAGGTCGTTGAATTTGATCAGGAAGACGGGAGGCACGCGGGAGAGATCCGCGCGTTGCTCGCGACACGCGGCACTCCGATCGGCCCTTATGACGTCTTGATCGCTGGCCAAGCCAGAGCGCGAGGCGTGATCCTAGTAACGCACAACATCGCGGAATTTCAACGGGTTCCGAACCTGCGCACTGAGGACTGGGCGCTCGACCGCAAGAAAGAGCGATAGCGAGACCTAAAGCGGTTCCGTCATCCCCGACCCCACGAGCGATTCCAGAATCTGTTTCGCGGAATCCGTGAGGTTCGTGAAAAACAGCCTCGATGCGTAGAGCGTTGCGCCGCCTGGGCCGGCGCCGAGGCCGACGACGGTGCAGGTTTCGACTTTTGCGTTGGCGGTGAACTGCTGGCCGTCGTGAACGAATGAAATGTCGATCTGCGAGCCGGTCTTCAGCACTCCCGTGTGCGTCGCCAGAACGCCGGTCTCGCTGATGTCGACGAGCGTTCCCGGTTTCCAGCCCAGCTTCAACGGGAGATTCATGATCACCCGAAAGCGGTTGCTGCGTCTTACGGCGCTCATGGCCAATTTGTCGGACATGTCTGGACCCGTCAATCTACGCCTGACTTGCGGCCGGCGCAATGGGAGGCCGCGCGAGGTAACATCCGGCGCCATGAAACGGATGCTCGCCTTCCTCCTGCTCTTCACCACACCCCTGCTGGCGGCGTCGCGAGAGCCGGTGCGCGCGCGTCAGGGAATGGTGGCATCGACGTCCGAGATCGCGTCACGCGTGGGCGTGGATGTGATGAAGAAAGGCGGCAACGCGGTCGATGCCGCGGTCGCGGTCGGGCTTGCGCTCGCGGTGACGTGGCCCTCGGCAGGCAACCTCGGCGGCGGCGGGTTCATGTTGATTCGCAACGCGGATGGAAAAGCCGAGGCGGTCGACTATCGCGAACGGGCCCCGCTGGCCGCGCATCGCGACCTCTACCTCGACGCGCAGGGCAATGTCGTGAAAGGCCTGTCCACGGAAGGATATCTGGCGGCAGGAGTGCCCGGCACAGTGGCCGGACTGGCGCTCGCGCACAAACGCCACGGGAAACTGAAATGGGACGAGCTCGTCGAGCCTGCACGCAAGCTGGCTGCTGAAGGCTTCATCGTCAATTTTCATCTCGCGCGCGGACTGCGCTCCAGCAGCACGCTCGAGAAGATGAAAGCCTTCCCCGAAAGCCGCCGCATCTTTCAGCGCGAAGGCCGCTTCTATGACATGGGCGACACCTTCGTGCAACCCCAGCTGGCCGCCGTGATGGCGCGCATCAAGACTAACCCGCGCGATTTCTATGAGGGCGAGACCGCGAAGCTCATCGCCGCCGACATGAAAGCGAACGGCGGCATCATCACGCTCGAAGACCTGCGCACCTACGAGCCCACCGTTCGCACGCCGTTGAAGACGACCTATCACGGTCACGAGATCCTGACCATGCCGCCGCCGTCGTCGGGCGGTATCGCCGTCGTCGAGATGCTGAACATGCTCGAGGCCTACGACCTGAAGTCGATGCAGTGGGGATCCGCGCAGTACACGCACACCATCGTCGAGGCGATGCGCCGCGCGTTCGCGGACCGCGCCAGGTTCCTCGGCGATACGGACTTCGTGAAAGTGCCGGTGCAAGCACTGGTCAGCCGCGAGTTCGCCGCCGAGCGTGGCCGCAGCATCGACGCAACGCGTGCATCATCGAGCAGCGAGATCGGCGCCGGCAATCCCGCTCCCTACGAATCGCCGGACACGACGCATTTCACGATCGTCGACCCTGCCGGGAATGTCGTCAGCAACACCTACACGCTCAACGACAGTTATGGCTCCGGCGCCACCATCAAAGGTACCGGCATGCTGATCAACGACGAAATGGACGACTTCACGTCGAAAGCCGGCGTGCCCAATGACTACGGCCTCATCCAGGGCGAAGCCAACGCCATCGCGCCGAAGAAGCGCCCGCTGTCGTCGATGACTCCAACCATCGTGCTCAAAGACGGCAAGCCGTTCTTCGCCATCGGAAGCCCGGGCGGTCCCACCATCATCAACACGGTGCTGCAAGTCATCATCAACGTCATCGACTTCGGCATGGACATGCAGCAGGCCATCGACGCGCCGCGCGTGCATCATCAATGGCTCCCCGATCACATCTACTGGGAAGAGCTCGGCATGAACGCCGACTCGCGTGAAAAGCTCGAGAAGATGGGTCACGTCTTCCGCCCCATCCCCGGCGCCAGCCGCTCGCCCTCGGAGATCGGCGACGCCCACGGCGTCATGATCGATCCAGAGACCGGCATGCGCCTCGGCGCAAGCGATCCGCGGCTGGGCGGTGTGACGGTAGGGTGGTGACGAGTCGGCGGTCGCCGACTGAGATACCATCCGCCCCATGAAGATCGAGAAAAAAACACTGGCGGCGTGGGCGAAGAACGAGCGCGACCGCTTCGAGTCGGCATTGCAGCAGTTCGTCGAGATTCCGTCGGTTTCCGCGGAGCCGGCACGCGCGGGCGATGTCCGTCGTTGCGCTGATGAAGCGGCGAAGTTGATTCGCTCGTTCGGCGGCGAGGCGAAGGTGCTGGAGACGGATGGCTATCCGCTCGTGCATGGCACGTTCAGCAGCGGCACCAACGCGCCGACGCTGACGATCTACAACCACATGGACGTGCAGCCGGCGTCGCGCGAGACGGAGCCGTGGGACACCGAGCCGTTCTCGTTCACGAAGAAAGGCGATCGCTATTTCGGCCGCGGCACGACGGACGACAAGGGTCCGGCGCTCAGCGCGCTGTGGGGAATCCGCGCCGCGCGCGAAGCAGGCGTGCCGCTCAATTTGAATGTGTTGTGGGAACTCGAGGAAGAAGTCGGCTCGCCGAGCTTCGAGTCCGCGATCAAGAAGTACAGGAAAGAGCTGACCACCGACTCGGTGCTCGTCAGCGACACCATCTGGGTCTCGCGCCAGCGTCCCGCCTGCCCGGCCGGCCTGCGCGGATTGCAAGGCTTCACGTTGTCGCTCGAGACCGGCCAGACCGATCAGCACTCGGGCGTCACCGGCGGCGCAGCGCGCAACCCGATCGGCGAGCTGATGCAACTCGTCTCCGAGATGTACGACGCGCGCACCGGCAAGGTGAAGATCAAAGGTTTCTACGACGACGTCGAGCCGCCGACGAAACGCGAGCTCGAGGACTTCCGCAACTCAGGCTTCACGATCAAGGGCTTCAAGAAAGACCATCTCTTCAAATCGATCCGCAGCGATGACGCGATCGACGTCATGAAGCGCATCTGGGCCATGCCGACGTTCGAAGTCCACGGCCTCGTCGGCGGCTACACCGGCCCCGGGATCAAGACCGTCATTGCGCCGCGCGCGGAAGTGAAAATCTCGTGCCGCCTCGTGCCGAATCAGGATCCGCGCAAGATCCAGAAGCTCGTGCGCGAGTTCATCAAGCAGCGCAGCCCCGATGTGAAAATCGCGATCGAAAATGAGATGTGGCCGTACAAAGCCCCGACCACCGGCCCGCTCGCCGAAGCCGTCAAAGACGCCATGAAATTCGCCTTCGGCCGCGAGCCCGTCTTCGTACGCGAAGGCGGCTCCATCGGCGCCGTGATCTCAATGGAGAAGGTCCTGGCCGCCCCCGTCATGTTCCTCGGCCTGTCATTGCCGGAACACGGCTACCACGCCCCGAACGAGAACTTCGACTGGCAGCAAGCCAGCGGCGGCATGATCTCGTTCGTGAAGTACTTCGATAACGTGGCGCGGATGGCGTAGGTGGACGTGGACGTTGTGGACTGAGTGGACTTGGTGGACTTGGTGGACACGAGAGTCGACTTCGTCCACTCGGTCCACAACGTCCACAACGTCCACAACGTCCACGTCCACAAACTCAGCCCGGCTTCGGACCCACGTACTTCGCTCTCGGACGGATCATCGCGTCCTGTCCGTATTGCTCCATGGCATGCGCGATCCAACCGATGGTGCGGCCAATCGCAAAAAGCGTCAGCGCCGACCCTCGCGGGAGATCGAGAGCGGCTTCCACCGCAACCAGCGCAAAGTCCAGATTCGGCTTCTCGCCGAGAACGCTCTCGACGCTTTCGGCGAGCTTTCGCGCAAACATAAGCTCACTCGATTTCGGGAGCATGTCCAGCAGCAGCCTGGCGCGCGGATCGCCGTCGGGGTAGAGCGGGTGGCCGAAGCCGTCGATGGTCTCGCCGCGGCGGAGGCGTTCGGCGAGGCGGCCGCGAACGTCGCGCGCGCGGCGGAGATCGCGCCACAGTGCATCGACGCGCGCGGTGGCGCCGCCGTGTTTCGTTCCTTCCAGCGCGGCCAGTCCGGCAATCACGACGGCGTATGGATTCGACGCAGCCGAGGCAACGCAGCGCGCGGTGAACGCCGAGACATTCAGCTCGTGATCGGCGCAGACGATGAGCGCGGCCCGGATCACTTTGGCCGCGTCTTTCCGCTGCGGCGCCCACTCGCGGGCCAGCGTGTCCTCGACCGTGGCCTCGAGCTCCTGCGACGCCGCGGCCACGCTGGTGAGCAGGTTCACGATGCGCCAGCCGGTCTGCGCCACGTTGCGCGCGCGGAGATCGAAAGCCAGTGAATCACGCGCTGCCACGAGTGCGAGCACGGACTGCGCGCGATTGATGAACGGCAGGTCGGGTGCCTCGGCCAGGCCGGAGACGACGTGCAGCGGCGTGTCGAACACGTCGGCGTCGAACGAGCCGCACCACACCAGCGCCGCCACTTCCTCGAGCGAGCGCGTGCGCGCCAGATCGGTGACGTCCTGCCCGCGGTAATAGAGCTTGCCGTCCGCGATGAGCGTGATCGCTGACTCCAGAATGGGAACGCCCCAGCGCAGCGCATGCGCCGCGGCTTTTTCCGGATTGCGACGTTCCTCGGCGCGAGTGCGCAGCCGCTCCACGTCTTCGCGCGCGTAACGCCGCTCGCGCGGACGTCCCGCGGCCGGCTCCGAGCGCACGAATCCGCGGCTCACATACGCGTAGAGCGTGGCTCGGCTGATGTCGAGTAAACGCGTGGCGGCATCGGCATCGAGCCAGCCCGTTGCTTTAGGTGGCAGTTTGCGTGTCGTTTTCCGGGCGGCGGCCCTTTTCGCAGACATGTATTGATTATACGATCAATGTTGACGACAAGAGCAACCGAACGTATGTTCGGCGCATGAACACTGTTGTGAACAACGGCCTGGAAGGAATCGTTGCAGCGGAAACGCGTCTGAGCATGGTCGACGGCGACCGCGGCGAGCTCGTCATCGGCGGCTTTCGTGTCGAAGAGCTGGCCCCGTGGAGCTTCGAGGACACGGTAGAACTGCTCTGGGCAGCCGCGGGATACCACGGCCGCCCTCGCGCAGAGGCGTTGCCGGCGCACACGGAAACGCTCCTGCGTCATGCCGCGCAACTGCGCGTGCCGGCGATGGACGCGTTGCGCATGGCCGCCGGAACGCTGCGCGCTGATGACGATGGCGAGGCGGCGCAGCTCCTGACCGGAGTCTTTCCGACGATCGTGGCCGCGTACTCGCGACTGCTCGCGGGACATGAGCCGATCGCTCCGCGCGCGGATCTGGGTATCGCCGCGAATTACCTCTTCATGCTCAACGGCATCGAGCCGCAGGCGGAGCTCGTGCGCGGCATGGAGACCTATCTCAACACGGTCGTCGACCACGGCCTCAACGCATCGACCTTCACGGCGCGCGTGATCGCGTCGACCGGTTCCGACTTCGTCTCCGCCATCACCGGCGCGGTCGGAGCGCTCAAGGGACCGCTGCACGGCGGCGCTCCGGGACCGGCTCTGGACATGGTCTTCGAGATCGGCGACGCGTCGCGCGCGGAAGAGATCCTGCGCCGCAAGATCGCCGCCGGCGAGCGGCTGATGGGCTTCGGCCATCGCGTCTACAAAGTGCGCGACCCGCGCGCCGATGTCCTCGCAGCGGCAGCCGAACGGATGTTCACGCGTGCCGCCGACATGCATCTGTACGAGCTCGCGCGCGCCGTGGAATCGACCGCGCTGCGGCTCCTCGAGGAGCACAAGCCCGGACGAAAACTGCAGACCAACGTCGAGTTCTACACCGCCCTGCTCCTGCACGGACTGGGATTGGAAGTGCCGCTCTTCACTCCAACGTTCGCCATCAGCCGCGTCGCCGGCTGGACCGCGCACTGCTTCGAGCAACGGAAAGTGGGGCGCCTCATCCGGCCGCAGAGCGTGTACGTGGGGCCGGCTCCAACATCCTGAGCTGAAACGATCGGGCGTATCCTTCGTATCTCACTTTCGGGAGGCTCGTATGTTCGAGTTGCTCGCGTTGCTGGCGATCGTTGCGGTCGCCGGTCTGGTGGTCATGGCCGCTGTGTTCGTGCTGAAGCTCGCGGTGAACCTCGTGTTCCTGCCGTTCAAGCTCATCGTCTTTCCGATCGTGGCCATCGTGGTGATCGTGAAGTCGGTGTTGATCCTGGCCGTCGGCGTTGCGATCGCGGGAGTAGCCATCGCCATCGTCATTCCGCTCGTCATCGTCGGACTCGTGCTGGCCGTGCCGGTGATCGTCATTGCGGCGTTGACTTGATGAGCGGCTTGCTTCTTGCTGACCACGAACCGCGTGGATGAGCGAAAAAGGGCGTTGGTGGTGGATGATGACGAGCCGATCCGAATGATGCTGGCCAACGTCGTGGAGCGCCAGGATCTGGACGTCGACACGGCTCGCGATGGTGCGGAGGCTATCGAGCGCATCAACAGCAACGGCTATTCGGTCATCGTGCTCGACCTGATGATGCCGCACGTCGACGGCTTCGGCGTACTCCGGCACCTCGAGCAATACCAACCCGAAAAGTTGCGCTGCACGATCATCGCCTCGGCGCTTCCGGAGAGCGAGATCGTCAAGAAACTGACGATCCCGGTCTACCGCATCCACGCCAAGCCGTTCGACATCGGACGGCTCATCGACGACATACGCGCCTGCGCGGCAGGTTGAGTCGGCGGTCCGCAGTCGGCGGTCGGCAGTAGCAGAGGCAGCGATGGTCAAGTCGAGCGACCCGGTGTTTCTTCTACTGCCGACCGCCGACCGCCAACTGCCGACTCGTCACCTTCCCGCGTATTGCTTCTCGTAGTACGCCTTGAACTCGGCGCTGCGCTCTTTGATGGCGCGCCACCACGATTCGTTGGCGGTGTACCACTGCACGGTGCGCTCGAGGGCTGCGTCGAAGTCGGTGGTCATCTTGAATCCGAGGCTCTCGAGTTTCGAGGTATCGACCGAATAGCGCCGGTCGTGGCCGACGCGATCGGCAACGCGCTTGATCAGCGATTCCGGCTTGCCGAGGAGTTGCAGGATGCGATGAGTGATCTCGCGATTCTCGCGCTCGTTTCCGCCGCCGATGTTGTACGTCTCAGAGTTCGCGCCGTGCTCGATCAGAAAGTCGACCGCGGCGCAGTGGTCTTCGACGTAGAGCCAGTCGCGGATGTTGCCGCCGTCGCCATAGAGCGGCACCTGCAGGTCGTCGATGGCATTGGTGACGAACAGCGGGATCAGTTTCTCGGGGTACTGGAACGGACCGTAGTTGTTCGATGCGCGCGTGATGATCACCGGCATTCCGTATGTCTGCGCGTACGCGTAGGCCATGCGGTCGCCGCCGGCTTTCGATGCTGAATACGGATTGCGCGGGTTGAGCGGATCGTTCTCCGTGAACGATCCCTCGGCGATGGATCCGTAGACTTCATCCGTGGAGATCTGCACGAAGCGCTTCAGATTCGGCGCATGTTTCTTCGCCTCTTCGAGCAGCACCAGCACGCCGTGAACGTCGGTCTCGATGAATGTGCCGGCCTCCATCAGCGAACGGTCGACGTGCGTCTCCGCGGCGAAGTTCACCACGACGTCGATGCCGCCGTCGTCAATGCCCCGATAGGCCTCGGCCACATCCTCAGGCTTGGCGATGTCGCCCTGCAGGAATCGATAGTTCGGCTTGCCCTCGTACTCCGCCAGGTTCTCGCGGATGCCGGCGTACGTGAGCTTGTCCAGATTCACGACCTGCGCGTCCGAACCGTACTTGTTGAAGAGGAAGCGGATGAAATTCGATCCGATGAAACCGGCACCGCCGGTGACGAGGTAACGCATTGATTCTCCTGGTGGGGTCTTAGGGATTAGGTCTTAGGTGTTAGGTTCCTCAGGCGGTCACGCTTCGTGTAGCCCTAAGACCTAAGAGCTAACCCCTAAGACCTGTGAGCTGGCTCGCGCCAAGCTCGCAAAAGTTCGCAATCCTACTAGAATCCCGCCTCCGATGCGCGCCGCCAACTTCAAGACCGAGCTCCGCGAGCTCTTCCACCTCGCCGCTCCGCTCGCGGCGGCGCAGGCGGGGACGAACCTGATGGGGCTCGTGGACGTGGCCGTGCTGGGGCGTCTCGGCGCGCGTGAGCTGGCCGGCGCCACGCTCGGCAATGCCATCTTCTTCGCCTTTTCCGTCGCCGGGATGGGCATGGTCATGGGCATCGATCCGCTGATCTCGCAGGCCATCGCGGAGTGGGCGCTCGCACCCATCCCAGACCCTACAGCGATTGTGTAAACCCACCCGCCAACCTCCCCGGGACGATGACGCTCTCAGGGAGCGTCGAGTCGATATTGCTGCCGATCACCGGCTTCGCCCAAACCTGGGGTAGGGTTCCGCTCTTTTGAATCACTCCTAGAGAAAGACGGAGGACAGCATGCCATACGATCCAAGTGACCCCGCAAAGATGGCGCGACAGCGACTTGTCAGTCTGGCGATCGAGGAGATCTGGATTCTTTTTGAAAGGGAGTTTCACACGCCGACCAACGCTCACAAAAACTCGTACGCAGCCGGCATAGCGATGGCGATTGACTCTCATGTCAAAACGGGCTTGGAACAAGCGGCCGAAGTTGCATCCAAAGCTTGGCCAGATATCAGGAAGACCCTGTTTTAGCAACGGTGAAGCTGCGGCGGCCAGTAGTCCGCCTGCGCGTTGGCCATGTATCTTGATGAGTAAGTGGCGTTGCAACTCGTTGCCGCCCGAACCGCGATGATGACATACAGCGTCGACTGTGGCATTCTATAAGGATTCAGACATCGAAGGGAGGAGGCACAATGCCGCAGTGTCATCGGTTTCGACCAGTTCTCCGGAGGATGAGGCATGCCGGCGCAGAAAATTGAGCTGGTGTCGGAGAGTTTTCAGGAGCTCGCCACTAAGATTTTCCCTGAATTGTGGCTGCCAAACTCCCGCCGGCAGATTCCTGGACAGCGGTTCGTGCCATTCCTGGGAGCTGGCGCCTCTCTACCACCAGCATCCAGTGATCCCGGTGCGCGCTTCACAGGGTTTCCCGAAAAGGCAAAAATTGAAGCCGTCCTCGCCGAACTGAACTTATCGGAACCACGACAGAACAAGCGTGAGCGTATGATCGTGCAGTTCTCGCTAGCGCTCGCGTATCTCATGGTTGCAAGATCGCGGCAGATTGGCACAGCAGCTATTGATATCCGTGCCGAGCTTCTGCGGGATGCCTTCCCCCCTTCCGCCGCCAAGCTAGCTGACTTTTTTGCACGCGTGGCAGGCCACAGAAGCCTTCAACCAGCCGTGACATCTCTCATGGAGAATTGGCCTGAAGACTGGGATGAGCCGAAGCAAGAGCCCGAGCATGAAGAGTGGATGAAGGAGCTTGAGGAGGAATTCAAGCTCTTGGTCGAGAGTGCGCGGCTCTGGGGAGTCAACGACGCGCTGACTAGCATCGCGGCACGTTACGAGGTCACTCACGGCCGAAAAGACCTGTGGCACGATCTCGCGGACATTTTTAAGGACAAGAAGTCCCCCACAAAAACACATCTACTCATCGCCGACGCCGCACGTCATCATCTAACTCTGGCAAAGCAGTACCTGGACGTCGCGAGGCAGAACAGACTGGACGTCAGCGCGATAGTACCGCATGCACGATATCTCATCATCACGACCAACTACGATCGCCTCATCGAAGAAGCTTTGGGAGCTGACACGCCATGGGTTGTCCTGTATGTGAAGCGGCCTACGGGGCAAGCGGTCGACCACGTTTCGTTTCGTTTCTCTGATTATTTCTGGGCTAAGAAGGCCGGGTTGGAAAGGGGAAACAGCGACAAAGCTGTGAAAGGCTTCAATCTCGAGGTGGACGAGCCGATCGTAGTTATTTTTAAAGTTCACGGATGTTTGCATCCTGAGGATACTTTCGACAATGATAGTGTCATCATTACGGATTTCGACTATGAGGATTACATAGCTCGCATGGGAATTAGTGGCGAACTGATGGTCCCGAGTGCTGTTAGCGCACTTATGAACGAACGAAGCTTTTTGTTTATGGGATACAGCTTGAGCGACTGGAATGTCCGAACAATCCTTACTACGCTGATTCGAAAGCGGATTGAGGGGAGTACCAGCCGCGATCACGCCGTTATGAAGGAGACGACCACATCTGCGGATGCCTACTGCGAGCGGCGAGGAATCGCTATCGTCCCGACTACGTTGGACAGTTTCGCAGATGAAATCCAGAAGCGTCGCCCGCCGCCGCCCGCGTATCCGATCGACTAGGACATTGAAATGTCGTCTCTGAATCCATTCATCGGGCTTCGACCGTACACCAAAGATGACGCGCCTCAGCTGTTCGGGCGCGACCGAGACTTGAGCCTGATGCTCGATCGTGTCCTTTCAGGCAGAACGACTCTCCTATTTGCGGCTTCCGGCGCCGGAAAAACCTCTTTCCTCAATGCCAAACTCGTCCCGAGTCTCAACCTTCGAGCCTTCGTATTCGTGTGCCGGAGTTGGGCCGGCGATCCGAAGTCATCGGTTCTGCATGCGGTCAAGAGTTATTTCATCGGGAGCGACGAGACAATGCCACCTTCTCTACAGGTGGTACTGTCCCGGGTACCACCATTCAGCGTTGAACAGGCAAGCGATTCGACAGTACCCGTGGACGCCGTCGAATCGCTCGGGACAGGCCCTGCTGTCGTAACACTGACCGATGTCGTCAAATCACTTGCACCAGATCGCTGTATTTTCATCCTAGATCAGTTCGAGGAGGTCTTCAACAGCAGCGCTTGGGATGCAGCGTTCTATACCTTTCTGGACGAACTCTCGGCGATTATCAACGATGAGCGCATGGATGTGCGCGTCGTTTTTTCCATGCGTGAGGAGTTCCTAGGTGATTTGAGCGTTTTTGACAATCGGATTCCCGACCTCTTCAACAATTACTACCGGTTAAAGAACCCCAACCGCGAACAAGGGCAGGTCATCGTTGAGCGGACTTGCACGCAAGCCGGTGCGGAAGTAGCCGTCGAGCACCTTCCCCAGCTGATGGCCGATCTCTCGTTGACGATCCGTGGATCCCGAGAAACCGGCTGGTGGAGTGAAGTCGAGACCGATACCGTCGTGCTGCCATACATGCAGCTGGTTTGTCATCAGCTATGGGAGAACAATATCGGCGCAATGTTACCATTCCTCGGTGACTACCTGCAGGGCGACGCCATTCGCGTTCGAGACAAGTATTGCGCCGACAAGTTGAGCACCCTTGAAGAGCGCGAACAACTTGTGTTGTCGCAGGCTCTAGACTATCTGATCACAAAGCGCGGCGCGAAGGTTCCGTGCGAAGCGATCTGGCTTAGTCAGGCACTGCAGGTCACTCCTGAGGAGATCCTTGTCCCTCTCCGCAGGCTTTCAGATAAGAACACGCGTATTCTCAAGGAATTTTACCCGGCTGACGGTTCGACTTGGTTTGAGCTCTACCATGACATGTACGGACCTTTCCTCGCGCGCTGGAGGGATGAGAGAAAGCGTGCGGAAGAGGAGAAGGAACTGGCGCGGCGACTCAACGAAGAGAAGGAATGGAAGGAGGGTATACGGCCGGAGAAGATCGCTGAATGGGAGAAACAAGTGGATCCTCTCGACGACTTCTGGGTTTATCTGCCCGACTTCCTTGCCGGCGAGGAGCACCTTCAGCGTCAGTTGATCGACATCATGGCGCACAACATGGCCACTAAAGGCACTCACTACCTCTACATCGTCGAGAGCCACAACGACGTCAGTCGTTTACTGGAACTGGTCACCAAACTACGGCAGCATCCGACCTGTCAGCACAACAACGTGTCGGCAATGGTACGTGTGCTCGTGCTCAGCGGCATCGGCACTAACGGCGTCGCGCAGGCGGTCTCCGGCCTGCTTCATCTCGGGAACTGCTGGATCGCCAACCCTCACGGCTCCAGCCCGGAGGGTTACGAGGTCGCGTGGGATGAGCATGGTTTGAAACCCACTGGCGGACGGAGGCTGCCTCGCCCCCGAATGGAACGCATCATCACGAACATCTCCGCGATCATCAGCGCGTTTCCCCCGCCAACTTTCGAGAGCGCGTCGGAGTCCAACCTTGAGCATCTCGTCGAACGGAGCCCCTTAATTCGGATCGCAGCCCGAACCGACGATTGAGGCGGCAGCAGGTCCTGGCGTCCCCTCCGGACCCTGGCGGCTGACTCGATCTTGCCAGGAAGCACTCCGCTTCTATCGCACCGTTTCGAGCAACTGCACAAACTGCTTGAGACGCGGATGCTCGGGCGCGTCAAGTATTCGGGCACCGCCGGCTTCCAGAACGCGCCCCTGATCCAGGAAGAGAACATGATCGGCGGAGCTGCGTGCAAACGACAATGAATGGGTGATTAGAAACACTCCCATCCCTGACGTCCGCATGGTTCGCAGGTGATTTACGATCGCAGCGATACTCTCCACATCGAGCGACGAGGTAACCTCGTCCAGCAGAATGTATGACGGCTCCAGAATGAGAGCTCTGGCGATCGCGGCGCGTTGCCTTTGTCCAAGCGACGTTTGGTTTGGATACCGGTCGACAAAGCCGCGCATGTCGAATGCCTTCACCAAATTCTCGAACTTCGTCTCGGCGTCCACTACAGCGCGATGCCTCGCGGGCAGCATGATGTTTTCCCGCAGGCTGAGGTGCGGCCACAGGAACAACTGCTGAAACACGACCGTGACGCGGGGCCAGGGCGGCGGCATTTCGTCGTCTATCGATGGATGCCGGTATACGTGGCTATCAACCGTGACGGAGCCCGAATCGGCCGGGTCGATCAAAGCAAGGATACGCAGCAGAGTCGATTTCCCGCTCCCGCTCGGTCCGATAATCGCGGTGATCTTGCCAGGCTCAACGATGCAGTTCGCATCCTCGAGAGCGACCGTCAGCCCGAATCGCTTTGTGAGATTCTCGCCAATGAGCATCGGTGGGGTCCATTCAGACTTCGGAAAGATCCCGGGTGAACCTCGCTTCAAGGTACAGCGCGAGACCGTTCATGGGCAGGCAGATCAACAGAAAGAAGATGCCGAGTCCGGTGTATACCTCTACCGGGCGATAGACCACCGCGTTGATCCGCTGAGCCACACGGAAGATCTCGTCAACGGAGATCAGGCTGGCGAAAAGAGTGGCCTGGAGGACGGTGACCTGCCGCAGCAACAGACCGGGGAGAATCTGGCGGAAGATGATCGGAAGCTGAATTCTGCGAATGGTCTCCTTTGAGGAAAGACCGCATACTCGCGCCGCCATGACGTACTGCGCCGGGAAGTCACGCAGTGTCACAGCCACCAGTTCCGCCACGGACACGATGTTCATCAGCGACAGCGCCGCTATGGCGGTGTAAAAGGGGTCTATGACCACGCCAAGGACAGACTGCAGAGGATAGTGAAGCCAGAAAAGGAGCACGAGGATCGGTATTCCTGACAGGACGAACGAACCGCCACGCACGAACCATCCGAGACCTGAGCGCCATTGATTCGCGAGAATGCCAAGCAACGTTCCTACCACGATGCCGAGGGTCCAGATGACGACGCACAGCTTTAGCGTCATCCCGAGTCCGTCGAGAATGGCCTCCCGATAGTCAATGAGGATCCGGACGAGGCTCATACGCGCCGGATTACTGACGAACAGCGGGAGCGTAGGGCTGGCTCAGCCGGTGGAAAGTACCGGGCACAGGTTCGAACTTTGCGATCGTACGATCTATCGCTCCCAGATTGAACTGCTCGTCAATGCCCGTATTCAAGAAGGCTTTCAGCTCCGCTTGCCCCTTTCGGAGCAGAATCGTATTCGGAAATATACGCACAGGTTGATCCGGCGCCAACCTCACGAGGCTACCGGGGTTGTTCTTGAGGAACTGCTCCGCGAAGTAGAGTTCTACAAACGCGACGTCCGCCTTGTTCTCCTTCACGTTCAACAGCATTGTCGAAATCTCCGTCATCTGCGGTAGGCCAACTGTCTGCGCGTCCGGGAACTGCGTTTGCGCGATCGTTTCCGCCAACTCGCCATCGATCGTAGCGATCCTGACGTTCCTTGAGTTGAGCGCCGCCAGCTTGTCGCCAAAACGTTTGTCGTCGGGTCGGACATACGCAGCGACGGCGCTGTAGAAGAGCGGATCAGTAAAGTCGGCTTCGCGAGCTCGCGCCGCGGTGGGCCAGATTGCGCAAGGAACGATGTCGTACCGGCCCGCTCGTAACCCCTCGACCATCGAGCCGAACCCGACTTCCTCCGTCCACTCAACCTTCAGTCCTGCCGATTCCGCGATTCTCTCAACGCTCTCTGCGACGACACCAGTGACCTTCTTCGTATTGGGATCGATGATGCAGGAGGGAGGATTCGAGACGTACCCGGCCCGGATGACTCGGCGTTCGACAATGCGGTCCAGATCGGTAATCGCACTAGCCGCCGTGACCGTTGCCGTGTCGCGAACTCGCGAAAGCAGCCAGAATGTTGCGAAGCTCGTTATCATGGCGATAACAGCAGCAGCTACCAAGATCGTTGCGGTCTTACTCTTTGATGTTTCAACCATGCTCGTTCTCCTGCCGTGAACGACGACGCTTAAGGCACAATGCCCTTAGCCCATTCGTTCGCGCCCCGGCCGAATCAGAAGTCAAGACACTCCTGAACTACGGCTTTCCTGATCGGCGGAGTATACCAGACTCGGCAGTTCCGCCCGCGCCTCAGCAGTGTCCACCGTTCCGAACTGTACTCCTGCGCCAATTGATGAGCGGGCAAGCATCGAGTCATCATCTCTAAACCGCTCGCCCGACGCCGGGGGTTCACTATGTCGCACACGAACCGAGGTTCGGTCCGCGTCTCAGCGGATCCAGTGTCTCTTGGCTATCAAGGGCACACGGCGGAGGTGAAGGATTCCCGAGCAAGCAACACGCACAATCCCACTAGAATCCCCTCCGATGCGCGCCGCTGACTTCAAGAGCGAGCTCCGCGAGCTCTTCCGCCTCGCCGCTCCGCTCGCGGCGGCGCAGGCGGGGACGAACCTGATGGGGCTCGTGGACGTGGCCGTGCTGGGGCGTCTCGGCGCGCGCGAGCTGGCGGGAGCCGCGCTCGGCAACGCTATCTTCTTCGCCTTTTCCGTCGCCGGGATGGGCATGGTCATGGGCGTCGATCCGCTGATCTCGCAGGCCATCGGCGCCGGCGACCGCGTGCGCGCGCGGCACGTGCTGTGGCAGGGAGTGTGGCTCGCTCTCATCATCGCGGGAGTGCTGACGGCCTTCCTGCTCGGTGCAGCCGCGGCCCTGCCGCACATCGGGGCACAGGAAGAGCTGATCGCGCCGGCGACGATCTATCTGTTGATCCGCCTGACGACACTCGTGCCGTTCCTTCTGTACTACGTCATGCGCGCGTACCTGCAGGCGCAGGGGATCACGCGGCCGCTGCTCCATTCGATGATCGCGGCGAACGTGATCAACCTCATCTTCGACATTCTGTTCGTGTTCGGCGGGAACGCGCTGCCGGCATGGACCGGACCGCTGCGCTCCGTCCCGGCCATGGGCGTGGCCGGAGCCGCGCTGGCGACGGTGATCTGCGCGGTCCTGCAATTGGTATGGTTGGCGGTGGCGGCCTTCCGGGTCAAGGTGGACGGGCATGTCGGTCACCGCTGGAGCCCGAGCGAGATCGGACGCGCCTTCCGTGTCGGATTGCCGCTCGGACTGCAGATCGGTGCGGAAGTGGGGATCTTCGCGCTCGTGGGCGTGCTCGCGTCGCGCCTCGGCACACTTCATCTGGCAGCACATCAGCTCGTGATCACCATTGCCTCGTTCACGTTCACCGTGGCACTCGGTGTCGCCGCGGCGGGATCGGTTCGCGTTGGCCAGGCCATCGGCGCGCGCAGCGCCTCGAGAACGCGCACCGCCGGATACGTGACATTCGTCGCCGGCGCGATCGTCATGGGCACCAGCGGACTTTGTTTCGCGCTCTTTCCGCGCATGATTGCAAGGTTGGTCACGAATCAGGAGAACGTAATCGCCGCGGCATTACCACTGATGCTCGTTGCCGCCGTGTTCCAGCTCTCCGACGGCATCCAGGCCGTCGGCGCCGGCGTCCTGCGCGGCGCGGGCGACACCAAGTGGTCGCTCTACGCCAACCTCTTCGGCCACTGGTGCATCGGCCTGCCAGTAGCGCTGCTCCTCGGCTTCGGTATGGGTCTCGGAATCGTGGGCCTGTGGTGGGGACTCTGCGCCGGACTCACCGTCGTGGCAGTGCTGCTGTTCCTGCGGTTCGAGAGGTTGTCGCGGGACGAGATCGCGCCGATTTGAAGTCGTGTGGACGTAGTGGACTTAGTGGACTTGGTGGACGTTGTGGACCTGTCCACTGAAGTCCACAAAGTCCACAAAGTCCACAAGTCCACAAGCTCTCCGCGCTACGTCAGCGGCCAACCTCTTGTCGCGTAGTCCGCGAAGAACAACACGAACATCACGGCCAGCCAGAGGAATGACGCGATCACGACGATCCAGGTCAGGCGCGGGGAGTGGAGGACGTGCATGAACCAGAGGATGACGACGGTGGCTTTGACGATGGCGATGGCCATGGCCACGGTGGTGTTGAGCGCGCCGAGGTCGATGCGGGAGACCCAGACCGTGAGCACGGTCAGGATCATGAGCGTGGCGAAGACGGCGAAGTAGGAAGCCAGCGAGGAGCGATGGTGCGCCGGCGCGTGGCCGATGTGATCGACGTGATCGGCGGTCTTGGCAGGTGAATGTGCGTTGGCCATGGTTTCCGTGATCCTCAAACCAGATACAGCAGAGGGAAGAGGAAGATCCAGATGATGTCGACGAAGTGCCAGTAGAGACCCATGATCTCGACGGGACCGTAGTACTCGGGACCAAAGTCGCCGCGCCATGTGCGCCTGATGAGCCAGAGCAGCAGCCCCGCACCGATGATCATGTGCAGCGCGTGCAGACCGGTCATCGTGAAGTAGAACGTCATGAAGAGCTGGACCTGCTGCGAGAGCTCCGGCGTGCTCTCGACGTTCGTGTAGGTCTGCGCGCCCGGGAAGAGTCCGTGATGGATGTGGACGGAGTACTCGTAACCCTTCACGCCGACGAAGATCCCGCCGAGGATCAGCGTCAGGACGAGCATGAGTGTGGTGAACTTCCGCTTCGCGTCCTGCGCGCCCCACACGGCCAGAGCCATGGTCAGCGAGCTGCCGATGAGGACGATCGTGTTGATGGCGCCGATCTTCCAGTCCTGATGGTGCGAGCCGAGCTTCCAGGCGTCGTGGTACATCGCGCGATAGATGAAGTACGCGCAGAACACACCGCCGAAGAAAAGAATCTCCTGCGCCACGAAGAACCACATGCCGAGATTCGAGGCCTCGTGCTGCTGCCCCAGATCCTCGAAGTGGTGTTGGAGGAACGGATGATGGTGGCCGTGCTTATGCGGCTCGGCCGCGTGTTCGGCATCCGGCTTGGCCGCATCCTCGGCGCTTTGATGCAGCGTGTCGTCAGACATGCTGCGTCTCCTGCATGGCCTTGAGGAAGGCCGGGTAATCGTAGGCTTCCCACGTCACCACCGGCGTCTCGTGGAAATTCTCTTTCGGTGGAGGAGAGGTCGTGGCCCACTCCAGTCCGACCGCGCCCCACGGATTCGAGCCGGCCTTGCGCCCGAACTTCAACGACCAGGCGAAGTAGATCATCGGCAGCAGATAGCCGACCGCCAACACGGTCGCGCCCGCGGTAGAGAGAACGTTCAGCACCTGGAACTCCGGCGCGTAGGCGTGATAGCGGCGCGGCATGCCGACGTAGCCGACCAGGAACTGCGGGAAGAAGGTCAGGTTGAAACCGACGAAGACGAGCAGCGCCGAAAGGCGCGCCCACCACTCCGGATACATTCGTCCGGTGATCTTCGGCCACCAGTAGTGCAGGCCGGCCATGTAGGCCATGATCGTGCCGCCGACCATGATGTAGTGGAAGTGCGCCACGACGAAGTAGCTGTCGTGCACGTGAACGTCGACGCCCAGCGCGCCGAGGAAGAGGCCCGTCACACCGCCGATGGTGAAGAGCCCGATGAAACCAAGGACGTAGAGCATCGGCGTGTTCCACGACACCGAGGCCTTGTACATCGTGGCCGTCCAGTTGAAGACCTTGATGGCCGACGGCACGGCCACGAGCATCGTCAGGAACGAGAAGACGAGGCCGGCGTAGACCGAGATTCCGGCCACGAACATGTGATGCGCCCACACCAGGAACCCGAGGAAGGCGATGGCCAGCGAAGAGAAGGCCACGAACTTGTAGCCGAAGATCTTTTTGCGCGTGAACGCGGCCACGCACTCCGAGATGATGGCCATGCCCGGCAAGATCATGATGTAGACGGCCGGGTGTGAATAAAACCAGAAGAGATGCTGGTAGAGGACGGGGTCGCCCCCCAGCGCGGGATCGAAGATGCCCACCCCCAGCGCTCGCTCCACCATCAGCAATACCAGCGTGATGGCCAGTACGGGCGTGGCCAGCATGATGACGATGCTGGTCGCATACATCGCCCAGACGAACAGCGGCAGGCGGAACCAGGTCAGTCCCGGCGCGCGCATGCGGTGGATGGTCACCAGGAAATTCAGACCGGTGAGGATCGAGGAGAAGCCGGTGATGAACGCGCCGAGCGTGGTGGCGAAGACCTTCGTGTTCGAGTATTGCGTGGAGAAGGGCGTGTAGAACGTCCAGCCGGTGTCGACGCCGCCGGTGATGATGACCACAACCCCGAACGTTGCGCCGATGATGTAGATGTACCAACTGGCCAGGTTGAGCCTGGGGAATGCCAGATCTTTGGCCCCCAGCATGATGGGCAGGATGAAGTTGCCCATGACCGCAGGAATGGCCGGGATCAGGAAGAAGAAGATCATCACGATGCCGTGCAGCGAAAAGAGCTTGTTGTACGTATCGGACGTGAACATGTCGCCTTCGGGCGTGAGGAGCTCGAGACGCATGAGGAACGCGAAGATGCCGCCGACGACGAAGAAGATGCTGACGGAGAACAGATAGAGGATGGCGATGCGCTTGTGATCCCTCGTCAGGAGCCACGACAGCACGCCGTACTCGTCGTTCAGATAGTTCCGCCCCTCCTTCGTGGAAGGCTCGAGGATCGGTGTGTCGTCGATGATGGTGCTGGTCATCTCGGTTCCCTATGGATTCGTCGTGGTGCCGGCGTTCGGCAGGGTGCCGGCGTTCGTCGTCGTCACGGCGGCGGTCGTGGTGGACTCGACGGGCAGGATCGTCGATTCGACCGGCTGCGCCGGCGTCGCACCAGCCGTCTGCAGAGCGGGCAGCGACTTCACGTACGCCAGCAGACGAATGAGATCTTCCTCGCTCACCTGTCCCTGGAAAGTCGGCATCACCGGCTGGAAGCCCGCGGAGATTTTTTTCTGCGGCTGCAGGATCGACTCGCGGATGTAGTTGTCGTCGATGACGACGTTGCTTCCGTCCGCGAGCGCGCGCGTCTTGCCGTACGAGCCGGCCAGCATCGGTCCGCGGCCGGTGCCGTTGTCGAGATGGCAGGTGTTGCACGCGTATTTCTGGAAGAGTTTTTCACCCTGCGACGCCAGCGATCCCTCGGTGCCGCCGGCCAGCCAGCGCTGGTAATCGGTCGGCTCCATCACGATGACGGAGCCGATCATCCCGGAGTGCGAGGTGCCGCAGTATTCGGCGCAGAAGATGTGGAAGCGTCCCGTTTTGGTGGCCTCGAACCACATCGTGCGATAGCGGTTCGGCAGCACGTCCGCTTTCACGCGGAAGACCGGGAACCACAGACTGTGAATGACATCCTCGGATGCCATGGTGATTTTGACCGCGCGGCCGACCGGCACGTGCAGCTCGTTGATCTCACGCTGTCCGGTGGGATGCTGGAACTTCCACATCCATTGCCGGCCCGTGGCGTAGATCTCGATGGCGTCGCGCGGGATCACCTGCATGCGGAGGAAGACCCAGGCGCCGGCGACGAAGATGCCGATGAAGATGAGCAGCGGGATGACCGTCCACGTCATCTCCAGGATGGCCGGCGGCTCCTGCTCCTGCGCCAGCTCGTTGTCGGGACGGCGGCGATACTTGATCGCGAAGTAGAAGATGACGAGCCAGATCAGAAGCGAGACTCCGCCGGTGATGGCCACGAGGAACAGGTAGAGGCCATCGACGAGCGGAGCGACGCTCGAAGCCTGCTCGGGAAACAGTGGGAAATCGGTCATTGCCTATGCTCTTTTGAAAGCGTCCGCTCTTTACGGAACATCACGAAGATGAAGCCGCCGAGGAGGAACATCGACGTCACTCCTCCGACGCGGGCGAACATCATCGCGTTGCGGCTGTACTTGCCGGTCGCTGGATCGTAGTGGAAGCAGAGAAGGAGGAACTGATCGGTGACCGTACCGACCTTCCCCGCCGAGGCCTCGACGATGGCCAGACGAAGATCGCGCGCCTTGAACTCGAAGCCGTAGAAATAGCGCGACGTGCGGCCGTCCGGCGTGAGCACGAGCAACGCCGCGCCATGCGCAAACTGGTCGGTACGGCTGTCGTACGCATACTGGAACCCGACAGCCTCGGTCAGCCTCTCGATGGCCGTTTCATTCGCCGTCAGGAAATGCCAGCCGCCGGCGGAATCGAGACGGCCGTAGCGGCGAATGTATTTTTCTTTCAGCAGCGCCGCGTCCGTGGCTTTATCGCGCGGATCGATGCTGACGGTGATGATGTCGAACTCTTCGCCGATGTTGAACTTCAGCTCCGTCAGCGCGGAGGTCGTTCCTTCGAGCACCATCGGGCAGAGCATCGGGCAGCGGTAGTAAACGAAGTTGAGCAGCACCGGCCGGCCCTTGCCGAAGTACTCCTTCAGCCGCACCACCTTGCCCGATTCGTCGCGCATCATGAGATCGAGCGGGATCTGCGTGTTGAGCTTCTGCGCGATGGAGACATTGCCGGGAAGCTGTGGCTTTTCGGCGGTGGTCTGGGCGAGGAGGGGGAACGCGAACAGAAGCAGCAGCACTATGGAGTGCGGTAGCCGCAGCTGCCGCTTTTGTATGCTCACGCGCTGCACGAACATACAAAAGCGGTGGCTGCGGCCACCGCACTCCAAAACGTTGGCGCCACGCGGGGTCATTCGGGCGCGCCTCCGGTGGTTGTCGCAGGAGGCGCCGGCGGGACGCTGGCGTTCCTGACCAGCATGTCCTTGGCCTGATCGATTGGGATGTGAACGATGCCTTGCTGTTTGTCGACCCAGCCGTAGTTCTTCAGCACGCGATCTTCGGCGGCGCGCATGGTCTGGAGATCGGTGACGGGCGTGCTCTGGTTGGGAGCGGTCGCGGTTGGGAAGGGTTGCAACAGCGGTTGATTCTGGGGAACGCTGGCGTTCGCGGGACGCGCGACGGCCGTCTGCGGCGGATCCCATCGCCTGGTCTCGGCCTTCACCATCGCCTGATACATGAAGTAGAGGACGATGTGCGTGATCACGGCGAAGACGACGAAGAGAATGAGCGCCCACCAGAGCGGCTTGAGCGGAACGTCCGATTCCTCCCGGTGCGTTTCCGGATTGAACAGATCGTCGTCTTCGTACTGGACATGCTCAGGCATGGCGGGCGGCCTCCCTCTGCAGCGCTCCTTCGCGGATGGCCTCATCGACCCAAGTTTCGTGAATCGGGATGATCGTCTGCCCCTTGAGCTGCCACAGGAACGCGGACAGCCAGAGACCTCCGATGCCGAGGAACGCGAAGAGCGTGATCCAGGAGAAATAGAAATGATCGGGGTGATGGGCCGGCACGACCAGCCAGTAGATGTCGACGAAACGCATGACCAGGATGATCACCGTGACGATGGCGATCGTGTGCGGCCGGTCTTTGATGGCGCGCATCAGCAGCATCGTGAACGGCAGGAAGAACTGGAAGATGAGCAACGCCGCCGCCATCCAACTCCAGCCGCCGTGCGTGCGCTGGATGTAGTAGGGCGTCTCTTCCTTGATGTTGCCGTACCAGATCAACAGGAACTGCGAGACGTTCGTGTAAGCCCACAACATCGTGAACGCCAGCATCAGGTTGCCGAGGTCGCGGAAGTGCGTCGGCTTGAGAATGCCCTGCATGGCCGGGTTGTCGGAGAGCAGCGTCAGGAAGAACGTCACGAAGGCGAACGCCGAGAGTCCGGCGCCGACGGTGAAGGCGATGCCGAACATCGATGAATACCATTTCGGCTCGAGCGACATGACCCAGTCGATGCTGGAGAACGTCATGACCATTACGAACATCAGCAATCCGATGGCGCTCCACTTGCGGCGCGCCAGCTCGACGTATGGCGAACGGTCTTCGTAGAACTTCAGCGAGAGCACGCGGATGCGCCATGCCCACAGTGAGAGCAGCGCGAAGTAGATCAACGCGCGGATGATCCAGGCCGTGGGATTCAGCCAGACCGCCTTCATCTCCAGCAGATGATCGCCGCGGACGATCTCAGGATCGGCCCAGATGTAGATGTGCTTCAGGCCGAATGCGATCGGCAGTCCGAAAAGAATGAACAGCGGGATCGTGCGCGCCGCGGCGCCGAGCGGACGGCGGATCAGGATGCCCCACTCACCGCCTGTGACGTACTGCAGCATCATCACGCCGAGGGCTCCGGCGGCGATCAGAAACCAAAAGATGAACCCCGGCAGCCAGGCGCGGTAAAACTCCTGCGCGTTCGTGAAGAAACCGACCGCCGCACCGATGATGCCGATGACGCCGATGATCAACGCCGGAAGCTGGGCCCGCGCGATGCCGGTGGCGGAAGAAGGCGCATTGGTGCGAGGAGTCGCCATCAGTGCGATCCTCCATGCGCCGGAGCGGCGCCCGCGGCAGGCGGCGCATCGAGTTTGGCGCGGTCCGCGGGCGGCACGTCGCCGACGGTGGCGTTCTGGCTGAGTTGCAGCGCACGCATGTAAGCCACGATCGCCCAGCGGTCACTCGGCGGAATCATCGATCCATACGGCGGCATGGCGCCGAATCCATTCGTCATCACGTCGAAGAGATGTCCTGTCGTTGCGGTGCGCAGCGTCTGCGTATGAAACGACGGCGGCTTCCGAAACCCGCGCGACGGGATCATGCCGTTGCCGTCGCCGATCCGTCCGTGGCACTGGGAGCAATAGATGTCGTAACGCTGATGGCCGCGATCGATCAACTCGCGCGACACAGCCATCGGGAAACCATCCGCCAACTTGCCGTCGATCTTGCCGGTGTCGAAGAAAGGATCGGTGGAGAGATCGCCGCGAGCAACCGTTCCGGCAATCCGCGGACGCGCCGACATGCCGTCGGCAAAGAAGTCACTCGTCTCGAGCGGATCGTACCGCGGCTGATTGGCCATCTTCTGGCGGCAGGCGCCGAGAAGCAGTAGGCAGATCGCAGTAGGCAGTAGACAGCGGATGAACCACCGGCTCGGCGTTTGGCCGTGGGCAGGCTTCTGCTCCTGCCTACTGCCTACTGCCAACTGCCTACTGACCCGTTTACCAGGGAACATCAGTGACCTCACGGGGACCCAGCGTGGCGAGGAAGCGGCGCGCTTCCTCGATCTGGAACTTCGGGTCTCGCGCCTGGATGACGAGGAAGAATTTGTCGCGCGACGCGGAGTCGAAGCGGCGCACGTTGAAGACGGGGTGATAGGGCATCGGCAGGCCGTTGAGCGCGAGCATGCCGAACACAGCGCCGAGCGCGGCCAGGAGGATCGTGCATTCGAACGTGATCGGGATCCAGGCCGGCCATGAGTTGAGCGGCTTGCCGCCGATGTTCAGCGGATAGCTGATCACGCTCGCGTACCACTGCATGAAGAAACCGCCGGCACCGCCGAGGACGCCCATCCCCAGCACGATCGACGAGAGGTGCGTTTTATGAAACCCGACCGCCTCGGCCAATCCATGAATCGGGAACGGCGAGAACGCGTCGGTGGCCGTGTAGCCCTCTTCACGCACGGCGTTCGCCGCATCCAGCAGCGTCTGCGGGTCGTTGAACTCGGCGATGACGCCGTACAGACCTTCTCTGATCTTTCCGATGGCCATGATCAGTGCTCCTCCTCGCCATGCGCCTGCGCTTCAGGCAGCAGCGTGCGCATCTCGAAGATCGAGATCATCGGCAGGAATCTCACAAAGAGGAACAGCAACGCGAAGAACAAACCGATCGAACCGATGAAGAAGCTCCAGTCCCAGATCGTGCCGTGGTACATGCCCCACGACGAAGGCAGGAAGTCGCGGTGCAGCGAGCCCGGGATGATGACGAAGCGCTCCAGCCACATGCCCACGTTCACGAACATGGCTACGACGAAGAGCCAGAACGGCGACGTGCGGAAACGCTTGAACCACATGAGCTGCGGCGCCAGTCCGTTGCAGATCCACAGCGCCACATACATCTTTGCGTACGGACCCGTGGCCCGGTTCTTCAGCATGAAGATCTCAAAGGCATTCCCGGAGTAGATGCCGTAGAACCACTCCATCGCGTAGGCATAGACGACGATCATCCCCGTCGCCAGCAGGATCTTGCCCATGTTCTCGAGGTGGCGCATGGTGATGAAGTCTTCGAGCTTGAAGAACTTCCTGGCCGGGATGGCCAGCGTCAGCACCATCGCGAATCCGGCAAACACGGCGCCGGCGACGAAGTAGGGCGGGAAGAACGTGGCGTGCCATCCGGGCAACTGCGCGACCGCGAAGTCGAACGAGACGATGGTGTGCACCGAGAGCACGAGCGGCGTCGAGAGTCCGGCCAGCAGCAGGTAAGCGTGCTCGTAGCGATACCAATGTTTCGCCGAGCCGCGCCAGCCCAGCGCAAACGCTCCGTACGCGCGCTTGACCCACAAGTTGGTGGCACGATCGCGGAGCGTGGCCAGATCGGGGATCAGGCCGACGTACCAGAACAGCGCCGAGACCGTCGCGTACGTCGAGACCGCGAAGACGTCCCACATGAGCGGGCTTCGGAACTGCGGCCAGAGACCCATGGTGTTCGGGTACGGAAAGAGCCAGTAATCGAACCACGGCCGGCCGGTGTGCAGCGCCGGATAGAGTCCCGCCGAGGCGACCGCAAACAGGGTCATGGCCTCGGCGAAGCGATTGATCGACGTGCGCCACTCCTGGCGGAGCAGAAGCAGAATGGCCGAGATCAATGTGCCGGCGTGACCGATACCGATCCACCAGACGAAGTTGATGATGTCCATGCCCCATCCGACAGGATGGTTGATGCCCCAGACTCCGATACCTTTGCCGATGAGGACAGACATCGAGACGGTGAGAAGGCCGACCCCGCCGAGGGCGATCAGAAACCCGATCAGCCAGCCGATCGGCGTCTTCTTCTTGAGAACGATCGTGGAGATGTGATCGGTGATCGTCGAAAACGAGTGCCCGGGCTCGATCGTCGGAACGGGGATGAACCGTTCCGGAATGCGAACCTCCTGCGTGACCGGGCGGAGCTCGTGGACTGGTGGTTGGTCTTTGGTGGCCATGGTTTTACGGATTGAGGATTGAGGATTGAGGATTGAGGATTTGGCTCAATCCACTGTTTGTCCTGGTGATCATCATTCGCATCCTCAATCGCGGGTCTCTAATCCTCAATCCTCAATTCTCAATCCTCAATCCCGGACAAGGTCCGGATTCGGGTTCCGGATCGCTCCGAGATATGTCGTGCGGGGACGGGTTTGCAGTTCTTCGAGCAGGGCGTAGTGCTGGGGCTCGGCTTTGAGCCTGGCCACTTTGCTGCTCTTGTCGTTCATGTCGCCGAAGGTGATGGCTTCGGTCGGGCAGGCTTGCTGGCAGGCGGTGGTGACTTCACCGTCGCGGACGCGGCGGCCCTGCTTCTCGGCGTCGATCTTGGCGGCGTTGATGCGCTGCACGCAGTAGGTGCATTTCTCCATTACGCCGCGCGTGCGCACGGTGACGTCGGGATTGCGCATCGGCTTGAGCGACGGCGTGTCGTAGTCGGCGTAGCCGAAGAAGTTGAAGCGGCGAACTTTGTAGGGGCAGTTGTTCGAGCAGTAGCGCGTGCCGACGCAACGGTTGTACGTCATGTCGTTGAGGCCGTCTTCGCTGTGCGAGGTGGCTTCGACCGGGCAGACCGGCTCGCACGGGGCGAGCTCGCACTGCATGCACGGCACCGGCTCGTGGAAGACTTCGGGATTTTCCACGTCGCCGCGGTAGTAGCGGTCGATGCGCAGCCAGTGCAGTTCGCGCTCGCGCACGACCTCGGCTTTGCCGACGATGGCGATGTTGTTCTCGGACTGGCAGGCGATCACGCAGCCGTTGCATCCGGTGCAAATGCTGGTGTCGATGACCATGGCCCAGGCGTGCTTGTCGCTGTAGTCCCAGCTCGGGTACATCGACTCGTCGTGGCCGCCTTCGCTGTGATGCGGGTCTTGCGCGAATTTCGGGTTCTGCTTGAAACCTTCGAACGAGGTGGCGCGAATGAGTCCGCGCTCGCCGACGACTTTCGGATCGATCGATTGATGCTCCTGCGTACACGCCACGGCGTAGATGCGGGGCGCGTCTTCCGACATCGTGATGCGCGCACCCGGTCCGCCATGCAGCGCGTCGGAGAATCGGAACGGGTAGGTGTTGAAGCCGGCGCCGGTACCGATCTTCCCGCTCTTCTCGCGTCCGTATCCGAAGTAGACCGTGGCGACGTCTTCCGCGTATCCGGGAACGACCCAGATCGGAAGGCGCATCATCACGCCGTGATAAGCCACATCGGCGAACCGCGTCTGCTTTTCATTGACGAGCCGGTCGCGCTCCTCGGGGTCGTAGCCGATTTTGTCCGCCGTCTTCGGACCGACGACGAGCACGTTGTCCCACGTGATCTTCGTCTGCGGCTTCGGCAACTCCTGCAGCCAGCCGTTGTTGGCGAAGCGGCCGTCGAAGATGGTGGGATCGTGCCGCAGCTCCAACTCGATGCCTTCGCCAGTCGGCGGTCGGCGGTCGGCGGTCGGCAGTGGGGCGGCCGCTGTTACTGCAACTGGAGACAATGCGCTCCCGGCGATCAAGCCGTCGTGGAGCCACTTGCGCCACGTCTCGTCAGTCGCGCCCTGCGTTTGCCAGTAGGCGCGCACGGTTTGATACGGCGTCTGATCGAGACCGCCGATCAGCGCGCCGATGACTTCGTGCGCGGCGCGTCCGTTGTAGAGCGGGGCGATGAGCGGCTGGATGATGGAGACCGTGCCGTCGTGCCCGCGCGCATCGCTCCAGGTCTCGAGGTAATGCGTTTCCGGGATGTGCCAGTGGCAGCGCAGCGAGGTCTCGTCGTAATAGAGCGATTGATGCGCGCGGAACGGCACCTTGTCGAGCGCCTTCGCGAACTGCAGATCGGCCGGTCCGTCGAAGACCGGGTTGCCGCCGAGGATGATCAGCGCCTGCACCGCGCCGCTGTTCATGTCGCGCACCAGCTCCTGCATCGAGGCCAGTTGGTTCACGGGCTCGACTTCGATCGGCGGCGTCACGAACACCGTGGTGCCGATGTTGCCGAGCTGCGAGTTGATGGCGTGCGCGATGGCGTGAACGATCGCCGGCTGTTCGTCGCCGGCGATCACGACGCTCGCGCCGCGGTTCGCCTGCAGGTCCTTGACCAGCGCAATCAGCGCGGGTGAAGTTCCCTGCCCGTCCAGAATCGCCAGCGCGACCTCTTCCATCTGCGAGGGCTTGACGACGATGCGGTGATCGGCGACCGAGCCGGTGTTCGACATGCTGCCTTCAATGACGTAAAGGCGATTGATCGACTCGGTCTTCGCCACGCCTACGCTGCGCACCTTCCGGCGTGACATGAAGTCTCTGGCGTAACGGAGATGGCCCGGACCTTCGGCGAGGAAGTCGGAGCCGAGAGAGACGACGACGTTAGCCTTCGTGAAGTCGTAGTAGGTATTCACGTCCTGGCCGAAGGCCATGCGGCCGCCCTCGCGCACGTTGTCGCGGTTGACCGCGTCCCACCGATGCCACTTCATGGCTGGGTACTGCTGGCGAAGACTCGCAATCTGGGAGCCGAAGGTCTGCGAGGTGGTGGACTGCGAGAGGATGCGCAGACCGGCGCCGTTCGTCTTTGCCGCGCTCAGAACGGGCTGCACGGCGCCGATGAAATCGCCCCACGTGGCCGTGTCGCCGAGCTTGCGAATGACCTGCGAGCGGTCGGGATCGTAGAGGCCGAGAACCGAAGCCTGCATGAACACGTCGCTTGCGCCGAGGCTCGAGGGATGCTCTGGATTCCCCTCGATCTTGGTGGGGCGGTTCATGTGGCTCTCGACGAGAACGCCGGTGGCGATGCCGCCCAGAGTCATGGCCGTGGCGAAAAACAGCGGCTTGCCGGGAATGGTGTTCTCGGGCTGATTGACGTACGGAACGATGGCGTCCACCGGCTGCTTGCAGGCCGCCAGGCCTGCCATAGCGACGGACGCGCCCATCAGCTTCACGAAATCGCGGCGATCGACGCCCTTCTCCAGCGGCACGGCCTGCTGCGGAAACTCCTGCGCGAAAAACTCGTCGAAGGAATCACTGCGCGACAGCTCTTCGAGGCTGCGCCAGAACTCCTTCCCGCGGAGATCGCCGATGCGCGCGCGGAAGTCGGTGAAGCTCAGATGTTTTGGATCAGTCATTTTGTTTTGAGTAGGCAGTTCGCAGGAGGCAGTTCGCAGGAGAAAACGCTTCAAACTCCTGCCTACTGCCTACTGCGAACTGCCTACTGATCTTCAATAATGGCACGCCGAACAGTGGGTCTTGCTCCTGACGCCGTAACGCTTCACGAGCTCCGGCCCGAGGATCGCCTGGTTCCTGGCGACGTAACTCATGTTGAATACTTCTTCGCGCGGCCGGATGTACTTCTCCGGATTGCGATGACAGTCGAGGCACCACTCCATCGTCAGCGGAGAAGCCTGGTACATCAGATTCATCCGATCGACGGGACCGTGGCAGGTTGCGCAGCCGACGCCTTTCGCCACATGGATGTCGTGCTTGAAATGGACGTAGTCGGGCAGGCGATGAACGCGGCTCCAGATCAGCGGCTTCCCGCTCTGGAAGCTGGCCCGCACCGGCTCGAGCATCTCCGCGTTCGTCCAGATCTGCGCATGGCAGTTCATGCAGGTCGACGTTGGCGGGATCCCGGCAAAGCCGGAGGTCTCGACGGTGGTATGGCAGTAGCGGCAATCGATGCCCAGTCCGGCCACGTGGTGCTGATGGCTGAACGGAACGACCTGCTCCCGCGTCACGCCCTGATTCGTGAAGTAGGGCGAACGGACGATCCCGCCGATGACCCAGAGAACAAAGCCGGCAATGAAGATCGCGCCGAAGATGGTGACGCGCGAAAGCGTATTGGCACTGCGTTGGAAAATCTGCGCCATCTAGGCTGCTACCGTCCGGGTGTCGAGATTTCGAAAGTGTGGTGAAAAATGGCTGACTGCCGCGGGACCGCATCGCGTGCCAGGCTGCGCGCGACGCGTCGGCATCATATTCAAAATCGCGGGTGACGCAACCCCGGCAAACATCCCGATGTGATCAGACTCGCGACACACCACCCGACACGACCAGAGCCATCACGCTGGCGCTGTCCATCTCCAGCACCGAGACGCGCTCGCGCGAAACGATGAGCAGACAGCCGTCCCACGTGTACGAAAACGGGACGTAGACCGCGACATCGCCGGGCATACCCAGCGCGGAAAGATCCTCGCGCGTGATGAACCCGAGCGTCTTCACGCCATCGCTCACGCTGATCGTCACCGGCCGGTCGAAGCGCCGTTTGTTCCCGACGAAGGCTTCGAGCAGATCCTTGATGGCCGCATACACGATGCGCACGATGGGCGCCTTCGTGAACAGCTTCTCCGTCAGCGAGAAGAACCGCCGTCCCACGAAGTTCCCCGCCAGCACACCGATCCCGATGATGGCTACGACGAGTATGGCCAGCCCCAGTCCCGGCGTCTCCACTCCCAGCAATTGATCGAGCTTGAAGAACGTCTGATAGGCGAGATAAGCCGTGAGCGCAATCGGCACCACGATGACGAGGCCACGCAGGAAGTTCTTGATGAGCCAGTTCATACAAGGAGTGTACGGCGTACTACTGCGAGAGTCGCTGTCGCGCGCCGTCAGGCGTTCGTACCCGACCCTAGAGCGTGCGTGATGTACTGAACGGCAGTGGCGAACGAGGAGAAGTACTTGCAATTCAAACCGGCGAGGTCTTGACGAAGATCCGGGTCATCAAAATCAGCCGGATTCCTGCTCACGAAGCAACTCTCCGCGGCGTGGTCAACCTCGAGCCGGGCGCGAATGGACGCATACACCACGGCATCTTGAGCGGACAAATCAAATCTGCGTTGGCATTCAGATGCGCTCTCCAGAACGGCGATACCGAGAGGCAGAACCTCGGCCGTGGCCCAGACACGCTGCTTCACCTCATCCAGGCGTGTGGTCTCGTATTCCGTACTGTCGACGAGCAGTTTCACGATGTCCTGCGACGCAGCAACGCGCTCCGCAAGAGGAGTGCTCCGGGCCAGTTGCGCCAGTTCGTTCGATATGCGCGATCGAAGAGCCTCACGATCGATGTGTCTTCGCGTGAAGGTCTCATGAGGCTCGACGAAGCTGTAGGCCGGTACGAGCAATCGAATCCTGTCCTCCGTGGCAAGCTGAAGCAGCACGTGACAGGCGGCCACTTCCTGTTGCTCGAGGGCAACCTCGATCACAAAGTTCGTTTCGACAAAGATATTCACGCCGCGATGTCTGCCACTACCCGGCCGTCGGCAATCGCCTGCAGCAAACCCGTTTCTCGCAGCGCTATGATTTCTTCCGGCGCGACCGGCTGCCACAGATGATGGGATAAATCATTCAACCATGCTCCCACCAGGAACTCGAACGCCCGGCTCGACAGATCTGATGCGCTGGTTGCCGAGGGCGGCAGGTATGACGCAAACAGCCGGCGCGCATCGGTGATGGCAGTAGGCTCCGACGATGACGCTGCGGAGGGTCGCTTCCAGAGGTAAACCTTCTCTGGTGTTGCAAGAATGACGAAAGGAGGGGCCGAGCTCTGCTGATGGGCGATGTAGTTTCGAAACCAGGCGGCAGCCCAACTGGCGCCGACATCCGGCTTCTTCTTCGCCTCCGCGATCGCAGCGAGCTGTCCGTCCGGGCTGAACACCGCGAAGTCAGCTTGCCAGTCTTGCATCTGAGAAGGCATCGCCGGATTGTATCGCCTCCGGGTGTGACACGGCTCGCGAAGCGGTGGCCGGTCCCGCTGGTGACCCGTCCAATCCGTCTCTCCTCGCGTAGAATGTGACAGGAATCACGCTCGCTCCCGACAATTCGGGCCGAATTTGTGGTCGTAGGGTTTTTCTGACAAATCCGGCTCATGACGTGGTACGTAGAATTCAAACGATGACCGCTATTGAATCTGACGATCTGCTCCTCCTCGACCGCGTCGCCGCGCAGGTGATCGTTCCCGTCGATCCCCCGGCGCTCGCGCGCGTCAAGGTGATGGATGCCATCCGCAACGTTCCCGGTGCTCACGAGAGCCGCACCGTCCGCGCCGATGAAGGGAAGTGGTCGGCTGTCGCCCCCGGCGCCCGGATGAAAGTCCTGTCGAAGGAATCCGGCCGGATGACGTTCCTGATCGACCTCGATCCTCACGCCACCGTCCCCGCTCACGATCACGAAGGCGGAGAAGATTCTTACGTGGTGCGCGGCAGTTGCCGCATCGGCGCTCTGGCTCTCGACACCGGCGATTTCCATCACGCTGACGCCACTGCACATCACGGCGATGTCGTAGCCTCGGCGGACGGTTGCCTCCTGCTGCTGACCGTGACCCGCGCCAAAACCGCGTAGCCGGCACCAGCGCTCAGCTCATGAGCTCGAAGACGTACAAAACCACCATCGTCCGCGAAGGCTCCATGTGCTACATCCCCGTGCCCTTCGATCCGGTACCGGTCTTCGGCCGCGTCCGCGCGCCGGTGCGCGTCACGCTGAACGGCCACACGTACCGCAGCACCATCTTCTCGATGGAAGGAACCGTCGGAATCCCGCTCTGCAAGAGCAATCGCGAAGCGGCAGGTCTCGAAGGTGGCGAAACGCTCGACGTTCGGCTGGAGCTCGATGAAGAAAAGCGCGAAGTCGAGCCGCCCGCCGATTTCGTCAAAGCACTCCGCGCCGCACCGCCCGCGTGGGATCGCTGGCAGGAGCTCAGCTACAGCCACCAACGCGAATACGTCGAGGCCATCGTGGACGCGAAGAAACCGGAGACGCGCACACGCCGGATCGAAACCTCGGTGAAGGCGATTGCCGCGCGGCCGGCGAAGAAGCGCTCAGGCTAACTCCGTTCCGGATTCGCTCAATTCGGAATGTACCGGAACTCGATATCCGCCATCGTCCGAAGTTCGGTGGTCCCGAAGCGACGGATCTCATAGCTGCTGATGAGATACATCTCGTTGCCGTATTCGTCGTAGGTTTCTCCCGCGACGTACGCCAGGTTGAGCGCAACGATACGGTGGGTCACCGGTAGCGAGATTTCCTTCGGCTGAGAAACGCCGTCGTGGTTTCGATCGACCCACAGCCTCAGCCGGTGCCACACCCAATCCTTGTGAGTGATCTGCCCGTCGGCGTCACCTCCGAACTGCGGTCGATCGTACTTGACCAGTGCCGCGAAACCATTCGCATGATAGACGCCATCGGGCGCGTACATGCGGCTCCCAAACAGCTCCGTCACATGCGCCATGTGATCGTGATTGAGAT
Organism: Acidobacteriota bacterium; assembly: GCA_030775085.1. Classification (GTDB taxonomy): domain Bacteria; phylum Acidobacteriota; class Thermoanaerobaculia; order Gp7-AA8; family Gp7-AA8; genus QHVT01. The sequence goes on along the minus strand of JALYJW010000015.1, from coordinate 10,604 downwards.
CCATCCAGAGGAACGCTTCCTCAGTATCGGGATCCGTCCATGCAGTCGTCAGGCTTCTGCCTTCGCGATCGATCCAGAAGTTCACTGGGTCATCGAGACCAGTCGTATGAATGCCGTCGTTGTTCAAATCGAGAATCAGTGGACAGGTCGGGCTGTATTCGTAGGGCACTTCGCGAGCACATCTCGTAGGACTCGACCATGTCTCATTGTCCGTGCCGCCTGGGCCGGCAGGGTCACCGGCAACCTGCAACGTACTGCCATAACAAGCGCCCGGCTCGGCGGGACCCTCGAGGACATAGGAGTAGCTGCCATTACCCTGAACCTGGTGTTCGAATACCGCCGCGCCGTGGACGCTATGCATACCCGTGAGCACGGCAGTGTCATCAATGGCGTTCAGCGCGTCAACGAATACTGCTTCACCATGCGACTCGAAACTCGTGCCGGGGATCGGCATGAGGAGTACAGATCCATCCAAGCCCGCAAGCGCCGCGCTGGCACGGGAAAGGACAGCAAGCAGCACAATCACGAACCGCGTGCGCTTCATGGACAACCCCGCTCGCTGCGCATCAAAAGTTCCGGATCGGGGAGGCTGGTCTCGCTACGAAACTTATGCACGGCGATCACTTCATACAGGAAACGATCGAATAGCTCCTGCCCGAATTCGCGCCGTGCGTCCGCAAGCGCCTTCGCGCGGCTTCGACAGACATCGAGCTGCTTCAAGTCCAAAGACTGCCGGAGACGCCGGCGTCCGCTGACGCCCTCTTTGTGAAGGCTCTCGATGAGATCGCGCTCGCCGAGAGAGTCCGCGATATGGATCGTCGAGACTGCGCGGAGTCGCTCCCAGAAGCCGGCGGGCAATTTGAGCCGTTCTACTTCCGGCATGAGACCCCTGCGAAGAGACTGGCCCGAACGGGCGGGTCCGAGGAAGGCTAAAGTGGTCAGCGACCGAAACACTTCCGTGGGAAGAAACAGCTCCGGATGGGTCTGTCCGTCGAAGTCATCGGCCGGCGGTGAAGCCTCCGAACTAATGGGTCGCCCACCGGACTCTTTTTGGCGACTGGCACGAACGCGCTCCCGCGCCAGTTCCGGGTTTGTTCGGAGTGCGATCCGCTCTTCTACCGTCAATTGCCAGGGTTTCTTCGGTGACTGCGCGAACGAAGGCAGTACGATGGCGACGAGCGCCAGCCCGAGCATCACTTTTTGCATGCTGGCAACATTACTAGCAATTACTCCCTGCCGTCAATATGGCCACTAATGGTTACTGCGGTCCTTCACAAGTGCCAGCACCCTTTCCCAGCGCACCTCCCCTTCCCCGCTGACGATGATCCAACAAGTTTCGAATTCTTCGAGCGCGGCGCGGAAGGCGTCGAACAAATCTTCACGCGCGTCATCACCGGTGTCGCGCACTGCGTCGGGGAGCCAGGCGATGTCGGTGTCCATGAGCAGATAGAGATCGGCGCGGCGGCGTTTTGCTTCGGCTTCGATCCATTGTGGGCAGGTTCCGTAATAATGGCGTGCATAAACGACCGTGGAGATGAGATCGGTGTCGAGGACGGCGCGCTCGGCATCGGCGGCGGCATCGAGATTGGCGATCTCGCCGCGAGCAATTGAATCGACGTCTTCTGCGGTGAGCGCGCGATTGCACGTTTCGGCGTATTCGCGCGCGTATTCGGGCACATAGACCGCGCCGAGCTCGCGCGCCAGGCGGAGAGCGAGCGTGGTCTTGGCCGTACACTCCGGCCCGATCAGGCAGATGCGGCGAGGGAGCGGCGCCATGCGCGGTATCCAAAGATGGCCAGAATCCAGAGGCCGATGTAGAGGATGGCCGTGATCCAGAGATCGCGCGTCACGTAGAGCGGCACGGAGACCGTGTTGATCACGATCCAGAGAATCCAGTTCTCCAGCCATTTCCGCGCGGTCATCCATTGAGCGACGAGGCTCCAGACCAGGAGCGATGAATCGACGTACGGCGCCGGGTTGTCTGTGTAGCGCAGCTGGATCCAGATCACGATCGCCGAACCGATCAATCCGGAGATCACTCCGGCCGTCCATGCCCATCGCGGTGTCTTCGTGACCGGAAGCTCCGTGCGGTGCGCTCCGCCGTGCAGCCACTCGTACCAGCCGTAAATCATGAGCACGAGACAGATGATTTGCAGGAGCGATTCGGCGTAGAGCTTGGCCTGGAAGAACAGCCACGTGTACATCGCCAGCGCGACAATGCCGGTCGGGTAGTACCAGAGGTTCTGTCGCGTGGCCAGCCAGATGCTGACCAGCGTGATCACGGCCGCAACGAGCTCGAACCAGTTCGCAGCGAGCCAGGCGAATACGACGTCAGCGCTCAAAAGTCGAAGTCCATCACAACCACGGCGTTCCTGCCGGCCTGCGGATAGTAATACGCGGTGCCTGTATTCACTTCACCCGTGCCGCCAGGCACATCGACAACATCAAAACGATAGCTGTACCCGCTGGGGTAGACGCGATCGGCGTCGAGAAGGTTGTTGATGTGCAACGTTACGCGCGCCCAGGCCGTGATGTCGTACGACGCGCGCGCGTCGAGCAGGAAATAGGCCGGCGCGTCGAAGGCAGGGTCGTTTGTATTATCGAGATAGGAACGCCCGACGTAGCGCGCCGTGGCGTGCATTTCGAGGCCTGAGCGGGGCCGGTAGTCGAGACTCTGCGTGACGATCATCGAAGGCGTCAGCAACGGCTCGACGTCCTCATACTGCACGGGACGCGATTCCACGTAATTTCCGTCGACGTCGTACGCGTCGAAGAACTGTGTCCATTCGTCGATGCGGTTGTGGCTGAAGCTTGCTGTGGTTCTCCAGAGGAGTTTCTCCGACAATCCCCATCCTCCCTCGAGCTCGATGCCGCGGCGATGGCTGCGATCGACGTTGCGCCGCAGAAGGAGACCGATGTCGGACAGCTCGCCGGTCGAGGCGATCTCGTTGCGAAACTCCATCGCAAAGACGTTCGCCCGGAATCCACCGGTGGCCGAGCCGTAGTGCCATCCGGCTTCGAAGTCGATCACCCGCTCGGGACGCACCGCGTCGAGATCGTGCGCGAGCGATGGGTTGTCTTCGCCCTGAAAGAGATCGTTGCGTGCCGGCTCGCGCGTCGACATGCCTGCAGACGCGTAAACGCTCGACAGGCTCGACATCTTATAGCGCGCACCGACCTTCGGATTGAAGAACGTCCAGTCGATTCCGTCGATGGCGACGTCGCCGTGATAATCAAACGTCGCGTGGCGCAATTGCGCGTCGCCGTACAGATTCCAGCGGCCGGTCGCGTAGTTGACCTTGGCGAAGGCGTTGGCCTCGCCCTTCTCGCCGTAATTCGCGTAGTCGCGCGTCTCGAGCGAAAGATCGTCGCGCGTGTGATCGCGACGGAAGCGGTTTACGTGAACGCCGTAGTTCGTCGTCATCGCGCCGGCGCGACGCTCGTACGTCAGGATCGTGCCGAGGAGCATCCCGTCGAGGCCGTACTGCCGCAACACGTCGGTACCGAAATCGAACAGGCGGTACCAGCCGTAGCCGCGCTGGTAGTACACCGATGCGGTCATGTCGGAGTTGGCGTCGAGCGCGCGGATATATTGCAACTGCCCGAGGTCGTAGCCGAAGCTGTCGCGCTCCTCGGCGCGCAATGGATTGTTGCGAACGTCGGTCTCCAGCGTCGCTTCGTCGGTCGCATAGAACGAGAGCTGCTGGTCTTCGTGGCCCGTAAAGCCGGTCAGCTTGAGCAACGCATCGCCGAACTGTTTCGTCCCGCTGAAGAAGAGATTGCGCTGGCGCGTGGCGGAGTTATCGCGGAAGCCTTCGTTCTCGAGATAGGACAGCCGCGTATAGAACGCGAAACCGCCCGGGAGTGCGCCCGACTGGTAGCCGACCGAGACCTGCTCGTTGCCGAACGACCCTGTCGCGAGCGTGGCATCGAGACGATCGTCCTGCGCGAGATCGATGCTCTCGAGATTCACCGATCCGCCGAATGACGCCGAGCCGAAGGTCGACGTTCCGACGCCGCGCTGGATTTGCACGCTCTCCAGCGAGCGCGCCAGGTCCGGGAAGTCGACGAAGTACGTTCCCATGTCCTCGGAATCGGCGAGCGGAACACCATCCAGTGTGAAGTTGATGCGCGTCGAGCCGATGCCGCGCAACGAGATGTACGAGTAACCGGCACCGCCGGCGCCCGACTCGGCCCAGGCATTGACCGACGGCGTGTCCCGCATCAGGAGAGGAATGTCCTGACCGTGATAGCGCTCTTCGATCTCTTCGCGATCGACGTCGGTCTTGGTGACCGGCACTTCATCATCCGCGCGAATGGCGCCGACCTCCATCGTCTCGCTGAAGACGGGAACGGCGGGTGGCGTGGCGGTCTGTGCAAACAGAGTGGTGGTGAACGAGAGGAGAGAAACCGCAAGAAATGTCTTCTTCATCTGCCTTCCCTACGCCGGTGCAAACCGGATCAGGTTCCGCGGGTGTGATCTCAGGCCGCAATGGCCACCCCGAGGCTGGGGGGAGTGTATCGCGAGAGCCGCCCCTCACCCTAACGCCCGACCTGAAGCTCTCAACCGGAGAGGGAGAGTGGCCGCGGCGCTACGCTCGCAACTCTGCCAATTTTCTCCTGATCCGGCCCACCCGTCCGCGGTCCGTGTGCGCGGAGAAGCGCTCTTCCTCGTACATCGCGATGAGCGGTTCGAGCTCGAGGGCGGCTTCGGGGTGTTGGCTGCGGAGGCGTTGCAGCGCTTCTTCCATCGTCATCGAGGGGCCGACTTCGATGCCGCGTCGCAAGAGGTGGGCGGAGAGGAGATCGAACAACGGTCTCCGGCGGCGGCGGAGCAGCACGACGGCGAGCGCGGAGGCCACGAGCAGCGCCATCACCGCGAGAAAATCCGGCGTGGTCACGGCGCGGACGTTGGCGCGGAGCTGATTCCGGATCGAAACGGCAGTGGTGCGGGTCCACTCGATCACAGTCTCGGCCAGTGCCACCTGATCGCCCAGTCCGTAGGTCAGCACATAACGATCCCATGCGAACGTCAGCGAATCGCCGAGGGCGGCCAGATACAAGCGCATCGGATTCATGGCGCCGGATCCCGGACGCAGCATCACCGGCGTTGCATCGAACGTCACCCAGCGCCTGCCGTCCCAGATCTCGGTCCAGGCATGCGCGTCTTCGCGGCGAATCGCGTAGTAGCCGGTCAGCGGATTGCGACGACCTCCGTAGAAACCGCCGGCGATGCGGGCCGGGACATCCAGCGACGTCATGAGCACGACCATGCCCGCGGCGAAGTACTCGCACTGGCCGGCGCGGACGCGCAGCAGAAAATCCTCGATCGAGACCGTCTTTCCGGGGTCTCCCGCGTTCGTGACGTAGCGGAAGTTGCTCGTCAGGTATCGCTCGATGAGCGCCGCCTGAACCTCGGGGCGCACTTCCGTTCCGACAATCCGTTGCGCCATTTCCGCGACCTCACGCGACACGGGGTAGCTCACGGTCGTCACGCGCGTGAGCCGTAGCGGCTCGACTTTTTCCGCCAGGTGCACGCGAAGGTTGAGGAGTCCGTCCTGATAGCCGTAGTAGGTATCGCGTGCCGGGCCTTCATAAAGACGCGACTGCATTCCGGTCAACGCATAGGCACCGACCGGCATCAGCAACTTGCCGCGTTGCGTTTTGAGCTGCACGATCGCTTCGCCCGTCGACCCCGACTGCCGGCCCAGGGTCAGCACGCCATCGCGCCGCGGCACCTCGCGCAGACCGCGTTGTGACTGGCGCCATTCACCGTCCTCAAAGCGATCGTAGGCCATGGCGCGAAGGCGAATCGGCGAGAAACGGCGTTGCGTCGAATCGTCCATCCAGACGCGCGCCACGATCGTCGTGTCCGCGTTGGAAAGACGCGGCTGACGGAAGTCGATCGAATCGGTGAGTGAGGTCGCGCCTCCCGGCAGCGAACCGGTGAACCCGGAGAGGAAGGGGCTGCGCACGCGGGGCAGCAAGGGGAACAGCAACGCGCCAATGGCCATTGAGCCCGCGAGGTAGAAACCCGCCGCGCGCCCCGAGGGAACCTCGGCATGTTCGTGCGTCGCTGACGGCAAAGTCAGCGAGCGCATCGTCTCCAGATGGCTGACGTACATCATTTGCCGGAACATGACGAACGCGAAGAGCAACACGAACGGCACGACCGTGAGATGCGTCGATGTGGCCAGACTGGCCACGAAGATCAACGCGGCGGTGAGCATCCGCTGCCCCTGGTTGTTGCGCTGCATCGCTTCACTCGGCTGATAGACGGCGATGAACAGCACCAGGTGCGTCGATGCGGCAATGGCCGTCCCGGAGAGCAAACGCCAGTCGACGAAGTAGAACGGCACATAGGCCAGCGCCAGCCAGCGCATGAAGCGCACCGGCAAGAGCTGCGGCGTCTTGCCCATGGCCACGCGCACCACGATCGCGGCCATGGCCAGCTCGAAGAGCAGAACGGGCGTTTTTCCGATGGCGTAGGTGAAGTAGAGCGGCACCGCCGCGAACATCGTCAGCAGCAGCGTCTCGACCTCACGCGCTCTTCGCGTCATGCCGGCCTCCTGCCACGGAAAAGACCACCGAGTCGCGCTCGAGCAGTTGATGCACCGGCTCGTGCTCCGCCTCGAGCAACGCCAGCGCGCGGAAGAGCGATGCCGCCGGTCCGGATTCGCGGACGCGTAACGTGACGCGCGGCAGCGCCAGCGTCACATCGAGGCCATCGCGCAGAGCGCCATGGAGGAGCGTCGCCGCCTCAGAAATCATTTCTTCGAACGTGTCGTCCGTCACGCCGCGCGGTTTGTAGGGATCGACGACGATGTGCAGCGAGCGCGCGGTGTCGGCCTCGGGCTGTTTCATGATCCAGCGCCCGAGGCTGGCCGACTTTTTCCAATGCACCTGACGCAGCGAATCGCCGCGCGCGTACTCACGGAACGCATGAACCTCGTTGCCCGCGCCGGGCCGTCCCGCCGGGCTGTCTTCACCGAACACGGCCCGGAAGCGATCGTGCGATTGGTCGTCCGAGAGAATCCGCGGATAGACGATCACGTCGCTCGATACACGCAGACGGCGCTTCTTGAGCACGAACCCGAACGGATAACGCGTGTACGAATCGATTGCGCTCACATGCGCCAGTCCGCGCCGCGGAAAGAGAAAGGCCGCGGTCACCGTGACCTCTCTTCGCCTCGCCGCAAGCGGAACCAACACCGGCGCGGCCAGCGCCTCGGATACGAGCACCACATCGCGCACGTTCCAGATGCGCGAGTCGTTGCGAATGCGCAGCGAGCCTTCCGCCGGCCGCCCCGCCCACGCCTCTTCGATGTTGAGGATCTCGACGGACAGATGCTTCAGGCCGCTCTTCGATGCGATGCCCGACAACAGCAGGCAACCGAGCATGAGCGTCACGGCGATGTAGATGGCGTTGTTGCCCGTGTTGATCGCCGAGATGGCCAGGATGACCGTGGCCATGATGTAGGTCGAACCGACTTTCGTCAGCCGTACGACGCCGTCGAATTCGAAGCCGGCTCGGCCGGCACGGCCGGCAGCGTCGGTTGCCCAAGGCTCCTTCGGGAGTGTTGCCTGAGGCATGTCTACCGCGACTTCAGGGCGCGACACTTTGCTACCTCGGGACCGCGATCTCGTTGACCATCCGGTGAATGAACTTCGCTTCCGGCGAGAAATCGCCGCGGCTGACGCGGCGGTCTTTCATCACGATGCGATGCGACAGCACCGGCGCGGCCAACCGTTTCACGTCCTCGGGAATCACGAAGTCGCGACCGCAGACCATGGCCAGCGCCTGGCAGGCCTTGAAATACGTCAGCGCGCCGCGTGTGGAAACGCCGAGGGCCACTTCCGCGTGAGTGCGCGTCGTCTGCACGATCAGCATCAGATACTCGACCAGCGCCTCGCTCACGTGTACGTCGTGGACGCGCGCCTGCAGCTCGCGCACTTCATCGCCATCGAGCACCGCTTCGAGATGTTCGAGCGCTTCCTGACCACCGCCGGAGCGAAGCAGCTCCTTCTCATCGCTCGCGCTCGGATAGCCGATGGTCAGCTTCATCAGAAAACGATCGAGCTGCGATTCCGGCAGCGGATAGGTACCGACATGCTCGATTGGATTCTGCGTGGCGATGACGAGGAACGGATCGGGCAGCGCCATGCGCCGCTTCTCGATCGTGATCGTTCCCTCGCTCATCGCCTCCAGCAGCGCCGACTGCGATTTCGGCGTGGCGCGATTGATCTCGTCGGCCAGCAGCACGTTCGTGAAGACCGGTCCGGAAATGAACTCGAACTCCTGCAGATCCTGGTTGTAGATCGTCACGCCGACGATGTCCGCCGGCAGCAGGTCGCTCGTGAACTGAATGCGCTGGAAGGAGAGCGACAGCGAGCGCGCCAGCGCATGCGCCAGCGTGGTCTTGCCGACACCCGGCACGTCCTCGAGCAGGATGTGCCCCTTGGCGAGCATTGCCGCGATGCAGAACTGGATCACCTCGGACTTGCCGCGGATGACCCGCTCCACGTTCTCCTGAAGTGCGGAGATCCTGTCGAGCGAGCGCGTGATCGGGACCGGTTGTGTCGACATGCTGATCTGTTCTACGTGCGACGGCAGGGCTTAGTTCGTCGGGTGCAACATGGTGGGTGGGGGATGCATTCTCGCGATGCAAGTCGGCGGTCGGCAGTCGGCGGTCGGCAGTAGATGAACCACCGAAGCCGTAAATGGGGTTCCCGGTGCCTTTTCTACTGCCGACCGCCGACTGCCGACCGCCGACTCGTTTTCACAACTTCTTGTAGTCCGGCCCGCCCCCACCCTCCGGCGGGACCCAGGTGATGACCTGGTAAGGATCCATGATGTCGCAGGTCTTGCAGTGGAAGCAGTTCGTGAAGTTGAGGAACGGCACTTTGCCGCGGCCGTCGGCGGTGGTCTGCGGCTCGTAAACCTGCGCGGGACAGAAGTGGAAGCAGGGATTTCCGTACTCTTCCGTACAGCGCGTGATGCAGACCTCGGTGTCGGAGATCAGCAGATGCGCGGGCTGGTTCTCCTCGTGGAGTACGCCGCCGTTGTAGACGTTGGTGACCTTGTCGAAGGTGTACGTGCCGTCGTACTTCACCTTCGCCGGCGGATGCGGATCGTCGGAGCCGAAGTAGCGTTTGATGCGCTCCATCTGCTCGTGTCCGGCTTCACCCTCGAGCTTGTTGGCGACGCCGAATCCGCGGCCTCCGGTGACCATGCCGAGGCCGGTGTTCATCATCCCGGCGAGCTGGCCATTGTGGAATCCCTGATGGAAGTTGCGCTGCGACCAGAGCTCTTCCTTCGCCCACGAGACTTCGAACAGCTCGTCGTATTGCTTCAACTGTTGCGACGAGTAGTCTTCGTTGAGCAGCGCCGCAAACGCCGTCTCCGCGGCCAGGATGCCGGACTTGAAGGCGAGGTGAATGCCTTTGAGTCGCGCGCCGTTGAGGAACGCTGCTGAATCGCCGAGGATCATGAAGCCTTCGCCGTAGAGTCGCGGCATCGAGTAGTAACCACCCTCAGGGATGGCTTTCGCGCCGGCAGCGATCATCTTGCCGCCGCGCAGGATTTCCTGGATGGCCGGATGCAGCTTGAGCCGCTGCAGCTCGTCGTGCGGATCGAGCGTCGGGTTCTTGTAGTCGAGACCGACCACGAGACCGATGTCGACGATGCGGTCTTTCATCCCGTAGATGAAGGCGCCGCCGAACGTGTCCATGTCCAGCGGATAGCCGAGCGTGTGAATCACATTGCCGGCCGGATGGCGATCCTCAGGGAGCTGCCAAAGCTCCTTCACGCCGACCGAATACACCTGCGGATTCTTGCCCGCGTACAGATCGAAGATGCTGGCCAGTTGCTTCACGCACGTACCGCGCGGGCCTTCGGCGAAGATGGTCACTTTGGCGCGCACGTCCACACCCGGCTCGAAATTCGCCTTCGCCTGTCCGAGCTTGTCGATGCCCTTGTCGCCGGTGCGAACGCCCACCACGCGGCCGTCTTCGATGAGCACGCGCGAGGCCGCGAACTCGGCGAAGAGATCGACTCCCATCTCCCCGACGATCGGACCGAGCCAGCGCACGACCTCGCCCAGCGAGACCACGTAATTGCCGTGATTTTTCAGAGGCGGCGGCATGGCCGGACCGGAGAGACGCACCGGCCGCGACTTCTCGGTGAGATACCAGAACTCATCGCCGGCCACCGGCGCCTCGACCGGGCAGCCGCGCTCGAGCCAGTCCGGCATCAGCTCGGCGATGCCGCGCGGATCCATGACCGCGCCCGAGATCCCGTGCGAGCCGATCTCCTTGCCCTTTTCGAGGACGGCGATGGAGATCCCTTCGAGTTTCTTCTCGCTTTGTGATTCGTTATGAACGCGAATCAGGTCCGCGAGCTTGTACGCAGCAGCGAGTCCCGCGGGCCCCGCGCCCACGATGACGACGTCGACCTCGAGAGTCTCGCGCTCGATTCCGGGAAGTTCGGCCATTTGATCGTGCTCCTCAGCGTGAATGCGGCGGCATTGTATAGAAGAGTCGGCGGTCGGCAGTCGGCGGTCGGCAGTAGCAGAGGCACGACGCGGTGGGTGGCGGCCTACTGC
>JALYJW010000014.1 GCA_030775085.1 Acidobacteriota bacterium | reverse complement strand
GTCGGCAGTAGACCGCCACCCACCGCGAAATGCAGTTCGGTGATTTCTCTACTGCCGACCGCCGACCGCCGACGGCCGACTAGTTTCTCCGTTGACAGCGCGCCTCACCTCCTTCATAACGTTGCGCACGGTTCCCCAACGACATGTGCGGAGAGTGAGATGGGCCGATTTACCGGGCTGATTGGTTTCTTTGCCATCCTCCTGATTGCGTACCTGATGTCTTCGAACAGGAAGGCCATCAAGTGGCGGCCGGTGGTGTGGGGACTGTTGCTGCAGATCGTGATCGCGATCTGCGTTCTGAAAGGAACGGCCATCGCCGATGCGCTGGCTGGGATCGCGCTGCCGCTGGAGCGATACGGCGCGGCGCTGGTGTTCGTCGGTCTGGCGATCGTGCTGGGACTTCTGACGCGGCGTGTGAGCGATTCGGTGCGGCGCGCGCTCTGGATGGCGTTCGGCGTGGCCTCGCTCTATCTGTTCCTCACGTTCAATCTGTTGGCGTTTCTCTTCGAGAGCATGAAGGGCGTCGTCAACAAGCTGATCGGCTATTCGCAGGATGGCTCGACCTTCGTGTTCGGTGACCTCGGCGCGGGCAACAGTAAGGTCGGCTTCATCTTCGCGACGCAAGTGCTGCCGACGATCATCTTCATCGCCTCGATCTTTGCCATCCTCTACTACATCGGCGTGATGCAGGTGGTGGTGCGCTTCTTCGCCAAGCTCATGTCGCGCTTTATGGGCGCGTCGGGCGCCGAGTCGACCTCGGTGGCTGCGTCGATCTTCATGGGACAGACGGAAGCGCCGCTGACGATCCGGCCGTTCCTGCCGAAGATGACCATGTCCGAGCTCATGACCATCATGACGGCCGGCATGGCGCACATCTCCGGCGGCATCATGGCCGCGTATGTTCTGGTGGCCAAGGTGGACGTCATCCACCTTCTGACCGCGGTGATCATGACCGCGCCGGGCGCAATCATGATGGCCAAGATGATCGTGCCGGAGACGGAACCGACGGAGACCGGCGGCGACGTCGAAGTCGAAGTGGAGAAGCAGGACGTGAACGTCATCGATGCCGCGGGCCGCGGCGCGATCGAAGGCTTGCATCTCTCGCTGAATGTGGCAGGAATGCTGATCGCGTTCATCGCGCTCGTTGCGATGGTGAACGGGATGTTCGGTTATGTTCACAGCGTGGCGTCCTGGTTCCCGGCCAGTCTCGATATCGTCTTCGGCTGGATCTTCCGTCCAGTTGCCTGGGCGATGGGCGTCTCGTGGAAAGACAGCCTTGCGGTCGGCAATCTGCTCGGTACGCGCATGGTGCTCAACGAGTTCGTGGCGTTCGTGAAGCTCGGTGAGCCTGCCGTTCGCGACGCGCTCGATCCACGCAGCCTCATCATCACGACGTATGCGCTGTGCGGCTTCGCGAACTTTTCCTCGATCGCCATCCAGATCGGCGGCATCGGATCGCTCGCGCCATCGCGGCGCGGAGATCTGGCGCGACTCGGATTGCGCGCCATGATCGCGGGCACGCTCGCGAACTTCCTGACGGCGGTGATCGCGGGGATTCTGTTGTAGGACGAAGACCCGCGGGGAGTCGCAGAGTCTCAAAGTCGAAAGTCTCAAAGAGGTTTTCGGCAAGTGCATCTTTGAGACTCTGCGACTTTGAGACTTTGCGACTCCCCGATCGCCGCGACGCTCGCGCTGACACGGGACTCGCGCGGCTACGTTCGCAGCAACTCGATCAACTCGCGCATGTCCGCGGGGAGCGGTGCTTCCACGACCATGACTCTTCCGTCGCGCGGGTGCGGGAAGGTGATGCGGATGGCGTGCAGCGCCTGGCGCTCGAGGGAAGCGAGCGCGCGCTGGATCTTCTTGTCGGGGATGCCTCGCCATTGGGGACCTGAGTAGACGGGATCGCCGACGATCGGATGCCCGAGGTGCTTCATGTGGACGCGGATCTGATGCGTGCGGCCGGAGTGCAGGCGGCAGCGCAGGAGCGACGCGTAACGCAGGCGCTCGGCGACTTCATAGTCGGTCACGGCGCGCCGGCCTTCGGCGACGACGGCCATCCGTTTGCGATCGCGCGGATCTCGGCCGATGGGCGCGTCGACGGTACCGCGATCGGCGCCGGGCGTTCCGTAGACCAGCGCCACATACTCTTTGCGGACGGCGTCGGTGTTCCAGGCGGAGGTGAGCTTGCGATGCGCGTCGTCGTGTTTCGCGATCAGCATCACGCCGCTGGTGTCCTTGTCGAGGCGGTGAATGATGCCGGGGCGCAACTCGCCGCCGATGCCGCTCAGATCGAGCACGTGATGGAGCAGCGCATTGACGAGCGTGTGGTCGGGATGGCCTGCGGCGGGATGCACGACCAGTCCCGCGGGCTTGTCGATCACGACCACATCCTCATCCTGGTGGAGAATCGCGAGAGGAAGATCCTGCGAGACCATCGACGACGGTGCGGCCGGAGGCACGTCCACCGTCACGTTCTGCCCGCTCTCGAGACGTTGCGAAGGCTTCAGCGCGACGGCGCCGTCGACAGAAACTTTTCCGGCGGTGATGAGTTTGGCCAGGAAATTACGCGATTGAAGAGGGAAGAGCTCGCTGAGAGCGCGATCGAGACGCATCCCGCGATGCTGTTCACCGGTCAGCGCTCGGAGCGGCTCAGGGGTTTCACTCACGAGCGGGAGTATACGAGTGACGAAATGGCGAGGAGTGTCGTATAGGATAGGAACGGAAGATGTCGCAACGGCTGGAGTTCGTTTAGAATGCTCGCGCAGCATATCCCGATGTATCGGTAGTCAGACCAAATCAGGATGTAAATAGGGAGAACATGTTCATGAAGAAATTTCTCATCGCGACGGCCCTGACGATGTGTGCGGCCGGGGCATACGCGAGTAACTTCCGCGCAGCGGACCAGGTTTACATTCCGACGGCGGGACGCATCGTGCAGACCTCCGGCGCCGGCAACACCTTCATCTCGGACGTCCAGCTGGCCAACCTGACTGCCGATACGGTGGTGATCTCGGTCATCTATCAGCCGATCAACGCCGACACGAATCCCGCCGATCCGAATTCGATCGGTCAGGAGTTCAAGGACGTCATCACGCTCGCACCGTTCGAGCGGAAAGAGTTCAAGGACTTCTTCCTGAGCGCGCTGAACCTGCAGAGCGGGTTCGGCCTGCTGATCCTCAACGGCTGCAACCAGGGCACGGACTGCGGCGGCGACGACGAGGGCAACGTCGACAACTATCGCTCCATCAGCGCCGAGAGCCGCATCTACTCGTACAAGACCGCGGACGGCCCGAGCCTCAAAGGCACGACCGGCCAGCTCTTCTCGGGCATTCCCTGGTACCACTTCGTGAGCATGCTCCAGGCTTCAGCGGGACTCGACGAAGTCTTCATCACCGGCATCACGCACACCGCCAACTCGGGCACGGGCTTCCGCTCGAACATCGGTCTCGTGAATGCCTCGCAGTATTCGACGACCAACATCCGGCTGACGCTGTACCGCGGCCGCGTGCGTACGGAAGACAAGGTCGCCGAGACGGTGATCACCCTGTCGCCGCTCAAGAACATCCAGTCCAACATCCCCGCGCTCTTCCCCACGGCTCCGTTCAACGACAACTACTTCGTCGTTGCTGAGCAGATCAGCTCGACGCCGAATCCGTCCGGCGTTCCCTCGACCTGCGATCTGGGCTGCCCGGCATTCCTGGCCTACGGCTCGGTGCTCGACAACGTCTCGGGCGACGCCACGACGCTGGAGAGCCAGTACCTGAAAGAGCTCACCACCGAAGCGATTCTGGTCATCTATCCGACCAGCGCCGGCAAGCCGCCGGTGCGTCGTGCGGTTCGCAAATAAGCTCATACGAAGAATTGATTCCGAAAAGCCGCGCCGCAAGGCGCGGCTTTTTTGTTCATCGCCCGTTGCCCTTTGTCTACCGGCAGGCATTAAGTAAACGTTTCAACTCGGTTAGACTCGCCGCAGTCATGGATTCACCCCGAACGCGCCGCGTCGAGCGCGTCCATCTCGCACAGCCGCTGATCGCCCGCCTGGGAGCGGCGCAGGTCGTCCTCGTCGATCTCAGTGTCATGGGCGGACGGGTGGAGCACGACGTTCCGCTCATCGCCGGCGCCTATTCACAACTGGTCTTCCGCTGGGGCGATACGCCCATCGCCATCGATTGCCGCATCGTCCGCTCCCGGCTGGAGCGTTTCTCCGCGGGCGCGAACGGGATGACGGTGTATCACTCCGGTCTCGAGTTCGAGGGTCTGACCATCGAGACGAAGAGCCGCCTGAAGGGACTGATCTGCGGGTTCATCATCCGCGCGCTCGAAGAACAGAAACTCAATGCCCGCGGCGTGCTCCCCGAGCACGATGTCACACGAATGCCGATCTTCCGCTTCGGCGGTCAGCTCACGGCCAACGACAAAGACTTCGCTGGCCCCGCGCTTTTTCCGACGTCGCGGATTGCCCGGGAGACCGGCTACGTCTGCTACTCGCTCGAGAACAATCGCTGGCGTCTCAAGCGGACGCACGATCCCGGACAGCCGATGGAGGGATTCACGATCTCGGCGAATGAGGATCGCTCGCAGGCGGAGCTGCTCTGTCAGGCGTACGAGCGTTCCGGCCGCGACGGTCGTCGTCTCATTCAGCTCTGCGCACAGTTGAGCGTGATGGAAGGGGAGGACGCGCTTGTAGCCGGAAGGTTCGAGCCGTAGTCCTACGAAAGTGGCCACGTTCCTCGCCGTTGCTGGAAAAATCGACGACCCCATTGAAATTGCAGCCGGCCGTGGTATTGTCCGTCGCGGTCGACTGAAGTAACCGGCCGCTGAGGGAATCCTCGGCGAGCGTTACATCGTTGTAACGCCCGCAAATTGGTGTGTTAGTATTCGACGGCTTTCGAGCAGCACTCTTTCGAAAGCGGCCAATCGGCCGCTTTTTTTGTTCTAGGGACATATGAATGGGCTACCAGATCAGGCCGAGCAACATATCCGGCGGATTGTCGAATCCGAAGGGCTGGAGCTCGTCCATATCGACTTTCGCCGCCAGGGACGCACGTTCCTGCTGCGCGTCGACATCGACAAGGAGGGCGGCGTGAACATCGACGACTGCCAGTTGGTGTCGGCTCAAGTCTCGACGTGGCTCGACGTCGACGATCCCATTCCGGGCGAGTACGAGTTGCAGGTCTCCTCGCCGGGTCTGGACCGGAAGTTCTATCAGCCGTCGGATTATCAGAAGTTCATCGGCCGTCTGGTGCGAGTGAAGACGAGCAAAGCCATCCGAGGCTTGCACGTCATCGTGGGGCGGCTCGAGGAATTCGACGGAACGACGGTGGTGGTGAAGGACCCGGTCATGAAGAAAGACCCGGATTACACCATCCCGCTCGCCGACATCAAGGAAACTCGATTGGAAGTGGAGATTTGATGGCCAGGCGAAAAGCGCAGGAAGCTCCAGCAGCAAAAGAACAGGTCGCGATGTTCAACGATAAGGACATCAAGGCGCTGGCGTACGAGAAGTCGATCGAAGTCGATCGTGTGTACGCGGCGCTGGAAGATGCTCTCTCGACGGCGGCGCGGAAGTACTACCGCACACGCGAGCCCTTGGAAGCAGTGCTCGACCGAGTGGCGGGCGCGGTGCAGATTTTCGCGATCAAAGAGATCGTCGAGAACGAGGACGAGATCGAGGATCCGCAGGCGCAGTGGACGCTGGATCAGGCCCGCAAGGTCGATCCGGAAGCACAGATCGGCGGCACGATCCGTCTCGATCACATCACCAAAGAAGTCGTCGATGTGGTCAAGGATCAGAACACCCAGATCCGCACGTACGACGCGCAGAAGATCGACACCGAGGTCGAGCAGGGAGACGAAGTCAAGATCCCGCTCACCAAGCCGCCCGACGAGCTCGGACGCATCGCCGCGCAGTCAGCCAAGCAGGTCCTCTATCAGAAGGTCCGCGAAGCCGAGCGTGAGAAGGTGTTCAACGAGTTCAAGGACAAGATGGGCGAGCTCGAGAACGGCTACGTGAAGCGTTTCGAGCGCGGCGACATGATCATCGACCTCAACGGCAAGACCGAGGGGATCATCCCGCGGCACCATCAGTCGCGCGCCGAGCGCTACTCGCAGGGCGACCGCATCAAGGCCGTGATCGCCGACGTTCACACGCAGCCGAAGGGACCGCAGGTCGTCCTCTCGCGCACCGATCCGCGTCTGCTCATCAAGCTTTTCGAAATGGAAGTGCCGGAGATTTACGACGGCACAGTGGTGATCAAGGGCGCCGTCCGCGAGCCGGGCGAGCGCGCCAAGATTGCCGTGATGTCGCGCGAGCGCGACGTTGATCCGGTCGGCGCATGCGTCGGCATGAAGGGCTCGCGCGTGCAGTCCATCATCCGCGAGCTGCGCGGCGAAAAGATCGACATCATTCCCTGGAGCGACGACATCGTCTCGTACGCGCAGAACGCGCTGGCCCCGGCCAAGATCACGCGCGTCAGTGTGACCAGCGACGAGCCGACGCACCGTCCGCACCTCGACGTCATCGTCGACAACGATCAGCTCTCGCTGGCCATCGGCAAGCGCGGCCTGAACGTTCGTCTGGCCGCTGAGCTCATCAGTGCCAAGATCGACATCAAGTCCGAGGAAGAAGTGAAGGGCGAAGTGGCCGACGCGCTTTCCGCGATGCTCCAGGAAGCGATGGCGGAGTCGCGCGCACAGACCAGCGTGCGCGAGATCGAGAACATGCCCGACGAGTGGGCACAGCTCCTCGAAGATGCCGGCTACGACGATCTCGACTCGGTGATCAACGCCACCGTCGAGGACCTCACGGCCATCGAAGGCGTCGACGACGAGACGGCCGCGCAGATGATCGAGCTGGGCCGGAAGCACGAGCAGGTCGATGAGGGCGGCGGAGAATCGGATGAGGATGAGTCGGACGAAGACTCGGACGAATCCGATGATGAATCGGATGACGAATCGGATGAATCCGAAGACGAGGAATCCGATGAAGTCGCATCCGATGACGAAGAGAGCGGAGAGGAAGCCTCGGACCAGCAGAAGGCCGAAGCTTCCGTAGAGTGATGGCGCGGAGCGTCAGCATGTAAGTCCATCGCGCAGCAGGCGGATATACCCAAGGGAGATTGAATGGCGGCAGCGAAATTCAAGGTGAGCGACGTAGCGAAGGCGATGAAGAAGACCGAGAAAGAGGTCATCTTCAATCTGCAGTCGCTCGGCGTCGAAGTCACCGACGCGAATCAGGTGATCGAACCTGACGTGATCCAGGCGCTTATCACCGGCAAGAAGCTGGTCACGCGGACTCGCAGCGTCATCATGCGTGAGGACAAGCCGGTCGCGGAGAAGAAGAAAGAAGTCGTCCGCCCGCCGCGTCCGATCGTCCAGCCGCCTGTGCGGAAGAAGGTGGAGACTCCGAAAGAAGAGACGGCTGTAGCACCGCCTCCCACCGTCATCATCCCCGAGTTCCAGGAAGCCGCCGAAGCCGAAGAGCGCGCCGCGAAGGAAACTCCCGTTGTCGAGAAGCCGAAGGTCGAAAGGCCGAAGGCGAAAGAGGCTCCGGCCGAGATTCCGGTGGCCGCTGAAGCAACCGTAGCGCTGGCTGCGGCCCCGCCGCAGGAAGCACCGGTTGCTCCTCCTGCGCCTGCCGCGCCGCACGCTCATCCTGTCCGTCACGCGCCGGCTGCACCCGCCGACCGTCGTAGCATCGGACCCACTGGTCCGCGTGCGCGCGCTCCACAGGGGCCGCGTCCGAATTATGCCGGCCAGCAGACGGTGCCGACTGGCCGTCCTTCCGGTACTCCGTCCTCGCCTCGTCCGTCCGGTTCCGGCGCTCCGATGAGCGCACGTCCCGGCGGCAGCAACGCTCCGATGGGCTCGCGTCCGTCCAGCCCTTCCGGTCCTCGTCCGAGTGGTCCCGGCGGTCCGATGGGACAGCGCCCGATGGGTCCCGGCGGCGCACGTCCGAGCGGTCCCGGTGGTCCCGGCGGCTCGCGTCCCGGCGGTCCGATGGGAGCGCGTCCCTCCGGTCCCGGCGGCATGCGCGGTCCTGGCGGCGGTCCTGGATTCCGTCCCGGCAGCGGCCGTCCGCCTCTGCAGACGCCTCCGCCGTCGATCCCGGGTCCGAACATCATCCGCCGCAAGAAGGAAGACGATGCGCGGCCCGATGAGCATGACAAGAAGAAGACCGTCAAGCGCGGCGCGAAAACGGTTCGCGGCGCGGAGTTCGATCAGGATCTCCTGACGAAGGGTCCGTTCTCCGGAACGCAGGTCATCAACGACGACATCGGTCCGGATATTGTTTTGCCGGATCTCGAGGAAGAGGGCGAAGGCGCGAAGCGCGCATCGACGCGCCGCGACGCCCGCAAGCAGGCCAATCCGCACGCGAAGGTGCTCGACTTCAAGAAACCGACCGGCAAGGTCGCGCTCACTGAAGGCGTCACCGTCAAAGAGCTGGCCGAGAAGCTCGACATCAAGGCCAGCGATCTCCTCAAGCATCTCTTCATGAAGAAAGGGTTGATGGTCTCCATCAACCAGCCCCTCGGCGGCGAGCTGGCGCTCGAAGTGGCCAGCGAGCTCAAGATCGACGCGGAGATCGTGTCGTTCGAAGAAGCCATCGAGATGGAAGCGATGGAACGTGTCGAGGCCGGCGGCGGAACGTTTCCGCGCGGACCGGTCATCACCGTCATGGGTCACGTCGATCACGGCAAGACCTCTCTGCTCGATGCAATCCGCGAGACGGATGTGGCGGCGGGCGAGGCCGGCGGTATCACGCAGCACATCGGTGCCTATCACGTCGAGAAGAAGGGCCGGAAGATCGTGTTCCTCGATACTCCGGGCCATGAAGCCTTCACGATGATGCGTGCGCGCGGCGCGAAGGTGACGGACATCGTCATCCTGGTCGTGGCCGCGGACGACGGTGTCATGCCGCAGACGAAGGAAGCCATCGATCACGCCCGGGCCGCCAAGGTTCCGATGATCGTGGCCATCAACAAGATCGACAAGCCGAACGCGAACGTCGAGCGCGTCCGCCGCGAGCTGGCCGACGCCAACGTGCTCGTCGAGCAGTGGGGCGGTGAAGTGGTCTCCGTCGAAGTCTCCGCAGTCAAGAAGCAGGGCATCGACGATCTGCTGGACATGATCCTGCTCACCGCCGACATCCTCGATCTGAAGTGCAATCCGGACATGCCGGCCAAGGGCGTCGTGCTCGAGGCGCGGAAGGAAGTGGGCCGCGGCACGGTCGGTACGGTTCTGATCCAGGACGGTACGCTGAAGGTCGGCGATCCGTTCTTCTCCGGCACCACCTGGGGCCGCGTCCGCTCGATGAGCGACGAGCGCGGCAAGCGCATCACGGAAGCGGGACCGGCCACGCCGGTGCAGCTGGCGGGCTTCGAAGACGTACCGAACGCCGGCGATTCGATCGCCGTGGTCGACGACGATACGCAGGCGCGCATGATCGGGCAGCTCCGTCAGGAGAAGGCCCGCGAGAACGCGCAGCAGAAGGTCGGCCGCATGTCGCTCGACCAGCTCTTCCAGCGCATGCAGACCGGCGGCGTGAAGGAGCTCAACCTGATCGTCAAGGCCGACGTGCAGGGCTCGGTGGAAGTGCTCAACGAGACGCTGCGCAAGCTCTCCACGAGCGAGGTCAAGGTCAACGTGATCCACACCTCGGTCGGCGCGGTCTCCACGAACGACGTCATGCTGGCCACCGCCTCCGACGCCATCGTCATCGGCTTCAACGTCCGTCCGGAGCGCAACGCCTCCGAGCTGGCGGAAAAGGAAGGCGTCGACATCCGGATGTACACGGTCATCTACAACCTCGTCGATGAGATGAAGCTGGCCATGACCGGTCTGCTCGATCCGAAGTTCCAGGAAGTCTTCCAGGGCCGCGCGCAGGTCCGCGACACGTTCAAGGTCCCCAAGGTCGGCACCATTGCCGGCTGCATGGTCACGGAAGGCATCATCCCGCGTACCGCCGGCATCCGCCTGCTGCGCGACAACAGGGTCATCCTCGAAGGCAAGATCTCCTCGCTGCGCCACTTCAAGAACGACGTCGCCGAAGTCCGCCAGGGCTTCGAGTGCGGCATCGGCATCGAGAAGTTCCAGGACGTCAAAGTCGGCGACGTGATCGAAGCCTTCAAGATTGAACAACTGGCGGCCGCGCTGGCCTGAATTCAGTAGGCAGTATGCAGTAGGCAGTTCGCAGGAGCTTCAACCCCTGCCTACTGCCTACTGCGAGCTGCCTACACGCGTCATGATCGTCGCCGTTGCGCTGTTCGAGCTGCACATCGAGTACGCGCAGTCGCTCAAGGAAAAGCGCATGGTGGTGCGCAGTCTGCGCGACAAGCTCCGGCGGCGTTTTTCCGTGTCCGCGAATGAAGTGGCCTTTCACGATCTCCACCAGCGGGCCCGGCTGGCCATCTCATTCATCGCCGATCGCAACGACTCGGCAGACTCATTGCTCGATACAATCCAGCGTTTCGTCGAGATGAACGCCAACGCCGTGCTGGCCGGATGGACGAGCGAGAAGCTCGATTTCGACGAAGAAGCGGATCTCTGATCGCGCAGGACTGAACGACTATGAAAAAGACCAGACGAACCTCCCGCGTCGGAGAGAACGTGCGCGATGCGCTCGTCCAGATCCTGCGCACCGACATCCGCGATTTCGACATGGGCTGGTCCTCGATCAGCGAAGTCGAAGTGGCGCCCGATCTTCATTACGCCCGCGTGTTCGTGACCGGTCTGAAGGAAGAAGACACGAAGGCCACCGTCGAAGAGCTGCGGCGCGTAGCCGGCCAGGTGCGCCACCATCTGGCGCGCCGGATCAATCTCCGCTACACCCCGGAGCTCGATTTCCGCTACGACGAAACGGCCATGCGCGCGCTGCGCATCGAGACGCTCCTGCGCGAAGTCATTCCACCGCGCGAAGAGTCGGACGACGACATTGCCGAATCCGAGACAATCGTCGAGAATACCGGTGACTCCGACATCAAGGGCTAAAGGTGTCGCGAATTGCCTCACATGAGTTTCACTGTTTTCCGGTAGCCGCCACTGGCGGAAAACATGCGTTCCCTCGCGCAACGTTGCGAGAGTTTCGCGCCGCTCCGGGTGTTACATTGGCGGCAGACGAGAGAGAGGGAACGACAACGATGGATGACCTGACGTACGAGTTTCAGAGGATGATCAGCCGCACCGCGGAGATCCGCGAGACGGCCGCCAAGAAGGGCTGGGAAGTGGCGTGGGAGGCTTACAGCCGCACCCACGGCCTGGACCAGCAGCGATTCCGCACCGAGATCCCCAAACTGCGCGCGCGGTTCCAGAGCATCGCCACCAGCAAAAAGTGACGAAGCGGTAGAGCGGCACGGCGTGCCATCGCATTCACCCGACCGCTGATCGGGTGAATGCCATCCCGCATGCCTTGATTGCCACCTTGTGGACAGTGAATCCGATCGCGATCCAAGATCGCCGATCTCGCAGTTGCAACTTCACGCCACGGAAGAGGCAGGATATGAAACTGGCGCGAGTGCTGACGACGGCTCAACCGGACATCTTTAGTCGGAGGGCGCCCTCACGTCCGAGCCGTCGTCAGCTTCACCTGCGTCGTTGATCCGACGGCTTCCGCGGGGGGAGTGATGCGTCAGATCACGACAGCGGAATGATTGTGCCCGCCGACGACGCGCCACCACCGGTCGGAGGCGGTCCGCCCGCTGCTGCCTGATCGGCGAGCATGCGGTACTGTGCGGTGCCTTTTGCCGTCTGAATGGAACCCGAGACGGTATACAGGTACAGATCGCCGGAGACGGCGTAATCGTTGTTGGTGTTGTTCACGTAGAAGTTGATCTCGACGGTGGACATCTTTTTTGCGCGTTCCAGAAACGCGTCCATCAGCGTTGTGACCTGGGCGTCCGTCAGCCCCTTCGACCTCATCGTCTCGCGCGTCTTCTCGTAGGATGCGCTCGCGCCGCCGCCGCCAAAGAACCACGTCCAGACCGACAGGTTCGCGCTGCCGGAGGTTTTTTCGAACTCCTTGACCTGTTCTTTCTCCGAAGCTGCCAGCATGCCCATCGCGAGCGTGTTCAGATCGGCAACGTCCTGGCTGGACAACGCGGACGTCTGCAGCGTCGCCTTGATCGTGCCCGACGTGTGCGCCGGAACGGTGTATGCGAGGCCGGTCAGCTGTCCGAGGCCAGAGACCGTAATCGAGAACGAGTCGGCGCTCGTTCCTCCGGCGCTGGCTAAGAAGCCAGCGTCCGCAGCGACAAGCGGCTGCGGATCGCGTAGAACCACACCTGTGGCGGTGATTTCGACACTTTTCATAAAAGACCCCTCTCTGTTCTGCGGCTGAATTGGAAATTGTTTGGACATACATAGTCTACCACGGCATTCCGCCCAGACATAGGGTCATCAAGAAGGATAGTCACTGTTCCGGGAAAATCGTGCTCGATCATCAGAACAGCGCGAAAACGGCGCAGGAGAGGACGATTCGACTCTGCGGTTGCATCAACCGGACGGCGCGAGCGGGCAGAGAAGCACAGAAGCGCCGCCTCATACGGTCAACAACCGATCTCCAGAGGGGGATTTTTAACTGGCTAACCGGAGCAGGAACTGATGCAGCGGTTCGCCGAGGATGTTCGCGCTCAACCAACTCACGTACTCCGGAGTCAGGTCCAGCGATCGCGCGAAGTCCTTCGCTCGCGCCGGCGCTCATGGGTCCGCTCCGGACGCGCTCACTTTGAAAGTGCTGTGTGCGTCCGGCGAAGAGTGAACTATCCTACGCCCCCCATGATGCAGCCGAAGAAAAGCGTAGATGGCGTTCTCCTCGTCGACAAGAAATCCGGCATCACCTCGCACGATGTCGTGGATCGCTTCCGCCGTCGCGCGAAGGTGAAGAAGGCCGGTCACACCGGCACTCTCGATCCGCTGGCCACAGGACTGCTCGTGCTCTGCGTTGGCAAGGCCACGCGCCTGCAGGCGTATCTGATGGGGATGGAGAAGACGTACGAGGGGACGTTCCAGTTCGGCTGGGCTACCGATTCCTACGACGCCACCGGCGTGCCTGCCGGCGAGGCGTCAGAGGTCAGCGTCGAGCACGTCGATTTCGAGCCGCATCTGGCGCTGTTCCGCGGAGAGATCGAGCAGATGCCGCCGGCGTTTTCGGCGAAGAAGGTCGATGGCGTGCGGGCGTATGAAATGGCGCGCAAGGGGCAGGAGGTCAAGCTCCAGCCGAAGCGCGTGACGGTCTACGAATTCACGATCGCGGAGGTGCAGGGCTCGACCGCGCGCTTCCGCGTCCGTTCCTCGGCGGGCACGTATGTTCGCTCCCTCGCTCACGATCTCGGTCAGGCCATCGGCATCCCGGCGCATCTGCGGGATCTCCGCCGCACGGTCATCGGGAACTTCAAGGTCGACACGGCCATGCCGTTCGATCTCATGTCCGAATCGACACCCGAGGCGATCCTCACGCCGCCCCACTTCCAGTCGCTCTCCGAGATCGACCTGCCGCACGCCCACGTTCGCATCGACTGGGCGCAGCAGGGGAAGTTGATGCAGGGACAATCGGTGATCCTCGTGCCGCCGGTGACCGTGCAGAAGGGCGAGCTGCTGGCGCTGGGCAACCCGCACGATCAACTCATCGGCATCGGCGAAGTGGTGAATGTCCTCCGCGAAGGCGGCCCTGTCGAGGTCAAGCCGAAAGTGATTCTGGCCGGATAGCCGGCACGGCCGGCGGCGCTGGTTGGCCTAGCCTTGGGCACGTACGGTCGCGCTGAGGCAAACTTTCTGCTGCGCCGACTCTTTCTAAAACTTCCAACGCGCTTCGATGGTCACGCTGCGCCCGTCGGGATCGGGAGTGCCGGCGCGGTCGCCAACGAACTGCGTCAGCTCCGCGGCGAGGCGTAGCGGGGCGTTGACGTCGAACATCCAGGTGAGCGTCCAGGCGCGACCGTTCTCTTCGTTGATCTCCGCGGGTGAGAAGTCGCGCTCCTCCGTGTTGAACAGCTCGTAGCGCGCGGTCAGTCGATTGCGGCCGCTCTTGCCGGAGATGAGCAGGTATGCGGCGTAGAAGCCGGCGTCGACGAAGGTGATGCCGCGTCCCATGGTCGTCGAGCCGCGCATGTATTCCGATGCGAGCACGAGACGATCGGGATCCCCGATCTCGATACCGAGGAGGTGAAACTTCGTCGCCCACGCGTATTCACCGCGGTGCAGCTCACGGTCACCTCGGTTGTCGAGATAGGTATAGATCACGTTTGCGCGCTGCGGCACGGAGTAGCGCACGCGCGCCGAGAAGCCGGTGCGGCCGTCGAGATCGGTGCCGAACGGTTTCGTCCCATCTTTGCGCTGCAGCGGAAACGAAGTGTCGAGCGAGGGCAGGGGAGGCAGCGGCAGCACTTCGTTGTAGGTGGAAAGGCGATTGCCGATCGACCATCCGCGCCATCCCAGCAGCGCTCCCATCGAGTCATTTCCTCGGAAGGCTGTTGCCGCGGTGGTCAGCGCATGGCCGCGCGACGTCGTGTGCCGGTACTGCACGTCGACGCCGAGGGGCCGGACCTCTTCGCCGATCCAACTGTTGACCGCCGAGAAACTGACCGTGTACGGCGATGTCCACAACTCGTTCTTGTTCTCGCGCGACGTCGGCAGAAAAAACTGTCCCGCGCGAACCTGCAGCTCGTCGAGTCCGAATGAGGCGCGCGCATCGACATACGCTTCGACGATTCCCGCATCGGTACCCAGCGCATCGCGACGACCAACGCCGCTCACGTGCAGATCGAAGTGCTGATTGGGCGTCCAGTCGACGCCCAGTTGCGCGGTGCCGAACAGATCATCGCCATCGCCGCCGGATTCGAGTCGACCCCAACCTCGCTCCAGCCATGAATCAGGCCCGGTCGCATTCACACCGCGCGTCGCAACGTACCCGTTCAGATCGAGGAGCGCCAGGACGATGACGGCGGCGTGCACGCGCGCATTATGAAGCGCGCCGTGTGTTTTAATGCCCGAACACCACCCACATGTCCAATTCCATTGCCGCGACTCGTCACTGGCGCAGTCGATCCGAATTGAATCGGTGCCGGCGTCTCCGAAGTAGCGGGAGGTAAATCGATGCGTTTCGATGCGCCGGATCGTTGGGTTGAGCTGTGGATCGCGGGGAGGGTGCCGCGGGTGGTGCGGTATCGCGACGATCGCGGGAACGTGTTCCGGGTCGGTGAAGCGGTCTCGGGACAGCAGACGGTGGAAGCGCTTGTGAGCCGTTCGCTCGCGCTGCCGCGATCGAATGAGCCTCTGCCCATTTTCGTGCACGCCGGCGCGGACGCATTTCGCGTTGATACGCCTGATGGGATCGTGTCGCGTCTCCTTCCCGCACTTCCTGGCGGATGGCGGGCAGTGCGATCGTGGTGGCGTCCCTCGCGTCTCCGGGATCCATTCGAATTGCCTCTGAGCATCACTGTCATCGGCGAACGCGGGGAGGATGCACTCTCGCGATTCCAGCAACATGGTTTCGTTTCGGCGGCGTGGGCGGGAGGGACGGTGTCCATCGAGTTCCTGGACACGCCGATGCATCTGACCTTAACGTCCGCGCCTGATGTCCTCATCGCTACCGCGGACGACGCGGAGGACGCCATCACGCGTTTGCGACCGCAGAACCGTCCCCGCCTTCTCATCGCACTCGACGCAGGCTCGGAGAGTCTCGCCGAAGCGGAGGATCTGATACGCGATTCTGCTTACATCCAGCTTTCGGGCGCGATGGATCCGCGCGCCGTTGTCGATGAGATTCTGCTTTCGATTGTTCACGATGAGCCATTCCATCGCTGGGCCACTGAATTGTCGAATGCCGGCTTTCTCATCGCCGACGCGCGCACGAATCAATTGTTGAGAATGAGCGACGCGTTTGCAGCCGAGGCACGCCGCGATCTGGAAACGAGCATCGGCGCGAGTACGCCGCGGAAGCGTGCGCTATTGGCGATCGACGACGATGTCCTGCGGGACTTCGGAATCACCTTTTCTGGGGAGGGCTCCGACGGCGGTGCACTGGAACGGGGCATCAGCGATGAGCCGCGCACACAGCCTCTCGATTTGAGGTTCCAGTTCGATCGGGAGAGCCACGGCCTCATCCCGCTCACCCGTGCCATCGCGCCTGCCGCGCAATGGGATGTCCTCGAGGGCGCCATCCCCATCGCACAGGACGACGTGGAGCATCGTCGCGTCGATGCACGGATCGAGCGCGTCGAGTACGTTCCGAGCGTCGATCGTTGGCGAACGGCGGCGGAGGCGCTGTGGGTCGGCGCCGATCGCACGTTGCGCCGCGGGGCACGTTATCGGCTCCGCGTGCAGGTAGGGCGGACTGCAGCTGGAAATCTGATTCCGACCAGCGTGCCTGACCTTGTGTTGCCGCCAACGCCGCACGAGTATTGGGTACTCGACGTCGTCGTCTTCGGCAAAGACTTCGAGGTTCGCGGCACTTCGCAGCATAAGCTCACATTGCCGAAACGCGGAGCATCGCAAGCCGTCTACTTCGACCTCATCGCGCCGCCGGCGGGTGATGCCGCGCAACTGCGATTCGCGCTTTACCTCGGCAATCAGATCCTGCAGTCATTCCGCCTCGACGCTGTGCTCGCGAATGAGGAAAACGAATATTTGGGCGCGCTGCGCGTCGATCTCGATCTCGCGAAGTCGAAAGCGTTCGCCAACCTCGACACGCTCGGCCCGCGCGCGTTGTCGATCGGCATCAACGACAACGCCGCGGCAGGAACACATTCGCTCTTCATCAAGATCGGAGATGCGAACGAGAGCCTGACGCTCACCGCACAGGAAGTCGATCCACAGGTGATCGAGCTTCGACAGGTGCTCGAGAACGCGTCGGTGAACGGCGCTGTGCCGCGCTTTCCGGCGGACGATGTACCGCTGGATGCCGTGCAACTACAGGCGTTCGAGACCACGATCCGGCAGCTCGCGCGCATCGGTGGCAAGCTGCGCAACGCATTGTTCAATCGCGCTTCGAAAGGCATGAGGCAGCGGTTGAGGGACATTTCAGGGCTGGAAGGGAAGACGCTGCAGTTTCCGCGATATGCATCCAACTTCACCGTGCCGTGGCGCGTCATCTACGACTTCGGTCTACCGAAAGATGAACAGGCGGCGGAGGTTTGTGGCGGTCTTGCGGGCGGCACTGTTTGCGGCCACAAGGCTGGTACGCAGGCATTCTGCATCAACGGGTTCTGGGGCATCCGGCACGCGATCGAGGAGCATCTCGCGTCGAGCGTCGGAGACGTGCGAAGAGAAGTCGTCAGTGTGGCGGGACAACCGAAAGTGCGCGCGGCGGATGGCGAAGACGACGGTTACTGCGAGGCGATGAAGGACGATTTGAATGGACCACTCGAGCTCGGCGCAGGAGCGGTCACTATCGTCGGCGCGGCCGAACACATCTTCGACGACATCCTCTGGAAGAATCGGCCGCCTGTGATGATGTTCCTCGGCCATCTCGATGAAGACCGGCGCATCAAGCTGCCGGGCAACCCGCAGTGGCTGACCGCCGACGAGATCACCGATTACGCGGCCAATGCTCCCGCCGACTGGGACCAGCCGCACTCGATCATTCTCTTGATGGCTTGCGATGCCATGAACATGAATGCGTCGACGCTCAACGATCACGCTCTGGCGCTGACCGCCGCCGGTGCCGCGGCAGTGGTCGGACCGGAATGCCGGATCTTCTCGCCGTTCGCATGCCGCGTGGCTGAGGATCTGATCGTGGCGCTTCTGAAAAACGGAAAGACTCTTGGTGTGGCGTTGTCAGACTTCCGCCGGCATCTCGTCCGGGCCGGCAATCCACTGGGATTTGCATTCACCGCTTACGGAGATGCCGATGTCGCGATCGTGTGAGGCCGTTCGTTTTCTCGTTTTGTGCGCGCTGCTCGTATTGTCCGTGAACGCTGTGGCGGAGACGGTGTATGTGAAGCCGGAGTTCGGCAACGCCTACACATTCACACCGCTCGACGAGGCGACCGTAGCGGTATCGGTGCCGGTAGTTCTCGAGGCGAACGTCGATCCGAAGACGCTCGCTGTGAAGGTGGCCGACGTCGCCATCGGCGCAGTACACGATCCGCGGTTGCGCGCGTGCATGACCGCGACGTTCGAGCCCGCCACCGTCGCGACGACGCCTGCGATCACGATCAAGGCTACATGCGCGACGTTCCGGCCTCTCGTTTACACCGTGACGATCAGCATCACAGCGCAGCCCGCTGCCGCAGCGAAAACGCCTGACGCTGCGAAGCCTGCGACCGCAACGAAGCCTGCCACCGCAACGAAGGCGGCCACCGCCGCGAAGGCGCCGGAGCCGCAGAAGTTCACGCTTCAACTCACGGCACCAAAAACTGAGCTGCGTCCGATTGCGGCGCAGACCGTCACTCGCATCTGCAAGTTCTTTTTTGTTTGCGCGAACACTGTCCCGCCGCTGATCGTCAGCGAGACGTCCGGCATCACAGACCTGACCGAAGTGAGAGTCGTGCAGGCCGAGTCGGCGATCGGGAGCGACGGCTCGACGGTCAGCGGCACCATTTCGTCGACGGCCACCTCGATCAAAGCAGGAGAGCGCGGCTCGATCATTCTGGCATTGAGCGATGACTTTCCGACGGGAACGGCGAAGACGAGTGTCGAGGTGAGGGCGCGCGAGCTTGCCACTCCGGTGGTTGTGCCGTTCGAAGTTCGCACGCGCCTCCACGCCTGGATGATCTTTCCGGCAATTCTCCTCGGCCTGGGTCTCGGGTTTCTGTTGCGCGTTGCACTCAAGCGTTGGATCGAGCGTGGAAACGCAAAGATCGCCGCTTACGACCTGCGCGCCAAACTGGACGCAGCCGTCGGACAACAGCCGGATGCCGATTTTCAACGCGACGTCGAAAACGCTGCGCGCGATCTGGATCGTGCGATGGCGAACCCCGATCCCGCCGAGGTGACGAAGGGAGTCACGGCGGGCAACGAAGCTCTGAAAGCGGCGTTGGAAGATCTGAAGAAACGTTTGGAGCTGGTGGTCACAGCGATCGATGCGGTCGCTCCGCATATCGAAAGCGCCTCGCGTTTTCCGGAGCCGATCGCACAGCCGCTCAGCGCCGCCGAATCGGAGCTCGCGGAGATCCGTCAGCTTGCCAGAGATCGCGATGCCGCAACGGCCGCACCGCGCATCGCAGCCCTTCGCACGAAACTGACGGACGAGGTCCACGACGCGGCGGCGACGTGGAAGGGCACGTTGCGCCTGAATGCCGACCGTGCCGGAGCCATGCCTCCGATGCCGGCGTCGCTCGGCAAGCCGTGGACGGACGCCTTCACCGCGCTCGGCGCACAGCTCGCCGCCATTCCGGTCGGAAAGACGAACCGGGATCTCGCGGCGATTCTCGAAAACACATACAACGCCGCTTTCACGGCCGAGTACGAGATCAAGCAACGCCTGGTGCCGCCACTCGCCGACTATGCCAGGCGCGTCGCCACCATCCTTCCGCCCGCCGGTCAGACGAAGATCACCACTGCGGTCGATGCGCTGCTCGAGTCCGTCGAAGCGGATCAAGCGAGCACACTCGAAGGTCCTGTTCGCGACGCGACAGCGCTCTTCGGTGCAATGAAGGAAGCGGTTCGTGAAGCGGCAAAGGACAAGCCGCAGCCTGTGAAGGAGAAGATCGAAGAAGCACTTGCCAAAGGCAGTTACGAAGAAGCAGCCGTCCTTGTCGTCGCGGGAAAGATACTCGGCGGAACGTCCGCACAGCCGGACGCCGTGACGGTCGGTGGCAGCTTGAGCATCCCCTCCCGTTTCGGTCCGCACTCAGCCACGGTGCTCACGATCGGCGGACACGATCCGATCGAGGTGGCGCGTGCGCAGACGTGGCGAGAGATTGCGATCGCCAAGGCGGCCAGCTCACTTGGCTTTGCGCTGCTCCTCGCGCTCGCCGGCGTGATTGCGTTGACCCCGGCGTTCGATGGCACATGGCGCGGCCTGGTCACTGCGCTTTTCTGGGGTTATGCCAGCGACATCAGCGCGGACGCGCTGGCGGCGGCGGTGAAGAAGTGAGCGGGATTCGCGGATCGCGCCACAGGCCGACCATCTGCTTGCCGTAGTCGATCGTGACCAGGAATCGCGACAAGACCCGATTCCCCACGCGGGCGCGCGCGATGTTGGCGTAGCCGACGTCGATGGTGCCGAAGTCGGTGTCGCCGAGGGTGATGTGTGCGGTGCCGCGGCCGGGCTGTCCACGCGGAAGAACGATCGTGTCCGGACTGGTCGTATCGACGATCGCGGCCACTTTGCGTCCGTCGACATTGACGTAGATCATCGGCGCGTCGTGGTAGCGGAAGACTTTCATGTGGCCGGTTTCGATGCCGTCCTTTTGATACGTGACCAGCCCGCCGTAGTAGTCGATCGAGATGGCGCGCGAGCGCCATGGCTCGATGCCGATGATGGCATCCGCAACACCGCCGAGGTCGAGACTGGAGGTGGAGAGACGCACGCTCTCTTTCTCGGACAACTGCAGGACGTTCGTCCGAGAGTCCGAGAAGCCGGGATCGATGACGGTGCGCGGCGCGGCCGTGCCGAGGAGAAAACGGCCCTCGCGATTGTTGATGCGCACGGTCTGCAGCTCGATCAGATTTCGCTCGAGCGTGAAGGCGAGGTTCACTTCCGGCGTGGGCATGTCGTTGCTCCACGGCAGCCGGCGCGAACACGACGTGGCGAACAGAAGGGCGGCGATGGTTGCCGCTGCGTACGATTTGGATAAGATGCGCATCCTTGTTCTGAAGACTCTGCGACTCTGAGGCTCCGAAAGCAATCCCGGCGCCCGAAAGGAAACCTGATGTCCAGTCTGCCCGAGTTCCGCAACGAACCGCTCACTGATTTCACGAAGCCGGAGATTCAGACGGCTGCCGCTGCCGCACTGGCCAAAATCACAGCTGAGGCCGGCCGCGAGTACCCGATCGTCATCGGCGGTGAGCATGTCGTCGGTCTGTCCACGTTCCAGTCGCTCAATCCGGCGCGCAAGGAACAGGTGGTCGGGACGTTTCAGGAGGGCTCGGAGGATCACGTCGAGCACGCCATGGACGTGGCGCAGGCCGCGTTCGAGAGCTGGAAGCGCCAGCCGGTCGAGACGCGCGCCGGATTGCTGCTGAAGGCGGCGGACTTGCTCCGTCAGCGGAAGCACGAATTCTCGGCCGTGATGATCCTGGAGGTCGGCAAGACCTGGTCGGAGGCGGACGCCGACACGGCCGAGGCCATCGACTTCCTGGAGTTCTACGCGCGCGAGGCCATTCGATACGCGGGCAAACAGCCGATCACGAACATCGAGTCGGAGCAGAACGATCTCGTCTACATCCCCCTCGGCGTCGGCGCCGTGATTCCACCCTGGAACTTTCCGCTGGCCATTATGGCCGGCATGACTACGGCAGCCGTCGTCACCGGCAATACGGTCGTGCTCAAGCCGTCGTCCGATGCGCCGTGGATCGCGTACCGTTTCTTCGCGCTGCTGGAAGAAGCGGGCATGCCGCCGGGCGTGGTGAACTTCGTCAGCGGCGGCGGCATGGAAGTGGGCGAGCCGCTCGTGCAGCATCCGCGCGTTCGCTTCATCTCCTTCACCGGTTCGAAAGGTGTGGGGCTGCACATCGTCGAGGAAGCGGCAAAACATCGCGAAGGCCAACTGTGGATCAAGCGCGTGGTGGCGGAGATGGGCGGCAAGGACGCCATCATCGTCGATCGCGACTGGACGAATCTCGACGAGGCTGCCACCGCGGTCGTGGCATCGGCGTTCGGATTTCAGGGCCAGAAATGCTCGGCCTGTTCGCGGGCCATCATCGACGAAGCCATCTATGACCGCATCGTTCCGATGATCGTCGAGAAAACGAAGAGCCTGCAGATGGGCGATCCGTCCGCGCTGGAAAACGCCATCGGACCGGTGGTGAACGAGAAGGCGATGAAGAACATCAAGAGCTTCATCGACAAAGGAACGGAGGAAGGCGGACGTCTCATGGCGGGCGGCAACACGAATCCGGAGAACGGATTCTTCGTCGAGCCCACCGTGATCGCGGACGTTGCGCCCAATGCCACGATCGCGCAGGAAGAGATCTTCGGACCGGTCCTGGCCATCATCAAGGCGAAGGATTTCGACGATGCGCTCCGCATCGCCAACGGTACCGAGTTCGGGCTCACCGGCGCCGTCTTCACCGAAAGTGAAGAAAAACTCGACCGCGCCCGCGAAGAGTTCTTCGTCGGCAATCTCTACCTCAACCGCAAATGCACCGGCGCCCTCGTCGGCGTCCATCCCTTCGGCGGCTTCAACATGTCGGGCACCGATTCCAAAGCCGGAGGCCGCGATTACCTCGGCCTTTTCCTGCAGGCGAAGTCGATCGCCAGAAAGATCAGGACGGAGCCGAAGACAGTCGCGGACGCGCAGGCGTTCTGATCGACATGAATCGCGGACGCCGGCCGGCAGTCGCTGCTGCAGCAGCTGTAATGCTGCTTGCGGCCGGTTGCGTCTCGAGTCTGCAGCCGATTCCCAGCGAATGGTTGAACGTGCCTGCCGCGGCGCGGATCGGTTCGGTTGCGTTCTCGGATGATGGAAAGGTCCAGCCGAGTGCCGCGCCGGTGTCGCTTCGCCTGAGCGACGGTCCGATTCGCGTCATGAGCGGCGCGTCCGGCGCCACGCTCTTGAATGGGAGCACTGTCCTCGCCGCGAATCTCACGGCGATCGATTCGTTCGACCTCTCCGAATCGCGCGGCGAAGTGGCATTTTCCGCGAAACGCGAAGGCGGTTTCGACATCGCGCTCATCGCCACGGAAGGCGGCGCGGTGCATTGGATGCCGAGCGATCCGGCCGATGAAGTGGCGGTGCAGTGGGCGCCGCGCGGCAACAAGATCAGTTACGTGATCCGCGCCGCCGGCGGAGATGTCGTTCGCACGCTGCACATCCCGACCTCGTATCAGTTCGCCATTCCGTTCCCCGGCTCCACGATCCATGCGCTCGCCTGGGATGCGCCGGCGGAGCGCTACGCCGTCGCTTACTCGACGGTCGATGCCTCCGATCGTGTCGAGGTGCTGAAGTACGACGGCGAGGACCGACGGATGGCCATTCCTCCCGAACGACAGCTCGAGGTCGAGGTCGTGTCGTTCGCACCCGGAGCAGTCGTGCTGTTGCCGCGCGATCTTCGGCAGAAGGAGAGGCTTCCCCTGGTGGTCTGGGTCGCGGACGAATTTGCCTGGAGCGATGCCCGCGCCGCGCTGCTCACGAGCGCACGCGCTGCGGTGGTCGTGACGAAGAACTGGCCAAGGGAGGAACTGTGGCGCGTCGCTGCGGGCACCGCCTGGCTCGACCCCTCGCGGACGTTCGTCGTCGATGCACGCAGCGCGGCGGCAAACGATCGCCGGCCGCCCGAGCGCGCGACTACGTTGATCGTTGCCGATCCCGTTCTCGGCAGCGGGCGCTACCGCCGTCAGGGCAACATCGTGGCCGTCGCACCCGCTGTCGTACAATCGTTTGCCGCCGGTTACATTACCGCGCAGCTCGAGAGGGCCACCCCCACGAATGGCAGCAGCCGCTGAATCCCAGAAAAAATCGACCGGCCGTGAATACTACGAAGCCCTGCTGATCGCACTCATCTTCGTCAATTTCGCCCGCATCTTCGTCTTTCAAGCCTTCAAGATCCCCAGCGGGTCGATGGAAGACAACCTGAAGATCGGCGACCACATCGTCGTCAACAAATTCATCTACGGACCCGGCGCTTTTGGTCTGGCGCCGCTGCGCGACATCGAGCGCGGCGATATCGTCGTCTTCCGCTACCCGCGCCAACCGGAGATCGATTTCGTCAAACGCGTCGTCGGACTGCCGGGCGAGAAGGTCTCGATCGAGAACAAGAAAGTGTTCGTGAATGACCGGCGGCTCGACGAGCCGTATGTCCTCTACGACGATGCGCACGTTTACCCGAGCAGCGAGTTTCTGCCGGAGGCGCATCGTTTCCGCGATCAGATGCAGACGTTCAGCGTTCCGGAAGGGCAGTATTTCGTCATGGGGGACAACCGCGATCACTCCAGCGATTCGCGGTACTGGGGCACCGTGCCGCGCACGATGATCAAAGGGCGCGCGTTCATGGTTTATTGGTCGTTCGACTGGCAGCCGCTGCCGCCGGGAAGCTCAGCCGGCGAGCGCGTCCGCGAGCTCGGCAACGTCGCGCTGCGTTTCTTCACGAAAACGCGATGGAAACGGACGTTCTTCATCATCGACAGCAAGTATCACTACACGCCGGGCGTCAGTTCGTATGGAACCGATTGACCGCGCGGATGAGGATCACGCCCTGAACGAAGAGACGGCCGCGACGGCTACGTCGCACTCTGCATCCACGACGCTCGACGGGAACGTCATCGACCGCGGCGATCACTCGATCTCGCGGCGCAGCATTCCCGAGAATGTGCTGAAGGTTCTCTACCGCCTGCACCGCAGCGGCTATCGCGCCTATCTCTGCGGCGGCAGCGTGCGCGATCTGCTGATGGAGCGCACGCCGAAGGATTTCGACGTCGTCACCGATGCGCATCCCGGCGACGTGCGCCGGCTCTTCCGCAACAGCCGCATCATCGGACGGCGTTTCCGGCTCGTCCACATCATCTTTCAGGATCAGGTCGTGGAAGTGGCCACGTTCCGCCGTGAGCCCGATCGCGCGGTGCCAATCCCCGTTGCCGAATCGGAGATCGAAGCCGAGGAAGATTTCCTGATCACGGACGACAACACGTTCGGCTCGCCGCTGCAGGATGCGCGGCGCCGCGATTTCACGATCAATGCGATGTTCTACAACATCGCCGATTTCTCGGTCATCGATTACGTCGGCGGTCTCGACGACATCGCGCAGGGGCGGGTGCGGGTCATCGGCGTTCCCGATCTTCGTTTCCGCGAAGATCCGGTGCGGATGATGCGCGCCATCGAGTTTGCCTCGCGCCTCGGATTCGAGATCGAGGCCGCGACTTACGACGGCATTCTCCGGCATCGCAACGAGATCCTGAAAGCCTCCGCACCGCGCGTCTCCGAGGAAATCCTCGAGCTGCTGCGGCGCGGCTGGTCGCGCGGTGCGGTGCGGCTCATGGTGGATACGGGACTCCTCGAACCGCTGCTGCCCGAGATCTATCACGCCATCAAAGGCGACCGCGCGCAGTATTTCTGGAAAATGCTGGAAGTCCTCGACCGCACCGTGCAGGCGGGACGGAAGATCTCCGACGCCGTTCTGCTGTCGGTTCTCGTGCTGCCCTGGGTGGTCGGCGAGATCGAGCGCGAAGAAGAGAAGCGCCGCGGCGGCGCGCCGGATGAAGCCGTGGAGCACGCCGGGATCGAGGCACGGACCGACGCGGAGAGCGATAGCGCGGCGCGCATGCGCCTGGGCGAAGTGATCATTTTCATCCGCGACCTGATCCAGCCGATCTGCGCACGCCTCTCCCTGCCCGCCGGCACGCGCCATCAGATGGAGCAGGCGCTCGAAACGTTCTGGCGTCTTCTCGAGCCGCCCTCGGATCGCCGCGCGCAGTTCCGAGCCGTCCACCGCGACCCATTCAACGACGCGCTGTCTCTCCTCGAGCTCTACGCACTCTCCTCCGGCCGCTACGTGGATGTCTTTCGCCAGTGGCAAGCCTTCGCCGTGCGCGTCAAACGCGCGCAGGAGGAGGTGGAGGGAACGGTGAAGAAGCGAAGGCGACGGCGGAGACACTGAGGGGGACCGAATTGAGAATTGAGAATTGGGAATTGAGAATGCGGCGAGAGGCAGGGTTTTCGCCCGGTTCCCCCATTCTCAATTCTCAATTCTCAATTCTCAATTCCTACTCGCGATGACGCAGCCCAAAGAAGCACCGGTCTACCTCGACCACCACGCCACCACCCCCTGCGATCCTTGGGTCGTGGAGAAGATGCTGCCGTTCTTCACGGAGCATTTCGGCAATGCGGCTTCGGTCACGCATGCGCATGGACGGAAGGCGTCGATGGCGGTGGCGGATGCGCGGCTGAGCATTGGCCGATTTCTCGGCGTGTTGCCGGCGGAGATCTACTTCACGGCCGGGGCGACGGAGTCGAACAACATCGCGCTGAATGTCGTCCAGCCGGGCCAGCATCTGGTGGTTGGCGCGACCGAGCACAAATCGATCCTCGTGCCGGCAAAGCGGCACGACGTCACGTTCGTACACCCCGATCGCGAAGGGGTCATCCATCCGGCCGCGCTGGAAGCCGCGCTGCGCTCCAACACCACGCTGGTCTCGATCGAGGCCGCGAACGGAGAGATCGGCACGATCCAGCCGATCGCGGAGCTGGCGGCGCTTTGCAGCGATCGCGGCATTCGCTTCCACACCGATGCCACGCAGGCTCTCGGCAAGATCCCTCTCGATCTGACCAACGTCGATCTGGCCTCGTTCTCCGCGCACAAGTTGTACGGCCCGAAAGGGATCGGCGCGTTGTTCGTCCGACGCGGACTGCGCGTTCCGCCGCTCATCGCAGGCGGGGGACAGGAGCGCGGAATGCGCGCCGGAACCGTGAACGTGCCGGCGGTCATCGGATTCGCAGCCGCCCTCGAATTACGAGCCACCGAGATGACGGACGAGGCCGCGCGGCTGGCGCATTTGCGCGACGCGCTCCGCGACGGCGTGCTCTCCGCGATCGATGGCGTTTCTGTGAACGGTCCGCGGGAGTTAAGATTGCCAGGCAATCTCAACCTGAGTTTCGATCGGATCGAGGCCGAATCGTTGATCCTGAACATGCGGCGCTTCTCGCTGTCCTCCGGCTCGGCCTGCAGCTCCGGCGAGAAGGGACCGTCGTCGGTGCTCCAGGCGATCGGTGTCAGCGATGCCGCGGCGATGGGCTCGATCCGTTTCGGCCTCGGGAAATCGAACACGGCGGAGCACATCGAAATGTTGATCGACGATCTGAAACGCGCCGTCCGCAGGCTGCGGGAGATCTCCGTCGCATGAGCTCGAACGCGCCCGGCCGCATTCTCCTGGTCGACCACTCGCGTGGCGCGCTGTTGTTCCAGGAAACGATTCTGCGCCGGCGCGACATGGTGATCATGACTTCGCTGGCCGGCTCGGACGGCCTCGAGAAAGCGCGCGCCGAGCGGCCGCACCTCATCATCTTCGGATACGACCTCTTCGACATGACGGCGCCGGAGTTTTGCCGTGAGATCCGCAGCGACGAGGTCACGCGCCCGATCTCGCTCCTGCTGGTGTGCGAACGCACCAACAACGAGCACGGCGACCTCTGCCTCTCGGCCGGTTGCAACGACGTCATTTTCCGGCCGCTGCACAAGCCGGAGCTCGACGAGAAGGTGGAGCGGCTCACGCGCATTCCGGTCCGCCGGCAACTGCGCACCATCACGAAGATCGAGATCTCGCTCGAGAAGAACGGTCAGTTTCTCCTCGGCCGCAGCGTCAACATTTCCGCCACCGGCATGCTCATCGAAGTCGACCGCATGCTGCCGCAGGACGGGCCGGTGCGTCTGCACTTCTATCTTCCCGGCGATCCGCGTCCGCTGCAGATTCTGGCGCAGGTCCTGCGAGCGGAGTTTTCCGGCGCGCTTTCGAAGTACGGTCTGCGCTTCGTCGATCCGTCCGAGGTCGACCGCGAGCGCATCTCCAGATTCGTTCATCGGATCCGCGCGAGAGAGACCATCTGATGGCTTCTTCCAACGCCGTTCGGCAAGCCGCTCTGGTCGACGAAGCGATTCTCGCGGCACGCGAGGACGATTTCCTGCGCGCGCTGACGCTGTTCATCGACGTCTATGGAAATTACGACAAGTCCGTCCGCACGCCGAAGGATGGCAAAGGGCTTTCGTACTTCGGCCTGAGCCTGGCGCTGGTGCGGAAAGAGACGAAGCCGGCCATCGATCTCTGCCGCCGCGCCATCGAGCTCGAGTTCTACAACGGAGATCACTACGCCAATCTCGCCCGCGTTTACGCCGCCGGCGGCAATCGCCGAAAGGCCATCGCCACCGCCGAGGAAGGGCTCAAGCTCGCTCCCGATCACGACTACCTGCAGGCCGTGCGCAAGTCGTTCGGCGTCCGCTCCGAGCCCTACGTCCCGTTCCTCGGCCGCACCAATCCGATCAACGTCTCCCTCGGGCAGTCAAGACACGCCAAGCGAGTCGCCGAGAAGGAGCGGAAGAACAAACCGTGAGCTATGCTGCGCCCATGAAAATCAATCGCAAAGCCTCAGCCGTCTGGAACGGCAGTCTCAAAGAAGGAAACGGACGCATCTCCACCGACAGCGGCGTTCTCCGCGACACGCAGTACTCGTTCAGCACCCGCTTCGAGGACGGCGCCGGAACCAATCCCGAAGAGCTCATCGCCGCCGCGCATGCCGGCTGCTTCTCGATGGCGCTCTCCGGCCAGCTCACCACCGCCGGCCACGCTCCCGAAGCCATCAACACCACGGCCACGTTGACGATGGAGAAAACCGACGCCGGCTTCACCGTGACGAAGATTCATCTCGACGTCACCGCCAAAGTTCCCGGCATCGACGAAGCAGGCTTCACCACCGCCGCCAACAACGCCAAAGCCGGCTGCCCGATCTCGCGCCTCCTCAAAGCCGAGATCACGATGACCGCGACGCTGGAAGGGTAGCTTTTCATTTTGGAGTGCGGCAGCCGCAGCTGCCGCTTTCGTATGTCGAAGGCAGCGCGTGAACATACAAAAGCGGCGGCTGCGGCCACCGCACTCCAAAACTACATGCGATACCACCGCGCCAATCGCTCCGGCGAAACGCCGAGGTGGTAGCAGGCGATGATCCACCAGTTGAGGATCGAAGTGCGGATTACGCCTTTGGCGAGGAACCTACGTCCCGACGTGCGAACGCTGAGCGGCAGGAACGCGATCGGTCCGGCGCGTTTCATGCGCCGCGCGAACTCGTAGTCTTCCATGATCGGAAAGACGGGATAGCCGCCCACGCGAAGCAGCGTTGCGCGTCGCGCGAACTGTGCCTGGTCGCCCCACGGTTTGCGGGTGATGCGTGTACGCGCGTTGATCATGAACGCCACGTACGCGAGCCGCGCGCCTCCCTCGAGAAAGCGCACGCGGAACGCGCCGAAGACCGCTCCATCGTCGAGCGCCTGTTCCACCGCCGCCGCTGCACCGGCCGGCAAAAGCGTATCGGCATGCACGACGATGACGGTCTCATGGACGGCCGCTTCGAGGCCGCGGTTGATCTGCGCGGCGCGGAGGCTTTCCCCGACGATCGTGCGTGCGCCATATCTCGCGGCGATCGCCACCGTGTCGTCGGTGCTCCCGCCGTCCGCGACGATCACCTCCGCCGCGCCTGCTTCCCGCGCTGCCACAATCGCCGCGGCGATCGTCGTCGCCTCATTGAGCGCAGGAATGATCGCGCTGACCGCCACGGCGGCGATGCTAACGTATCGGTTCGTGATGAACGCATACATCCTCATCGGAGGCCGCTCGCGGCGCATGGGTATTTCGAAAACGGAACTCTTTCTCGAACGAATCATCGCGGCGGCATCGCCGCTCTTCGACGAGGTCGTGGCGGTCCAGCGCTTCGGCGGCGAGGCTGCGTCGATCCGCACGATCTACGAAGAGCCGCACGAAGATGACGGCGCGATCTTTGGCGTGGCTTGCGCGCTGCGCGATGTGCAGCAGAGCGGTCTCGAGCGCGGCTTCGTGCTGGCGGTCGACTATCCGATGATCACGGCCGATGTGCTGCGTCACCTTTCCGAGTGCGGCGGCGTACCGGTGTGGGATGGTCGTCCGCAGCCTTTGTGCGCCGTATGGGAAGCGAGCCTGTTGCCGCGCATCGAGGAGCGGATCGCGCGAGGTCAGCTCGATTTGCAGGGCGTGGCCGATCGGGAGATGATCCCTGAGGCTGAGCTGCGTGCGCGCTTTGATGGCGAGCCGCTGCGCAACGTCAATACACCCGAGGAGTGGGAGGCAGTGAAGTCACATGGCTGACAAGGATTTCTCGCACCTCGACGAGACCGGTGGCATCTCCATGGTGAACGTCGGCGCGAAGCGGAGCACCCATCGCGAAGCCGTTGCCTCGGCCACAGTCCGCATGCGGCCAGCCACGCTGACGAAGCTCGT
Source organism: Acidobacteriota bacterium (assembly GCA_030775085.1). Taxonomy (GTDB): domain Bacteria; phylum Acidobacteriota; class Thermoanaerobaculia; order Gp7-AA8; family Gp7-AA8; genus QHVT01. The sequence goes on along the minus strand of JALYJW010000014.1, from coordinate 39,088 downwards.
CGAGCGCGCGCTGCCGAAAGGAGACGTGCTCACCACCGCCAAAGTTGCCGGCGTCCTGGCCGCGAAACAGACGCCCACGCTCATTCCGCTCGCGCACCCGCTGGCCATCGAATCGGTCGACATCACTTTCGACCTCGACGTCGCCGCCGGCACCATCGAAGTCCGCGCCATCGTCCGCTGTGATGGCAAGACCGGCGTCGAGATGGAAGCCATGACCGCCTGCGCCGTGGCCGCCCTGACGATCTACGACATGTGCAAGAGCGCGGAGAAGGGGATCAGCATTGATGGGTTGCAGCTCGTGCGCAAGTCGGGGGGGAAGTCGGGGACATGGGAGCGGTGACGGGATTGAGGATTGAGGATTGAGGATTGCTTCGCTTCGGCATCCTCAATCCTCAATCCTCAATTCTGCCTCTCCCACGGCTGCCGATCATTCGCGACAGGCGCCGGCGCGGCATACGCCTCTTCATCGGCGCGCACCAACTGCTTGCGGATGGAGCCGAGGATGCGGGCGTCGGTGGCGGCGGCGAGCTCGATTAGTTTCTGCCGGTCCTTGTAGCCGTTGAAGGCGATGACGAAGCGGTCGATGCGGAAAGCGACGGCGCGTCCGAGGTAACGATCTTCGCCGGTGAAGTTGTCCTCGCCGAGATTCTGGATTGGGTCGAGCAGCTTCCCGTTGCGGACGTAGAGCGCGCGATAGGCGTCGAGGATCTTCGCGGCGCTGGCCTTGTTCGCCGCGGGGATGATCAGTCCTTCCATGATGTCGCCGCCGACGTTGAAACTGGCCTGGAACGAATTGCCGAGGAGCGTCTGACCGAAACCGCGATCGGCGGCGTAGCGCTCGCTGTTCGGCACGCGCGTGTCGGTCGGGAAGAAGCCAAAGACGGCAGGCCGGGCAGCCGCGGCCGGCATGCGCTCCGCGACGAGTGACGCCAGGCCGCCCAGGGCATTGAATGCGTCGGGCGCGCCGCCGGTGACGCGAATGTAGAACGGGCCGCGCCAGACGTGGACGGCGTATTTGCTGACGTAGCCTTCGTTCACGATCGGCAGAAACTGGCGAGCCGATTCCTTCCGCATCGAATAGGCGCCGAACGCCTTCACGAAATCGGGGAAGCGGAAAATCTCCACCGTGGCGAAACCGGGATTGGCGGTGGCTGCGTATTTTCCAGCCGTGACGTCGATGAGCTCGTAACGCGTGAAGTCGCCGGCCACCGCGCCCATGTACGAGCCCAGCCGCTCGCCCGGAACGACCAGCGGATCCTCCTCGAGACGCCAGCCCTGCGCCTCCTCGTGGCGGGGGAGGAACTGCAGGCTCGGCGAATCGATGAGCGTGAAATCGATCTGCGCCGGTGCGGGCGGAGGAGCCGCGGCCGTCGTCTGCCCTCGGCAAGCGCCGATCAGAAGAAGCCCTACGAGCGCGAGAGCGACTGCAGAAAATCGATCGTCACGCGAACGCCCGCAGCGGTTGCGCCGCGCGACTCGCGTGCAGTCTCGCAGTCCGCGTACGCGGTTCCGGCGATGTCGAGGTGTGCCCAGGAAGGACAATTCACGAACTCCTTGAGGAAGACCGCCGCGGTGATGGCTCCACCCCAGCGCCCGCCCGTATTCTTCATGTCGGCCCATTCGCTGCGGATCAGATCCTTGTATTCGTCCCAGGCAGGCATTCTCCAGAGGCGCTCGCCGGCGCGCTCTCCCGACCGAATCAACTTCCGGGCCAGCTCGTCGTTGTTGGAGAACAGACCCGCCGCTTCGCTCCCGAGCGCCACCACGCACGCGCCGGTCAGCGTCGCGTAGTCGATGACATGATCGGGCTTCCGCTCCGATACGTAATGCAGCAGATCGGCGAGAACCATGCGTCCTTCGGCGTCCGTGTTCACGATCTCCACCGTCTTGCCGCTCATCATGGAGATGATCTCGCCCGGCTTGTAGGCGCTGCCGCTGGGAAGGTTGTCGGTGGCGCCGAATACCGCCGTCAACCGGACCGGCAGCGCGAGACGCGCGGCGGCCTCGACGATGCCGATGACGGCCGCCGCGCCGCACATATCGAACTTCATCTCTTCCATCTTCTCGGCGGGCTTGATGGAGATGCCGCCGGAGTCGAACGTGATGCCCTTGCCGACCAGCGCGACGTGCGTCTTCGCTTTCTTTGGCGTGTACTCCATGACCACGAAGCGCGGCTCTTCGCTCGATCCGCGGTTGACGGCCAGCAGCCCGCCCATCTTCATCCGCACGATCTCGCGTTTGTCGTACACCATGCATTTCACGCCCAGCTCTTTGCAGACCTCGGCGGCGCGCTCGGCGAGACGGGTCGGCGTCACGACATTCGACGGACCATTGCCGAGGTCGCGTACGGTCTTCACGGCCGCGGCGATGGCGCGGGCTGTGGGCGTGAGCCGCTTCGCATCGGCATCCGGCGCGACCACCGTGGCGGAGATGGCGATCTTCTTCGGATCCTTCTTGACGGTGATGAACTGGTCGTACTTGTAGTCGCTCTGTGCCAGCACGTCGGCGACGATGAGTGCCGTCTCGTTCGCGCTCATGTCCGGGAGCGTGTACGGGAAGAGCAGAGCAATCTTCGCGTCGCGATGCTTCTTCGCGGTCCGGCCGGCAGCAGTGATGCCCGCACGGGCGATTCTCAAGGTCAGCGCCTCGTGCTTCCCCAAACCGATCAATGTCACTTTGCGCGGCGAGCCGGTCAGGATCGTCAACACTTCATCGCTGCGTCCTTCAAACTTCGCCTCGCGCAATGCCTTAGTCACCATCTCGGGCAAATCGACGTCGATCTTCCCCTCCGCGAGCAGGACGAACAGATGAGTGATCTTGGACAGGTTCAGTTCACGGCTGATCTCAACTTGCATGCGGGCGGGATTGTATGCCGGTTGATTTGGAGTGCGGTGGCCGCAGCCATCGCTTTGGAAGGGCGGCGGCCTCGGTCCGAGGGCATACGAAAGCGGCGGCTGCGGCCACCGCACTCCAAATCAAAGCTCGAAGGGTTTGTCGGTGTCGGTGTTGCCGCGTCGCGGTCGCATCGGGCCCGTGAAGTTCATCCACGCCTGGAAGTCGACTTTCATCGTTGCTGATTCGAGCGCGTCGATGTCTTCATGCGTCAGCGGCAGTCGTCGTGTGGGATCGACGATAGGGATGAATTTCTCCGCGACGTACACCCCGGGAAACGAGGGGCGGACCGTGCCGAAGATGAACGCAACCTTCTCCGAAGCTCTCTCGCAAACCGAGACGTTGACGGATCTCTGCGACTCCTGAAACCCGCAAACCTTCGCAAACTCGCACGTACACTCGCGCGCCGCAGCATCGACGATGAAGTCGAACCGTGGTCGTGTTCGTGCGTGACCGTACGCATTCAGCGCGAGATCTCCCGTCACGGCATAGTCGATGCCTTCGCGCTCGAAGAACTCGGCGAACGTCATCAGTACCTCTTCATATCGCATTCCCCGAGGATACCTCGGCTAAACTGGCCGGACTCATGCAGCCCGCGGGAGTCTGAATGTCGTTTCGTATATTGGTCATTGATGATGAGACGGGCATCCGGGAAGCGATCCGGATGACGCTCGAGTACGAGGGTTACAAGATCGACGAGGCGCGCTCGGGGCAGGAGGGGTTGGACAAGGCGGCGCGCATTCCGTACGACGCGATCCTGCTCGACATCAAGATGCCGATTCTCGATGGCATCGAGGTGCTGGAGAACCTCCGCGAGCAGCGCATCATGACTCCGGTGGTGATGGTCTCCGGTCACGGGGATGTCCACACGGCCGTCGAGTGTACGAAGCGCGGCGCATTCGATTTTCTGGAGAAGCCGCTCAATCGGGACAAGCTGCTGCTCACGGTGCGTAACGCCGTCCGGCAACGCTCGCTCGAAGAGGAAAACACCGAGCTCAAGGAAAAGGCCGAGAAGGAGTATCAGCTCGTTGGCCAGTCGCCCGTGATGGCGGATCTGAAGTCGCAGATCGAGCGCGCCGCACCGACGCGCGCCACCGTACTGATCGCCGGCGAGTCGGGGACCGGCAAGGAGCTGGTGGCGCGCGAGATTCACCGCCGCTCGTCACGCGCCAACAAACCTTTCATCCAGGTCAACTGTGCAGCCATTCCGAATGAGCTGATCGAATCGGAGCTCTTCGGCCATGAGAAGGGGTCGTTCACCGGCGCCGTGCGGAAGCAGACCGGAAAGTTCGTCGCTGCCGATGGCGGCACGATCTTTCTCGATGAGATCGGCGACATGTCCACCGGCGCGCAAGCCAAGGTCCTTCGCGTGCTGCAGGAAGGTGACGTCGAGCCGGTCGGCTCTGCCGCAGTCGTCAAAGTCGACGTACGCGTGATCGCCGCGACGAACAAGAATCTGGAAGAAGAGATCCGGAACGGTCGCTTCCGCGAGGACCTCTTCTATCGGCTGAACGTGATTCCGATCCGCACGCCTGCATTGCGTGAGCGTCGCGAAGATGTGGCCGTGCTGGCGCAGCACTTCGCCAGACTCTTCTCGGAAGAGCACAACTATCACCCCAAGGAGTTCAAGCCCACTGCGCTGAAGGCTCTCAGCGATGCGCCATGGCGCGGCAATGTGCGCGAGCTGCGCAACATGATCGAGCGTTTGGTGATCATGGTTCCGTCCGACGCCATCGAAGTGACCGATCTGCCGGCCGAGTTTTTCCGCACGCCGGTGGACATCATCAGCACGGCCATGCGCCTCAACACGCTGCAGGAGTTCAAAGACGAGGCGGAAAAGGCATTCATCGTGGCCAAGCTGCGCGAGCACGGCTGGAACGTCTCGAAGACCGCCGAAGCCATCGACACGCCGCGCTCGAATCTCTACAAAAAGATCGAGCAGTACAACATCAAGCGCGAGGCCGGAGCGGGCTTCATCCCGGACACAGGTGCGGGACCGGATTGAGAATTGAGGATTGAGGATTGAGAAGCGGGGATACGAAAGACGTGCTGGCAGCGGAGCCATCCTCAATCCTCAATCCTCAATCCTCAATCCGGTCCATCCGGTCGATCGGCGTTTTCGATAGCGGCGTCGGCGGTCTCACGGTCTTTCGCGAGATCGCACGCGCGCTGCCCGGCGAGCCTCTGATCTACCTCGGCGATTCGGCGCGTGTGCCGTACGGTACGAAGTCCCCATCGACGATCGTTCGTTACGCGCTCGAAGCCGCGCGTTTCCTCGTGAGCCGCGACGTGAAGATGCTCGTGGTGGCCTGCAACACCGCCACCGCCGCTGCGCTGCCGATCCTCCAGGAAGAGCTCTCGATTCCGGTGATCGGCGTCGTCGAGCCGGGCGCGCGCGCGGCCGTTGCCGTGACGTCAGGCGTTGTCGGTGTCATTGCCACCGAGGGAACCGTGCGCTCGAAGGCATACACGAAAGCGATTCTCGCGCTCGATCCGGACATCCACGTCATCGAATCCGCCGCACCGCTGTTCGTCCCACTCGCGGAAGAAGGCTGGGCCAACACGCACGTCGCGCGCGAGGTCGCGGAGATCTACCTCGATCCGCTCATCGACGCCGGCATCGACACGCTCGTTCTCGGCTGCACGCACTATCCGATCCTGCGCGCCACGATCGAACAGATCGTCGGCGGCGCCGTTCACATCGTCGACAGCGCTGAGACCACCGCACAGACCGTGAAAGAAGCGCTCGGGTCATCGGCAACCCTCGCCGATCCGCGACGACAGTTCCTCGTCACCGACGCCGAGGAGCGCTTCCGCAGAATCGCGGGCGAGTTTCTCGAGCAGGAGATCGAGCATTTGGAGTTGGTCTCGCTCGGATAGTTTTTCCGCGGCGCGGTGTGGGAGTCCATGGAGCGCTTCAAGGAAAATTCATCGAGATTTCAGCGCGCTCTCACGATGCGCGCCGCGCAGATGCTCACGACGCCACGATTGCTGCCGTTGTTCATCTGCTCATGCCGCCGCCATCTCCACTCGATTTCGGCCGCTGGCCTTGGCGCGATAGAGCAGGTCATCCGCTCGCCGCACAATCTTGGTCAGCGCGTCGTCCGAGGTCGCGGACTCGGTGAGGCCAATGCTGATGGTGACGCGGAGAGAGGAATCGAGATCGGCGAAGCTGAGCTCCTCGACCGCGGAGCGCAGGCGCTCGGCGATGGTTTGTGCGATGGGCAGTCCGGTGGCAGGGAGGATGGCCAGGAATTCCTCGCCGCCGATGCGGCCGAAGAAGTCCGTGGTCCGGAGAGACTCGCTGCACGCCTGAGCCACGCGTCGCAGGACGAGATCGCCGGCCGCGTGGCCGAAACTGTCGTTGATCGCCTTGAATTTGTCGATGTCGATGGCGAGCATCGAAAATGCCTGGCCTGTCGCACGCGCGCGCTGGAGCTCGCGGCCGGCGAGAGCGAACACGCGGCGCCGGTACGGGAGACGCGTCAGTTCGTCGGTGAGGGCGATCGTACGGAGGCGAATGGCGAGGTAGGCGAGAACGGCGATGGCCACGGCGCCGAGGAGGATGACGGTCTGTAGGCGGCGGATGCGCGCGGCCGCGGTGGCTTCGCGCAGCAGTGCGCGGTTCTCCTGTTCTTTTTTCTCCGAGTCGAACTGCACGCGCAGGTGCGACGTGTTCTCCTCGCGGAGCTTCACGGCCAGCTCGCGCTCCAGCGCCGCGTGCGCGGTGCGCGCGCGATACGCGTCGTCCCATCGCCGTGCAGACGCATACGCGAGAGCCAACTCGTCCTGCGATTTTTCGAGGAAGCGTGTGTTCCTGCTTTTTGCAAACCAGTCGCGTGTGGCCTCGAGGTCTGCGATGGCTGCGTCGAGGCGTCCGAGTTTGCGCAGCACGATGCCTCGCGATTGCCGCACCTGCATCGCGCCCTCGGTGGCTTTCGTCTCGACGAATACCGCCAGCGCTTCATCGAACAACGGCAACGCTTCCGCCGTCCGTCCGAGCTTGCCGAACGCCACGCCCATCGATCTCTTCACGAACGCCACTTCTCCGCTGCGCCCGAGCTGCTCCTCGGCGGCCAGCGCGCGACGGAACCATTCCAGGGCCGATTCCTGATCGCCTTTCTGCGCGTACGTGCTGCCGATGTTGTAGAGCGTGTCGGCGACGCTCGCGGCCGCACCGGCGGCCTCGTATTCGGCGAGGATCTGACGGTAGTACTCGATGGCGCGGTCGTATTGCGCGACGCTTGCGTCCGCATAGACGTGTGCGATGTTGGAGAGCGCCAGGCGCCGCCCATCGATCTTTCCGATTGCGCCATAAAGGTCATAGGCGCGGCGCAGGTCGGCGAGCGCTTCATTCATCTCGCCACGGTAGTAGCGAAGAAAACCGAGTGCGGCCGACGCGTCCGCGACGATCGTGCGATTGCCCGTCCGCTCCGCCTCGAGACGGGCAGCTAAATAGTCGCGTGCCGCATCATCGAGTCGTCCGGCTTTCTCGTGACGCTCGCCACTGGCCAGGAGCGCGCGTGCGCGATTCGGCTGCGCGCCCGAGGACGCGGCAAGGCAGTACAACAGCGCGATCAGCAACAGCCGCTTCATGCCGTGGGCGGCTTGACGCCCGCGCCGGCGATGAGAACATCCGTATCGTGTTCCGGAGAAACCAATCGATACCTCCCGCAAGCGCTGAATTGTGAGGACGGATCGCGCATCACCATACGCCGCGATGAAGTGGACGGCAACGATGATCTCCATCGCACCGGGCCGCGAACGCATATCCTTGTCAATCGTCCAATCAGAGAGGCAGGTCATCGCGCGCTTCAACACGAAGCCGCAGGCGCGTTTCTACATCGAACGCGCCGGCGTGAGTGCCCGAGAAAACGCCATCGCCAAGATGGACGTGAATCGTCAGCGAGGCTTCCACGCACGTTGCCGACCAGACCAATTCCGTCCCTTCACGGATCTCCCAATCCGTACATCGATGCTCGTCTCCATCGACGTCTACAAACTCCGCCGTGACCATATGCACGTCGGCGCCGTTGAGCGCCTGCAGTTCCACCGCCGGCTCGAGAATGACCGGCGCGGCAGGAGGTGTGTTGGCGAAAGCCACACGTGTCACGAGAAGAATCGGGAAGAGCCACCACAGACGCGTCACGCCGCGCAGTCTTGCGGAGGCGTCGCCAATGCGCAAGTTGCCGCGGGCCACCGGTTTGCCGAGAGACTTTGAGACTCCCTCGGACTCGAGCCTCTATAATCCGCGCCGTCTCATGTCCGACCGTACCGAGCGCGCGTTTGCGCCTGACCACAATGAACCGGCCCGCCGCCGTTTCATGATTGCCGGGGAGCATGTGATCCTGCGGGCGTTCCAGAGGGACGACGGGGAGCGGTGCTATCGGTGGATGAACGATCCGAACATCGTGCGCACGCTCAAGTCGCGCTATCCGATCGCGTTCCAGAACGAGATCGAGTGGTTGGAGCGGGCCATGCACCCGGACGGCTCGGAACGACACTTCGCAATTGAACGGAAAGAAGACCGCGCCCACATCGGCAACGCTTCTATCCACGACATCGACTGGGTTTCGCGCACGGCTGCGTTCGGTCTGTTCATCGGCGAGCCGAGCGCGTGGAACAAGGGCTTCGGCGCCGACGCCATCGTCACGCTGGTACGGTTTGCGTTCGAGGAGATGAACCTGCAGAAGCTGCGCATCAACGTTTTCGACTATAACGATCGCGCCAAGCACGTACTGGAGACGCATGGGTTCGTGCAGGAGGGACGTCTGCGCCGCGAGTTCTATCGCGAGGGGATGTATCACGACATCGTGATCCTCTCCACGTTCCGCGACGGCTTAACTCAGGAGACCTCATCATGACTGAACGAAAAATTCGCGTTCTCATCGCCAAGCCCGGCCTCGACGGCCACGACCGCGGTGCGAAAGTCATTGCCCGCGCGCTGCGCGACTCGGGGATGGAAGTGATCTACACCGGCCTCCGTCAAACGCCGGAACAGATCGTCGCGGCGGCAGTGCAGGAAGACGTCGACGCCATCGGGCTGTCGATTCTTTCCGGCGCGCACAACGTGTTGTTCCCCGAGATCATGCGGCTCCTGAAAGAAGAAGATGCCGAGGGGATCATCGTCTTTGCGGGGGGAATCATCCCTGAGCAGGACGTTCCCAAACTCAAGGCCATGGGCATCCGTGAGATCTTCCTTCCCGGCACGCCCACGTCGGCCGCGGTCAACGCCATCCGCGCGGCCGTCCACCCCGCCTGAATTTCCATCCGCTGATGCCGCGCTTCCGCGTCACGCGAACGAGCCAACGGACCGAGATCGCATTCGACGACGGCGGGATGAACCTGCTGTCCAGCGACGCGTTGCGCGAGTTACGGGACGTTCTTCCCGATCCCGCCGAGTCGACGATGCTGGTCTTCCGTTCCGCGCAGCCGCGCCTCTTCGCTGCCGGCGCCGACATGGCGGAGATGCAGCGTTTCACCGCGGCCGATGCCTACGCATTCGCGCAACTCGGGCAGGAGGTCTTCGCCTCGATCGAGCGCCTGCCGTGCCTCACCGTAGCCTCGATCGATGGCGATTGCTTCGGCGGAGCGCTCGATCTCATCCTGGCGTTCGACATTCGCCTGGCCACGCCGCGCTCGCGCTTCGCCCATCCCGGCGCCCGCATCGGCATCGTCACCGGCTTCGGCGGAACATCGCGCTGGCGCAAAGTGCTCACGCGCCCGGCCGCGAATCAACTCTTCCTGGCCAACCGCGTGCTGTCCGCGAGCGAGGCGCTGGAGCTCGGTCTCGTCGATCGCGTGGCCGAGTCGCATGACGAAGAGATCGCGCGCATGTCATCGCTCGATCCTGCCGCAACGCAGCTCGTGAAGGAATTGGCGCGAGGGACGGAGCTTTCCCGGATCGAGCTGCTGCGCCTGGCGCAGAATTTTGGAGGGCGGTAGCCGCAGCTACCGCTTTCGTATGCCACGGGCCGCGCACGAACATACAAAAGCGGCAGCTGCGGCTGCCGCACTCCAAAACGTGCCGGCTAGTTGCTGAAGGCCTTGAGTGCCTCGGCTTCGCTGTCGTACACCGAGAACATCGGCAGGAGATTCGTCAGGCGGAGCGTTTTGGTGACCCGGTCCTGCGGCTTCAGCAACCGGAGCGACGCGCCCTTGCGCTGCGACTCGCGGTAAACCTGCACCAACTCGCCGAGACCGTTGCTGTCGATGTAGTCCATGTCCGAGAGGTTGAGAAGGATCTTCGTTCCACCCTCGCCCAGAATCTCGCCGACCACCCGTGGAAGAATCGAGTCGCTCACGCCGATGGCGAGCCGCCCCTTGAAATCGACGATCGTTACGTCGCCCGTTTTTCGAACCGCGATATCCATTGAGCGGATCATAACAGCCTGCTGCGCGGCGCAACAGTCGGAGCGAGAGAGGAGTCGCAAAGTCTCCAAGTCTCAAAGTCGCAAAGGTCAGCCAGCCACGCTCTTTGAGACTTTGCGACTTTGAGACTTTGAGACTCTCCCCGCGCCTCTTCATCACTTCTTCACACCTCCGGCTACGATGCACCGATGCGCCGTCGCATTCTGCTCGTCGAGGACGATCCGAAGACTCGGGCGACCGTGGCGTTGTATCTGGAGCGCGAGGGGTATGACGTGGCGCTGGCTACCGACGGCGTGGAAGCGTTGGAGCGGGCACGCGAGCGGGAGCCGCAGCTCGTGGTGCTCGATCTCATGTTGCCGCGTCTCGATGGTCTTGGCGTCTGCCGCGCGCTGCGCGAGAGCGGCAATCCGGCCATCATCATGGTCACGGCGCGATCGACCGAGGAGGACAAACTGGCCGGACTCGACCTCGGCGCGGACGACTATGTGACCAAGCCGTTCAGTCCGCGGGAGCTCATGGCGCGCATCCGCGCCGTGCTAAGGCGCGCGGCGGAGGACGACGTCATCGAGGCCGCAGGCATCACACTCGATCGCACGCGGCGCGAAGTGCGCGTAAGTCAGACGCCCGTCGCGGTCACGCCGACCGAATACAGACTTCTCGACACACTCGCGCGCGCCGGAGGCCGCACCTTCACGCGGCAGGAGCTCGTCGAGCGTGCGCTCGGCGAGGAGTACGACGGACTCGACCGCACGGTCGACGTTCACATCATGAACCTGCGCAGAAAACTCGGCGACGCCGGCAAGGCCATCGTCACGGTCTTCGGCGCCGGCTACAAGTTCTCCAGATGATCATCCGCTCCCTCCGCTGGCGCCTGGTCATTGCCATGGGGCTCATCATCGCCGCCGTGGCAGGAACGTCCGGCCTCTTCTCCAGCGTCACCGTGAAGCGCGAGCTCGATCGTTTTCTGGTCGCGCAACGGCTGGACGAGACGCGCTCCGCGCTGCGGTTGTTTCGCTCCGGCGATGTCGATGACGCCATGCGCCGCGCCCACGAGCAGTTCGGATTCCGAAGCCTCATCGTCGAGGAGGGGAAGGTCGTCCGTTTCTATCCGCCGGAGATGGGAGAGTATCGGGTGCACCTGCTGCCGAACGACGGCCTGGAGCTGACGCGCAACGGACCGCTCGGGCGCGAGGCGCTGCGCATTCAGGGGATGTCGGTCGTTCTGCGCGGCGTGGGCCGAGTGCATCTGCTGCCGTCGCACGAAGAGAAGCGAGGCGCACCGCGCGCGATGCGCGTCAGTGTCGATCGCTGGCTCGTGGCAGGGCTCAGCACAGCGGCGCTGCTGGCCGTCATGGTGATGCTGACGATCTTCCGGCGCGTCTTCCGTCCGGTGGAAGCGTTGACGGAGGGAGCGCGCGCTCTCGCTGGTGGACGCCTCGACGCGCGCGTCGACGTGCGCGGCAACGATGAAGTGGCGGAGCTCGGCCGCGCGTTCAACTCCATGGCCGAGGCGCTGGAGCGAAACGAAAGAGCACGTCGAAGCATGGTCAGCGACGTCGCACACGAGCTGCGCACGCCGCTCACCAGCATCCGCGTCCAGATCGAGGCGGTGCAGGACGGCGTCATCGAACCCGATGCGAAATGGATTGCCTCGATCGCGGAAGACGCCGCGGCGCTCGCGCATCTCGTCGACGACCTGCAGCAACTCTCGCTCGCCGATGCAGGTGCGTTAAAACTCGATCTCGCCGAGGTGGCGATCGCAGAGGTCATCGAGCGCGCACTGAACGGCCTCGGCGCGGACGGAATCGCGATCGCGGTTCGCGTAACGGCCGATCTGCACCTTCGCGCTGATGCGCGCCGTCTCGTGCAGGTCGTACGCAACCTCGTCGTCAACGCGCTCGCCTTCGCAACGAGCACGATCGAGATCACCGCCACCGCGATGGAAAATCGCGGCGTCGAGATCCGCGTCGCCGACGACGGTCCCGGCGTTCCCGCGGAACACGCCGATCGAATCTTCGACCGCTTCTATCGCGCCGATCCCTCCCGTTCCCGCGCCACCGGCGGCGCCGGCCTCGGCCTGGCCATCGCCCGACAGCTCGTCGAACTGCACGGCGGCACGATCCGCTACGAACGCCCCGCCTTCATCGTGCGCCTCTGAAGCTCCGCGCGGCGCGCTTTGGAGTGCGGTCGGCTTGCCGCCGCTTTTGGTAGCGTGCACCGGAGCGGTATCTGCCGCGCTACCGAAAGCGGCAGCAAGCTGACCGCACTCCAAAGCGCGCCGCGCGGAGCTTCATCAATTCTTCATCGACTCTTCGTACCTTGCTTCCACAAGGAGACATTCATGAAGGTCAAGTTGTTGATCATCGCGTTACTCATCACGACGTCGCTCGCGGCGCAACAAAGAAAGCTGATACGGATCGGCGGTCCGGACGAGGATCTCGCCAAGGACTGGCCGAAGGCGGCCGTGAAGCCGAACATGACGGAAGGCGAGGCGATTGCGGAGATGCGCGGGTACCTCGACGCGCTCGTGAAACGCGATCTCTTCAGCGGCACGGTGCTGCTCGCGAAGGGCGAGAAGACGCTGTTTCTCGAGTCGTACGGAATGGCGCAGAAGGACTTCAACGTCCCGAACGCCGCCGACACGAAGTACAACATCGGATCGATCAATAAGGTCTTCACACAGATCGCGCTGACGCAGTTGCGCGATGCAGGGAAGATCGATTTCACGAAGACGCTGCGCACGTATCTGCCGGACTATCCGTCCGACGTAGCGGACAAGATCACGATCCAACAGATGCTGCGCCATTCCTCGGGTCTCGGCGATTTCTTCGGCGAGACTTACGCGGCGCTGCCAAAGGATCGGTTGCGTCGTCTCAGCGATTACGTGCCGTTGTTTGTGAACAAGCCGCTGGCGTTCGAGCCCGGCACGAACAATCGCTATTCGAACGCGGGTTACGTGCTCCTCGGCCTGGTGATCGAGAAGCTCAGCGGTCTGACCTACGACGAGTATGTGCGCACGAAAATCTTCGAACCCCTCGGCATGAACGACACCGGCGCGTACGACGCCGACGCCATCGTCGCGAAGCGCGCCGTCGGTTACACGCGCGGCGACGACGGTACGCTGCGCAGCACGATCTACATGAGCCCCGGCCACGGCTCCTCGGCGGGCGGCGGCTTTTCCACGGTGCTCGACCTGCAGCGCTTCACGCGCGCCGCGCGCAATGTCCTGAGCCCGGCCGCATTCGATCAGCTCATCGGCGACGAGCCCACCGTCGGCTGGGCCGGCGGCGCTCCCGGCACGAACGCCGTCCTCGAGCTCGGCAACGGCTACACGCTCATCGTCCTCGCGAACTACGACCCGCCCGCCGCGCAGGAAGTGGCGCGAAGCGCGCGGGGGATGTTGGGGATGATGGAGGACTGATCGCTTTTCGCAATTTGCAACAGAACGGCGGCGCGGAACGCCGGCGTCTCGCCGGCTGGCTCGGAGGCGTCTCGCCGCCGCGCTCTCGCGACACGCATGCCGCCTGTGAGACGCTACCGTCGCGTGAACCTCATCCTCCTCTTCCCCGACGACTTTCTCGACCACGAGCGCGTCCTACTCACCGGCCGCAGGCGCGAGCACGTCATGCACGTGCATCGCGCCGCGGTGGGTGACGCGCTCATCGTCGGCGTCGTGGGAGGTCGCATTGGGACGGGAGAAATCACGCGTCTCGACGATGAGGCGCTGGAGATGCGCGTGTCCCTCAGTGAGGATCCGCCGGCGCCGATCCCGCTCACACTCGTCCTCGCTCTGCCGCGGCCCAAGGTGCTGAATCGCGTCATCGCTGGCGCAACGTCACTCGGCGTGAAGCGGATCTTTCTGATCAATGCCTGGCGCGTGGAGAAAAGCTATTGGAAATCGCCGCGACTCGCCGAGGAGAATCTTCTCGCGCAACGCATTCTCGGATTGGAGCAGGCACGCGACACGACGCAGCCGTCGATCGAAGTTCGCCGGTTCTTTCGCTCGTTCGTCGAGGATGAGCTGCCGACGATCGCAGGCGAAACGCTCGCGCTCGTCGCACATCCGACCGCCGCGACCGAATGTCCGCGCCACATTGCGCGAGCGGTCACGCTCGCCATCGGCCCCGAGGGAGGCTTCATCGAGCAGGAAATTGCCTCCCTCGAGCGCGTCGGCTTCACGCCCGTGGCCCTCGGGGAACGCATCCTCCGTGTCGAGACCGCTGTCACGTCGATCATCGGGCGATTGTTCTGATCGCGCTTCGACGGAATCAGGCTGTCCGCTCGAGAATATCGAGCGCACGGATGGCTGACTCATCGATCCAGTCGATTTCATCGCGGTGAATCGATGTCTCGCGAAGGAGAGCCTTCAAGGCCCGGGGTACGTCGCCTGCCGCAGGAAACGAGATCGTTGCGCGCCGAGTCTCCGTTCCATACATCACCACGGCATACGAACCGCTGTCGAGCTGGATGAGCGCCCCCTTGGAAGGCTCTGGCTCGGCGAAACTCTCCACTCGTGAGAATCGAACCGGAAACAACTCTCGCAAGCGGCGCGGATCAACGGACAGAACCAACGCGGGGACCGCATCCTCTTTCAATTCATCAGGGCGCGCGCGTCTCATCGATCGACTCTCCTGACGATTCTAACCCCGATTAAGACCATGTCCGGATCACTCTCCGCCGCCGAAACGCCGGAGCGAGGTCCACTCCACACGGGACATCCTGGAATCCGCCCTGGATCGGGCTCGACCAGAGTGTAGAACTCAATTCCCGCTCTTCCGTCCGGCAGATGACCTTCATACGCCTTCACCTTCGGAAACAGCCCGGCGGCGATGTTGCGTGCTGGATGGCCACCGAGCATCCCTGTCCTGGCAACAACTTCGTTGTCTGCCAAATTTTGCAGTCTGTAGAACGGTCCGAACTCGCCCGGCTCGGCATCCGGCGATTCGGACGTACTCATTCAGGCCCACACTGTACAACGTCCGCCCCGTGTTACGATCCGCCGCCCAAATGCAGCGTACTCAGGTCCTCTTCCTCGTCAAGTTTTTCGCCGTCCTCATTGCCGCGTATTTGCTGATTGCGTGGAATCCCGTGAACGATGGAGTCATCGTTCCATTCACGGAAGGCATTGCCCGGAGCTCCGGCGTGCTTCTCAACGTGATCGGGGAGGACGTCAAGGTAGCCGGGTCGTCGATCACCTCTTCGCGTTTCGGCGTGAACATCAACAACGGCTGCAACGGCGTCGAGGCCATGCTGATCCTGCTGGCCTCGATCGGCGCCTTCCCCGCGTCGATGAAGGCGCGCGCGGCGGGGCTGATCCTCGGCGCGATCGTCGTGCAGATCCTCAACGCCATCC
Source organism: Acidobacteriota bacterium (assembly GCA_030775085.1). Taxonomy (GTDB): domain Bacteria; phylum Acidobacteriota; class Thermoanaerobaculia; order Gp7-AA8; family Gp7-AA8; genus QHVT01. Next base: position 23,472 of record JALYJW010000014.1, on the reverse strand, counting down.
GCATCATCACGCTCTACCTCCTCGGCGCCTATCACCCGCGCCTCTTCGATCTCTTCCACACCGCCGTCTGGCAGATCGTCATCATCCTCGCGGCGATCGGCTTCTTCCTCGTTTGGAGCGCACGCGTTGCCCCGGCTCGAGTGGCAAACAGCGCTTAGGGCACTAGCCGGGTTCCTGGTGGGACTGGCCGCGTGGGTGATTCTCACGCCGTCGTACGACCGTTTCGTCGCGGCGGGCGCGGAGAAGGTCATGCGCGCGTTCGAGAGTCCGAAAGTGACGCGCCTGCGCATGGCCGAGGACAAATTCGTGACCGTCGATCGCGCCGACTTCGATCCGCGATCGAAGCGGCCGGCCATCCCGATCCGCGATCTCACGTTCAACATTGCGTTGCTCACTGCGCTCTTCGCAGTATCGAAGCGGCCCTTCTCCGATCGCAACATCGGCGGCTTTCTCATCGCGCTGGTGCTGCTCGCGGTCACGCACATCTTCGGAGCGATCGTCGAAGTCATGGCCATCTATGTGTCCAAGCTCGGCATGTGGAGCACCGTTCACTACAGCGAGCTCGACCGCAACGTGTGGGGAGTGCTCAACCACTTCTACCGGCTCGTGCTGATGTACGCCGTCGCCTTCGCGCTGTGGTGGATCTTCCGCGGGCCGGACATCGCGCCGGCGAAAGAAGCGGCGCCCGGGAAAAAGAAGAAAAAGCGCTGATAGAATTGTCGCCGGGAGGTTCGCGATGCGTCTCGTCACCCGCGGCGACCTCGATGGACTCACGAGCGCCGTGATCATCACGATGAAGGAGTCGATCGACGACATCCTTCTCGTACACCCGCAGGACATCACCGACAAGACGGTCGAGATTGGTCCGAACGACGTTCTGGCCAACATCCCGTACGATCCTCGTTGCGGCCTGTGGTTCGATCATCACCTCCTCACCGACAGCAACGAGCGGCCGTCGGAAGGATTCAAAGGCCGCCATCGCCTCGCTCCGTCGGCGGCGCGCGTGGTGTACGAGTACTACCTCGAGCGCGATCCAGGCGATCCCGAACTGCTGCGGCTGGAGCGTCTCATCGACGAGACCGACCGCCTCGATGCCGCGCTGCTGACGCCGGACGATGTGGAGCGTCCACGCGATTACATTCTCCTCGGCTACACGATCGACAGCCGCACTGGCCTGGGATCGTTCGACGATTACTTCCGCAGCCTCGTGGAATCGCTCAAGACGATGACCATCAGCGAAGTGCTGGCGCAGCCCATCGTGCGCGAGCGGATCGAGAGAATCCGCGCCGATCAGACCGAGTTCAAGAGCCTGCTCACGCGTAGCAGCTTCCAGTTGAACAACGTCATCGTGACCGACCTGCGCGAGATCGAGCACCTGCCGGCCGGCAACCGCTTCCTCGTCTACTCACTGTTCCCCGAAGCGAACGTCTCACTGCGCGTGCATTGGGGACCGCGCCACGACAGCGTCGTGGCCGCCGTCGGCCACAGCATCTTCAACCGCACCTGCAACACCTCGGTGGGCGAGCTGATGTCGCGCTACGGCGGCGGCGGCCATCGCGGCGCCGGAACGTGCATCCTGCCGCTGGACCGCGCCGCGGACGCCATCGACGAGATCCTGTTCGAGCTCCAGGCGAACGGGTGATTCCCTTCATCGCGAGAGCACTCCCCTCATCCGCCTTCGGCACCTTCTCCCCTCATCGAGGGGAGAAGGCTACCCAATTTGGATTGCGCGAGATTCAAGTAGCCTTCTCCCCTCCGCAGAGGGGAGAAGGTGCCGAAGGCGGATGAGGGGTCGCCCTCGTGGCAGCAGACGGAAGCTGCATCAGAACTACCTCACGGTCGATCTCGCGCGCACACCAATCGAGTTTTTCGCGGACATGCGCCGGCAGCGTTTCGTCAGGAGTGACACGTACGAAACCTGCGCCGCGGTAGATCGGCTCGAGCTCGGAGAAGGGGATGCAGTAGACCGTGCGTCCGTTCGCGTTGCGCAGCAGCTCTTCGATGATGGCGCGCGCGATGCCGCGGCCGCGGAATTCTTCGAACACCAGCATTCCGCCGAGCTCACAAGCGTTCTCGCCCGCCGGCACGAGCCGTCCGATTCCCGCGGGAACGCCGTCGATCTCCGCGACGATCACGAGATCGCGCGACAGGTCCGAAGTCAGAAAATGGACGGACGCGTAGCGCTCGTTGATCCAACGCTCGTCGTCCGAGGTTGCGATGCGCAGGTTCATCGCGCGAATCACCAGCGGTAATACGCCGGATGACCTTCCTTCACCGCCACGAACGTGCCGCGGCATGTGGCCGTGATTTTCCCATTGGCAGTGATCGTGGCCTCGATGACCGCGCGATCGTCGGACGACTCGACTACGCTCGATCGGAGATGCAGCGTCGCGTCCATCGGCGTGACTCGCTTGAGCGTGATGTGAAAGTCGGACGTTACTGTCGGCGTGATCTCTTCCGCGCCGCGTTGCTTCATGAAGTGGTGCGCTGCCGTCCAGTTGCTGTGGCAGTCGAGCAGTGAGCCGATGATCCCTCCGTTCACGACCCCCTCGAACGCGAGATGGTGTGGCTCCGGCGTCCACTCGCAAACCAGCTCCGTTGCGTCCAGCGACGCGAAGCTGCGGATGCGCAGACCTTTGTCATTGGCGGGACCGCATCCGAAACAGCGGCTGGTCGGTGCGAGCGTCTCTTGAAGGCTTTTCATGGTCCAACGATAACTCCGCCGTGGGCGAACGCGATCACATCCGGCATGAAGGCCGCGAATCTGCGCTCCAGCTCGACGCGCGAATCGACGAGATGCCGCGCCGCGCTTTCGAGATGCGGCGTTCGCGAGAATCGCCGCGAGATGTTCATCAGCGCGAAACGGATTCCTTCCACGTCGCGATACGACTGCAGCCATTGCTCGTCGCGGATGCGCGGATACACAAAGCGGAGCAGGCCGGGGAGCGCATGCGCGTGTGGATCGATCGTGGCGAACGTACGCTCGAGAAACAAATCCAGCGATTCGCCGCTGTACTCCTCGAAACGGCAGGCCAGGAAGTGGTCGAAGAACATGTCTGCGATCACGCGCGCGTAGTGGCCGTACTCGGGTGTCAGCACACGCCGGAATGCAGCCACGCTCGGGTGCGAGTCCGTGAACGCATCGATCCTCCGATGCTGTGCGATCCCTTCGCGAATGCCCGGCGAAAAGCGCTCGCCGAGCGACCCCTTCACGAAGTCGCCGGAGAGATTTCCGATCAGCGATTCCGCCGAGTCTCCGGCCAGGAAGAGATGAGCGAGATGATTCACGACGCTCTGAATAATAAAGTTTTCTTGCCTTCCTCTCCGGTTTCCCCCATTCTTTTTCAAACGTCGGTCCAGACGTCGGAAAAATTAGGGAGCCCCGGTTGCCACGGTTCTTGGCGCGGTTCGCGGTATTCGTGTTCGCGGTAGGCGCAGCGCAGGTGCGTGCGGATCTCATCTCCACGCATTGCGCGGAGTCCGAGGTCTCGCTCGATGGGCTCTACTCCGTGGCGACACTCGAACGGTGTGGCGATGCCAGCGCCGGCGCGCTCCTGTGGCACCTCGACCGCATCGACCAGATCGGCTCGGGCCTCGATGGACAGGTCGATCGCGGGAACGGCGGCGCCGGCAGCGTCATTTATGTGATGGACACCGGCGTGATGGCGTCGCACCGGGAGTTCACGACTGCCGGCTTTGTGACGGAGCCCAGCGCCAGCCGCGTCATTTCCGGCTACGACGCCACCGGCTCGGTGGAGATCGGCCGCTCCCGCTGCAGCAGTCCCGACAAATCAGTCGCTCCCTGCTTCGAGCGCCTCGACGAATTAGCCGCGGCTTCGCATGGCACGAGCGTGGCCTCCATCGCCGCCGGCCGCAACATCGGCGTGGCGCCACTGGCACTCGTGGTCAGCATCCGCGTCATGAACGAGCGCGGGCTGGCTACGACGCGTACGTATCTCGAAGGACTCGATGCCATCGTTCGTCACGCCTGGGATCCCTCTTCGCCGAACACGCGCACGGCCGTCGTGAACATCAGCGGCTGGGTGCTGGAGAAGCTCAGCAGCACCACCAGCATCGATCCGGTCGCGTACGCAACGGTCGAACAGAAAATGCGCGACATGATCGGCGGCGTCGATGCCACTGGCCGCTCCAATCCTCACGGCAAGCGTTTCCTCTTCGTCGTGGCCGCGAACAACGTCGACGGCGGCTGCGGCACCTCCGGGGTCATCGACCGCTTCCCCGCGCTCCTCGGCAAGAAGTTCGACGGCCTGATCACCGTGGGCGGCATGACCGCGGACAACACGAGCTGGAGCGGCTCGTGTCGCGGCGGCGTGGAAGTGCTCGCGCCCGCGCAGTCGATCTTCAGCGCCACCATCACAGCCGCCGATCACTACCGCGGCCGCCGCCCCAACCTCCGCTCCGGCACCTCGTTCGCCGCCCCGATCATCGCCGGCATCGCCGCGCGGCTGCTCTCCGATCGCCCCGACCTCACGCCGCAACAACTGGAAGCCTGGATCATCGCCACGCCCTCGCGCGTGTACGACCCCAGCGCACCGATGGCCGACGGCCGCGTCGGCTACGTCCGCTCCATCGCGCCCGTGCCGATGACGAGCACACGCGCGCAGCGATGAAGCCGTGAGGTGAGCGCGTGGCGCGAGGGTTTTTCGGCCGCAAAACTCGATAGGGTTATCGCTCCACCTGCGCCGCATCCAGCACCTCCGCGAGAATCCCCGCCGCCGTGACTTCCGGTCCCGCACCGGGACCGGCGATCGTGAGCGGGACTGCGTCGTAGCGTTGCGTGCGGAAGATGACGATGTTCTCGCCAGCGCGCAGGCGGGCCAGCGGATCGTCGCGTTCGATCTCGCGAACGCGTGCGGTCGCCACGCCATCGGCATACGACGCGACGAAGACCAGTCGTTTGTTCCGGGTCGCGGCGTGCTGGGCTCGTGCGTGCCAGAGCGAGTCTTCAGACGAGATCTCGTCGGCGTTCGCGGCGAGTGGCTCGATGCGCACGTCCTCGAGATCGATGTCGATGCCGAGCTCGCGCAGCACGATCACGAGCTTCGCGGCGACGTCGCCGCCCGAGAGGTCGACCAGCGGATCGGGTTCCGTCAATCCTTTGGCCTGCGCCTCGGCGACTGCAGCGGAGAAATCGATGCCGTCGTGGAGCCGGCCGAGGAGATACGAGATCGTGCCGGAGAGCACGGCATCGAGTGAGAGGAGACGATCGCCGGAAGCGGCGAGCTCGCGCGCCGTGCGGAGGATGGGAAGCGCGGCGCCCGCGGTCGTTTCGTAGCGCAACGGGAGCGTGCGGCGAATCGCGACCCGGCGCAGCCGCCGCCAGCGATCGGAGTCGCCGGAGCCTGCGATCTTGTTCGCGGTCACCACGCCGATGCCGGTGTACAGCAGTCGTTCGTACAGTGAGGCAACGTCCGTACTGGCGGTGCAATCGACAAAGAGCGATCCCGCTTCGACTGTGCGCAGCGTCGACGGCCAGTCCGTCTCGACCGCGCCGCACGCACGCGAGTCATTCGTGAAGCGGCTGTTGGCCAGGATGCGCAGCGCCACACCGCGCGGTTGCAGCTCGCGCAGTTGGCGCACGAGCGCACTGCCGACGTTGCCGGTCGCGCCGGCAATCACAAGCTCCACCGGCGCGCGCTCGCCGATCTCGGAGTCGTCGTACTCGGGCGCGGAGGTACCACTGAATTTGAGAATGTGCGTCATGTCGTTTTCCTTTTTCGTTTTTCATTCGCCGAAATGAAAAAGCCCACCACGTCCCGGGATCGGGCGATGGGCAGGAAGACAAACGCTGATGAGTTTGAGCTGCTCCACCGCGCCGGCTGCGCCGCGGGTGGAGAGAAGAGAGTCACACCCGTGTCAACGCATGCACATGCAGATACACATGCACATCGAAATGTGTGTTGCGCGGCTGCGGAGGCTGGTGGAGTGACTCATGTCGGCGACGCGGATGGTGCGCGAGCGGCGCGACCTCTGTCAAGTGAAGATGTATTCACACCAGGCGCGCGTGACTTCGTGCCGGTAAGCGAAGAGCTTGCGCAGGCGCGGAAGAATCAGCAATGGCGCGAGCCAGCGGCCGAGGATCCCGAACGGCGGCTCGAACTCGATCGCGTCCGTGAGACGCGTGCCTGCGTCTTCGGGCGTGATGATGTGGCGGTGCGTCCAACTGCGGAACGGCCCCTTCACCTGCCGATCCTCGAACAGAAACGGCGGTTCGTAGATCGTGTGTACGGCTTCGGTGCGCATTCGGAAGAGGGGAGCGACGCCAATGTCGATGACCGCGCGCGATCCCGGCTGCAACGAGGCCGGATTGGAGATGACGCGCGCATCGATCCAACGCGGAGTCAGCCGCGCGAGTGCGTCGGGAAGCTCGTGAAACGCGAACACACGCTCGGGACTGGCGTTGATGATGCTCTCGGCGACGAACTTCACGATGTGCATCTTGCCCGAAACTCCGCCGTCGCGTGCCGCGTCCGCGCGAGCGCGAAGCCCCGTTAGGGGCGATATCGTTTTAGCCCCATGCCGTAAGGCTGGGGACACGGATTCGCAACCAAAACGAGCCCCGTCGGGGCGGCATCGAGCACTCATGCACCCTTCGATGCCGGCCCTACGGGACTCACTTTCAACCAATGCGCGCGAGCATTCGGAGAAGAACTGGTCCATGATGCTCGGCGGTCTGAAGAAACTCGTGGAGAAATAGCGATGAAGCATGCTGGCGCGATTACTTTCCTTCTCACACTCGTCCTCGCCGGATGTGCTCCGCTCGCGGACACCGCCAAGGCGCCGGAGCTCGACGGAACCGATTGGAAGCTCACCGCGATGAACGGGAATGCGCCGGCGGCCGGCTCCAGCATCACGCTGAAGTTCGAGCAGGGGAGCGCGACGGGATCGGCCGGCTGCAATCAATATAGCTCCACGTATACGACCAGCGGCGCGAAGCTCGAATTCGGCATGACCTCCTCCACCAAGCGCGCCTGTCTCGAACAGGAGAAGAACGTGCAGGAGACCGCCTACCTCGGCGCGCTTCCGAAGGTCGCCGAGTACGGAGTGGCCGCGGACCGTCTCACGCTACGCGACTCCGCCGGCGCGGCGCTGCTCGAGTACGAACGAGCGCGCTGATCGCAAAAAGCCAGTCCCCGCTCCCCGCAAGGGCGGGGAGCGGGTTGGTGAGGGGCGGCTCTCGCGATCAATGAAGTGAGCAACTACCCCGGCATCGGTCCCGGCGGGGGTTCCCACAGCTCGAGACGGTTTCCTTCCGGATCCATCACCCAGCCGAACTTCCCGAACTCCGACGTATCGGTCTTGTCGTCGACCGTGCAGCCTTCGCTCCGCAACACGTCGAGCAGCGCCGCGAGATCGCTCACCCGGTAGTTGATCATGAACGGCGCGGGGCTGAGATTGAAGTAGTCGCTGGAGGCCGGAAAGATCGTCCAGACCGTCACGCCGTTGAGCTCCGGCTTCTCCGGCTCGTGCCAAGGGAAGGCCATGCCGCCCCAGCTCTGAATGTCCAGTCCGAGGTGCTTGCGATACCAGTCGCGCAACGCTTCGGGATCGCGCGCCTTGAAGAAAATGCCGCCAATGCCTGTCACTCGTTTCATCGGGCGCCTCCTTGCTGACTACGAAACTGTTGCGGCCGCCGGTGCATTCATTCCTGCCGCCGGCTTCCTCCGCAGAATCGCGGCGGAGACCAGCGTCACGATCAGCCCGATCGGGAAGACTTCCAGGAACGTGATGCCGATGTTGAGCAGTGGATTCGCGTACCACTCCTTGAAGTCGGCCATCTTCTTCTGCGCGGCCACGATCTCCGCGGAGGAGGCACCGTCCGCGCGCATCTTGTCGATCGTGAACGCAGCGTATTTGTCCGCAAAGTCGGGGGCGAAGTTGAAGTAGATGATCTCCCATGTGATGACATACATGGAGCAGGCGATGAGCGTGATCAGGATGCCGACCTTGAACGCCTTTCCGAAGGTGATCGAGCCGCCGCCGTTCTTCTCCCGGTACGAACGGATGCCGAAGAAGATCGCCAGGAACGACAGAAGCATCGACGAATAGCCGACGACCTCGCCGTTTTCGAAACCGATGGTCCCGTTCATGAGGAGTGGAAGTGAGATGGCCATCACGGCCGATAGGATGCCGCCGGCAATCAGTCCGAAGGTGAGTACGATTCTTTTCATGTGTTCCTCCCGTTTCGCGTCGCAAGTTAGCGGGGCACCGGCGCGCCTGTCGGCCTACTTTCGGGTGATTCCCGGTCAACGAAAGGATGATTCTCGCGAAATCAAGGGATGAGACGCAGATCCTTGGCCTTCTGCACCGCCTGAACCCTGCGGTTCACGCCCAACTTCTCGAACACCCGCGACGAATGGGTCTTGACCGTGTTCTCGGAGACGAAAAGCTTCTCGCCGATCTCGCGATTGCTCAACCCGCCCGCGATCAGGCCGAGGATCTCATGCTCGCGCGGCGTAATCCCGAGCTCCTTCAGCTTCTCCGCATCGAGAGCGAACGGCCCACCCTCCCGCACCCGAACTTCCCTCACCACGACCACTTCCTTCTGCCGGTTCCACCGCAACCCCAGCCACCCGCCAACCGCCGTAAAGATCACCGCGACCAGCCCGCCATAGACCTCGGTGGGGTAGGAGCGGACAAAATGCTGATACTCGATCACCTTCAGCAGCGCGATGAGCACACCGCCGATCGTTCCGTAGAGAAAGACCCGTTTCAAGAGGGGGGCAGTGTATCGCTTGTGAAAGTTGTGGACGGTGGACGTTGTGGACTTGGTGGACGTCGTGGACTTGGTGGACAGACGACCAGCCAGAGATGGGTGGTGGGCCTCGTCCACAACGTCCACTAAGTCCACTAAGTCCACAACGTCCACCGTCCACAAGTCCACACGTTCACCACCTAACCCCGCCGCCGCGCCGCCCGCACCCGATACAACCGCTCCGTAAACCCGCCCTCCTCCTCGAACGCGCGCGCGAGCGCGGCGATCTGCCGGTCGAGCAGCGCTCTGGCAACCGCGATGAGCGCCAGCACCCCGTTGGCGGACACTTCTGCCGCCGGGGCGGAAGAGATCGCACGGCGCGCCCATTCGGCGACTTCGTCTGCACTGGAAGGACGACTACGAATCAGGGCGTCGCGTCTCGCGTCCGTTCGCGGCCAGATTGGAAGCTCACGCTGGCGAAGAGAATCCTCGTAGTCCAGCGCCAGCTCTTCCAGACTCGCACGCGCCACATTGGTGAGTTTCAGCTCGCTCTTCTTCGACGTGCCGGAGGCCTGGCTTCCTTCCGCGATGTTCTGCACGCCCGAACGCGCCGCCTGCACCATCTGGTCATGAGTCCGGCTCCGTCGATCGATAAACCGATCGCAGAAACGCAGCGTCACGTCATACACGAGTTGCGATACCTGAAAGCTCTTGAGGTTTCGGTACCCGCCATGAGGTTGGATCAGATGTTCCATCACGCCGAGGCTACCTCGGGCGGAAAATTGAGCGCTGTTTTCTACAGCTTGTGGACGAAGTGGACAGTGGACGATGTGGACGAAGTGGACTTGGTGGACTGCGTGGACAGACGACCGGACAGGGTGGGTGGTGGGCTTCGTCCACAACGTCCACCAAGTCCACAACGTCCACAACGTCCACAAGTCCACTCACCGCAACGCCGCTCTCGCCGACCGCACCGAAACCGCAGCCTCCGCCGTCTCGAACTCCGTCAACTCTGCGCGCGCGCGGACGGCCAGTTCTCCCATGCGCACCGTCTCGTAGCAGAGCGCGCGCATCTGCAGGATCTCCTTCACCCATGGCGTGTGCGGCTCGAAGGCGGCCAACGCGCCGATCGTCCGTGCATTGCACTTTCCATCGGACCACGCGCCCGCGACGTATGCGATACGGCGTACCTCTTCCAGTTGATACGCGGCGAACGGGGAGGAGAGCGCATCGAGCATGCGCGGTGCGTGCTGCGGGTCTGCGGCGATGGCGGCGGCGACGGTCAGCGTCGACTCCATCACTCCGCGCAATGGCCATGGGTCTTTGCGATAGCGGATCAATGCCGGTGCGATCAGGTCGAGCGCTTCGCTGGTGCGCTCCTGCCGGTAGCGAAGGATGCCGACGAGGGCATTCGCCTCGACCGGTTGCCACGCGTGGAGTTGTCTTGCGAATCCCTCGGCACGTTCATCGCCGGCCAGCGCGAGAACATGCGCGACCGAGGCCAGTTGACGTGAGTTGGCCGGTGTCCACGGCGCGGCCTGCCACGCAGCGGCGGCGCTTCCGAACTCGGACGATCCGTAGATCCGCGCGAATTCGTTTCGCGCGTCGCCGGACGGCAGGTATGCAATCGAAGTCCGGTTCGCGGCCACGAGATCCCAATCGACCTTGCCGCGGAGCTGGCGCGGTCGATCGTCGCGAGCGCGTTTCGCCGCGGTGAGGATGTCAGTCGTTCCGAACGAGTCGCGTCCCAGCGATCGCGCGAATCCGAACTCGATGATCGGGCGATCGTCGGTGTTGAGCTCGCGCGCCTGTTTGCTGAACGCCGACGCCACGTTCTCGTTGGCAATGAAATGCGCGAGCACTCCCTCGGCCGACTCGACGCGCCACGCTGCGTGCGCGGCGCCGCGGAATGGTTCCTGCGCCAAACGCCGTCGCAGCGCATCGGCGTCGAGCACGATCGGCTCGCGCGAGGCGAGAAGCACGACGTCGCCGGGATTCGTCGTCCAGGTCTGGACGTACGGGAAGACCGCGGTCAGCGTCGCGTAGATCGTGTGCGCGGTGTGCGCGTCGATCGAATAGGTCTGCACCCACTGCGCGAAGATGCCGCCGCGCTCGAGCCGCGCGCCGGCTGCCTCGTAGAACTCGCGTGTGTACAGACTAGCCACACCCGCGCGATACGGATTGGAGGGCTCGGAAAAGATGATGTCGTAGCGCGCGCGTGAGACCAGCAGCGCTTCACGTGCGTCTCCGGAACGAACAACGACCCGAGGATTGTCGAGCGCGTTGCGATTCACAGCGGCGTACTGCCGGGCCATGCGAATCACCGCGGGCTCGAGCTCGACGACATCGACGCGCTGCATCGACGGAACCGCGCCGAGCCAGCCGGCAGTGGTGCCTGTGCCGAGGCCGACGATCATCGCGGTGCGCGGCTGCGGATGCAGCAACGCCGCGATCATCCCCGCCATCACCTGCGTGCCCGCATCGCGCCGCGCGGAACCGTCGGACTTGCCGTTGACGATCAAGCCGAGATCGTCGTCGCGCAGCAGTGCGATGCTACTCTCGCGCCCTTCCGCATCCGTGAGGAGCGTACGGCGCACGGAATTCGTCCATTCGCGGGACTCGGCCGCCGTCGACATCTGTGGTGCGCGTCCGGCGCCGATTCCGGAGTGACGCCAGACCGCGCTCGGTCCCGCGGCCAACAACGACACGACGGCCGCGCCTCCGGCCAGCGTTGCGTACATCACATGCGACGTCCTCTGCGCGCGCCACGCGAAGACCGCTGCCAGGCCCACGAGCATGGCCACGCACAGCCGCCAGCAGCCTGTTGCGCCGAGGAAAGGGATGAGTGCGAAACCGCCCGCGAGTGAACCGCCGATTGCGCCGGCGGTGTTCCATGCGTACGCGGAGCCGACGTCGCGGCCGACGCCTTCCCTTCCGTGTCCGAGCAGAGCAATCAGCAGTGGGAACTGCACGCCGGCGATGATCGCCGCGGGCAGCACCACGATCGCGGTAACGATCGACCAGCCCGCGATCTGCGCAGCGAAGGTCGGCACATCGCGAAGTGAGAGCGCAAGCAACGCGATGCGATCGCCGATGGCGTAGGGGAGGCCGAGCGCCAACGCTTCGAGCGCGAGCGCGATGGCCAGGCCGCCCGAAGTCGCCAGCGCGGCACCGCGCCAACGCGCGTACAGTCCGCCGCCGATGCCGATGCCGGCCAGCGCCATCGCCAGCACGAGCGCGAACATGAAAGTCGTGCCGCCGAGGATCGGCGAGAGCATGCGGTACCAGACCAATTCCATGAGCAGGAACACGAAGCCGGTGATCGCCGCGGCCGCGGTCACGAGATGCCGCGGCGCCGCCGGCTTCACGTGCGCAACAATCTTCGGCGCGCTGATGGTTGTCGCTCCACTGAAGCGCGCCACGAGACCGACGGCGAGATTGATCGCGGCCGCAGCGAACAGCGTCCGTCGATTGCCGTAACGCTCGAGCAGGATGAAACCCGCCACGACGGCGCCCGTCACGGCGCCTGCAGTATTCATCGCGTACAGCAATGCCACGCTGCGCCGGCCCGAATCACCCGCGACGCTGCGCGCTGCCGCGGAAAGCGTCCCGCCCATCAGAAACGTCGGCAGCGCCAGCACGAGCGCGGCGAGCAGGAATCGCAACACGATCGACCCACCCGAGGCCACATACGCGATGCGAACGAGATCGATCAGCCATGGCGTGAGCGCGGCAGAGATCGCAATCCCGATCTCCAGCGTGCCGTAAAAGCGGATCGGATGCTCATGCGCATCCGATCGCTTCCCGAGCACCGCCGCGCCAGCGCCCAGCCCTCCCATGAAAATCGCCAGAACCGCGGCGCCGGCAAGAGTCGACGCGCCGAAAACGAGACGAAGCTCGCGCATCCAGACGGTCTGATAAACGAGCGCACACAGACCGGACACAAACAGCAACGAAGCGACAGCCCACGTTTTGTTCATCCAGCGAATTTAGGGGCGGAGCTGGGCGGGAACTGTGACCGGTGCGCATGAGTCCGGTAGGGTTGCGTTGCGTGCATGGGATCCACCGATTCCCTTGCGCGCGGCAGGATCGGGACGTATATATTTGCCGTACATCCTGAAAGGAGAGCCGTCATGCGCCGTTTTCCCTCGTGTGCTCTGGTCTCTCTCGTCGTGCTCCTCGGGGTTCGGTGCGCATCCAGCGGGCCTTACCCGGCCGACCCGACGACCCCCATCTCGCCCGGGACGGCCACCTTTGACCGTCGCGACAGCACTGGCGCGAGGATCCCGCCGCCGACGTTGCCGCTGACGGCAGCCGAGACGCAGCTCGCCGCCGACGTGGCCGGGCGCGAGATCACCGCGCGGAACCTCCGGGCCGAAGGCCCGCTGTACTTCGTCGACGTGGAGATGCTGCGCGACAAGAACGCGCCAGAGCGCCGCCTCGCCCGAGTGACGCATTACCGCTACGCCGGCGCGCTCACGATCACGACGCTCGTCGATCTCAGCGCCCAGCGCGTCGTCGATCAGCGGACGGAGGCGAACGCCATCACGCCGCTCTCGGCCGAGGAGTGGGAGGAAGTGCGGCGGATCGCGCTGGCCGATCCGCGCGTGCAGGAGATCATTCGCCCCTATCCGAACGTCGTCCTCGAGCCGATGCTCCTGCAGACGCGCTCGCGGGAAGACCCCATCTTCGGACGGCGCGTCGTCGACCTCCTGTTCCGCGTCGGCCGCGACTATCTCAGCGGGCCTCAGGTCCGCGTCGACCTGAACGACCGCAGCGTCACGGCCGGGACTCGCACGTCCGCCGCGCCGCACCACATGTAAAGGAGGCTCCGATGCACATGGCCCGTGCCCTCGCCCTCGTTATCTTCGCCGTGCTTCTCTCCGCGTCCGACGCCGCCGCGCAGAAACGCTGCTGTCCGCGGCACACGCCGCCTCCCGGCTCGTCGCCGCACGAGGTGATGCAGGAGTTCCCGTCGGGCGGACCGATGAGAACGGCGTGGCTCGTTCAGTGGTCGTTCGTCACGAAGGTCGGCTTCCACATCACCGGCGCGTGGTTCAAGCGCAATCCCGCCGACCCATGGATCCGCGTCCTGTGGGACGCGCGGCTGGCCGAGATCTTCGTGCCCTACCACGACAACTCGAACCGCTTTTACGACATGAGCGACCCGAACTTCTTCTGGCAACTCGTGCCGGCCACCGCCGCCGACGCAGGCTGCTGCGGGCAACTCCTCGGCGATCCGCCCGTGGTGATCCGCGAAGTGCGCGACCGCGGTCCGCTCTGGAAGGACGATATGGCCGTGTATCGCGGCGAGGAGCTCGTGCTGTGGGCGACGCTCGACGCGGCGAACTACAACTACATCACTCAGTACAGCTTCCGCGACGACGGCTCGATCGGCTTCCGCGCCGCCGCGACGTCGCGCAATTATCCCGGCGCCGAAACCGTCGCGCACATGCACGATGCGCTCTGGCGCATCGATGTCGACCTCGGCGGATGGCCGAACGACACGGCCATGACCATGATTCACCGCGAGCCCGACCCGCCGGCCAGCCTCGAAGCGAAGGACTACATGGATCCGTTCAACGGCGGAGTGGAAGGGAAGCTCGAATGGAACCCGCTCGAGTTCACCGAGGTCACCGTGGTCGACGAGGTGATCAAGAACGGGCGCGGTAACAGGATCCAGTACGACCTGATGCCCGTCCGCGCCGGCTCGTCGCGCCACTTCAAGGCGGACGAGGAATTCTCGCGATACGACTTCTGGGTCACCGCCTACAATTTCACAGAGACCCGGTACCACCAGGTGCCAACGTACGTGACGGGACAGTCGGTCACGAATGGAGACGTCGTACTCTGGTACGCCTCGCCGATGCACCACGTCCCGCGCGACGAGGACGGGCACCTGGACATGGGCCTCTGGAAAGGGTCGGCGCTGGTGATGTGGACCGGCTTCGACCTCCGGCCACGGAACTTCTTCGATACGACGCCGTTTTTTCCCTGATCACGCGGGGGGAAGTGTAAATCGACGGGAGAGAAGAACGCCCCAGACTCGACCATCCGGTGACTCTATCTCCGACTCAGCACGTACTTTTCGAGCACGTACTTCCAAGGCACCGCCACGATCGCCACCGGAACCCAAATGAACACCCTTGCCATTCCTTCGGCGGGCGAGCCGGCCAGTTGGCCGGCCGCCCACAAGGGGTAGGCGACGAAGAGCAGCCAGATGGATTTGTAGAAGATCACGAAGAGCACGATCGGAAGCATCTTCAACGGCTGAAACACGCCGAGGATCGACAAAAGGGAGTACGCCGCGAACATGCTCAACGCCGCCGCGCTCATCGGGTTCCACGCTCCTTGGTGTTTGATGAGGGCGGACCACGAGTCGTATCCGACGAATAGAAAAATCAGCAGAAAGAGCGTTCGCAGTAGATAGATGTGGATCGGCCGCACACCTTCAAAACGCTCGCTGTTGGATCGAAGCACGTAGGGAATCGCCATCTCGCTTGTCATTTTCGAATCTCCTGTCGTTACACGCTCGAATATAGGCGCTGCACGAAAGCTCGCCCACACGATTGCGACGAACAGCGGTTTTCCGCGGACGAGAAGCGGGTAACGATCGGGAGGCCTCCGGCGGGCCGGCACGGCCGGCAGCGCTGATCGAAGCACGTGCGGTGACGAAGTCGGGCGATTCATGCGACAGGCGTGCGTTCAGGCTAGGCCAACACAAGCGCTGCCGGCCGTGCCGGCCCGCCGGAGGCCCCTCGGTCGTTCCCGCCTCACATCTGCCGAAAAACGTGCAGGAAATTGCGGCTGACGGGCAGCACTTCCTTGCGACCCTTGAGATGAACCTCGGCAGTCTCATTGTCGTGCCGACGGATGTGACTGATGGCGCGGAGATTCACCACGACCGAACGATGCACCTGCGCGAACTGGTTGGGATCGAGCTGCGCGATGAGCTCCTTCAACGCCATGCGCACCACCGCCTCGGCCGGTTGCCCATCCGCGGCGCGCCAGGCGATGACGGTGTACTTCGCATCCGAGCGAACGTATTCGATCTCATCGACGGAGATCAGGCGCACCGTCTGTCCCACCTGCGCACGAATCCATCGCAGCGGTTCCGTGGCAGGCGTGCCCTGCAGCGCGGCCAGTTGTGCCGCGAGCTGCTGCAGCAGCGCCTCCGTGTTCACCGCGGGTCGCGCCGCTTCCAGACGTTCTTTGAGCCGCGTTACCGTTTCCTCGAGACGCGTTGGCTCGACCGGTTTGACGAGGTAATCGAGCGCGCCCTGCGCGAACGCCTGCACCGCGTAATGATCGTACGCCGTGACGAAGACCAGATGCGCGCGGCGGCCGATGTGGCTCGCCGCGTCCATTCCGGACAACCCGGGCATGTGTACGTCGAGAAAACAGACATTGGGCTGATGCGTCTCGAAGAGATTGACAGCCTCGCGGCCGTTGCGCGCCTGAGCCACGATCTCCAGCTCGGGCCAGGCCTGCGCGAGCTGATGCGCCAGCGCCTCGCGCAGCAGAGGCTCGTCGTCGGCGATCAGTGCGGTTGGACGTGCTTTCATCAGCTCGTGCCCGCCAGCGCCGGCATCTCCAGTTCCGCGCAAACGCCACCGTGTTCCTGTGGTGTGACTCGGAGTTGCGCGTCACCGCCGAACATCAGATGCAAACGCTCGCGCAAGGTGGAGAGGCCGGTGCGCAAGCCCTGATCCGATTGACGCAAACCGACTCCCGTGTCGCTGACGCGGATCACGCAACGATCGACGCTCCGCGCGATGTGAATATCGATCGAGCCGCCTTCTTCGCTCGGGTCGATGCCGTGGCGAACAGCATTCTCGACAAGCGTGAGCAGTGTCGTCGGCGGACAGCGAAGAGCAAGCGTGGAGTCATCGACGTCGAGCGCGTAGCGGAGGCGGTCCGGCATGCGCATGTGCATGAGCTCGAGATAAGCCTCGACCAGACGGAGCTCGCGGCCGAGAGTTGCTGCGGGCTCGTGGAGCAGCGGGACGGCAGCGCGGAGATAGTCGGTGAGACTGCGCAGCACAGCCGAGGCTCGGGGCGACCCGGCGTCGACCAGAGCCTGAACATTCGCCAGCGTGTTGAAAAGAAAATGCGGCGCAACCTGCGCCTGCAACAACTGCAGACGAGCGTCGAGAGCCTGGCGCCCGAGCTCACTCCGCTCCAGCTCGAACGCCAGCGCCTGATGCCGCGCCATCGCTTCCTTCTGCCGCACCAGCGCCGCCAGCGCCGTCCACGGCGCGACCAGAAGAGAGAAGAACGTCAGCATCATCCAGCCCTCGAACCGGGCCGGATCGTCCCAGTACTGCGGCGCGCCGGGCCTCGTGGAGAGGAGCCAGATCGACACCGTGGAAACCGGGATGGACACGCCGACGGCGACGACCTGCAACGCCCACCGTGCGATCCATCGCGGCAACCGCCTCGGCCAATGCTCGAGGATCGAGAACACCAGCGTGGCGATGAGCCCGATCGCAGCAGCGCGGATCTGGATCGAAGCCATCCCCTCCGGCCACCCCTGCCCGAGGAGCCAACCGGTCGCCCCGGACAGCGCCAGAGCGACGAACAGCCGCCGCCACCCGCGCGCAGGCGTAAGGTCGGTGCTGATGGCGGGGAGCGTCGTTGGGGACATCAGATTCGAGGATACTCGTTCCAGTTCCGCCCGATCGTGCGCGGCGCGGAGCGTCGCTTCAATGCCTGTGCGACGAGGCGCGGTTTTGGGCGGATGGATGGGGATGAACCTCTCTTGGGTTCTACGCCGAATAGAAAATTTGCATTCCTTGCGCAACCGAGGGAGCCTCGGTGCGGAGGAATCATGCGCACAGAACGCGACTTCATGGCCGACCTCGAGCGGCTGGACTCATTTTTCGACGGAACGGAGCCCGGCGACATCCCCTTGACGGTGCTCCGCGAGCGAGGCATCGAAATGCCCGACGACGCCACACTCGACGACGAAGAGGTGCATCGCCGGCTAGGGGAGGTCATCGTGGCGATGAACGCGATCGGTCTCGTGATCGAATTCACCGATCATCTCAGCGACCGTGAGCTCTACCGGTACCTCGGCGAGGCGCTGAAGGAAGAAACGATCCTCAGCGACGACCCCAACTCCACCTGGCACCTCAGCCCCATTGGCAGTGGAAGCGAAGAAGACAACGAGATCTACCTCCGCTACTACGCCGGCGAGGAAGAGCGGAGACGTTACGCCGAAGAAGGAATCACCGTCCCGCCGAAAGAACAGCTTCGGTTCGTCCGGGACGGTGCCTCTTGAAGAGCACCAGTCTTCTTCGACACGAAGGAGCGGTGCGCGGACCGTATCGCTCAAACCATGTTGCGGCGTGGATATCCAACGGATATACTGTCGTAATGACCAAGGTGCTTGTTTCTCTACCGGAAACGGATCTCCAGGTGATCGACGCGGCCGCACAAAAGGCAGGCGAGTCACGAAGCTCGTTTGTACGCCGGGCGGCGTTGGCGGAGGCGCGCCGGATGACTCGTCCCATCGACGATCCAAAGGTGCGCAGTTCCTTCTCCGGACTGATCCGCAGGGCGGAGCGCCGCAGTCCGATCTCAACCTCCGATGCGCTGGTAGCTCGTGACCGGGGGCGTCGCTGAGCGACCTGATGCCGCTTCAAGCGGGACTAGTGGTCGACGCCTCCGTCGCATTCAAGTGGCTCATTCCCGATGCTGCGGAGGAGGACGTTTCCGCGGCCAAGGCCCTACTCGTCGATCACATGGAGGGAAGGGTGGCGATTACTGTGCCGGCTCTCCTTTACTACGAAGTCGCGAACATCCTCCTCTTCGGCCGCTCCAAGCCTCCGATCGATGAAGCCGCGGAAGCGCTCCGCGACCTCTACTCCATCCCGCTGACGGTCGCCGTCCCGGCGCAGGACACCGCGGATGCGGCGTTGCGGCTTGCATCCGATCACGGACTCTCGTACTACGACGCGTCCTACGTCGCACTGGCCGAGACGCTGGACTGCACCCTGATCACCGCGGACCAGCGCCTCGCCCGCCGCCTGCGCACCGACGGACGTGTGCGGTTGCTGGCGGCTGTCCACGAAGGTCGCTAGTCAACGTTCCAGTTTGAAATTGTGAGGCGGCGAAGCTCGTCGTGACGACTTCGAGGTGTAGGAGTTCAGAACCAGGTCGAGATTGCGTGTCTATCAGTTTGCTGAAAGACGTTGGTCGCGGTGTACGGTCTCACGCTCTTGGGTGTAACGATCTCGCCCGTTGGGACACTACCAGAACACGGTCGGACTGACTCCGATCGCGAAAAGGGAGATCGATTATGCCCAACGACCTCATGCTGTTCCGGGGAAATCACCTCGCAGAGCTGGTCATCAGAAGCTGGCCGTGTCCGCAGAGGATCTTGATGGTCACCGATGGTAGCCTCGACTTCGATACCGGTGGATTCGGATTGTCCGAATTCGTCGGCATCGTCACCGCCGCCGGCCACACCGTTTCCACCGGACATCGCAGCGGAATCGGACCGGTGACGATCGCCGGTAACTTCACGTTCAACAACACCGTCACGACCGCGAACTACGATCAGATCTGGCTCTTCGGCTTTGAAACCGCCTTCAATGCGATCAGCGCGGCCGAGCAGACGGTGATTGCGCAGTTCATGGAGAACGGCGGCGGCGTCTTCGCCACCGGCGACCATGAAAATCTCGGCGCCGGGATGGGAACGATGATTCCGCGCGTGCGCTCGATGCGCGAATGGAACGCGATCTCCGGCTCGTCGACCTCGCGTCTCGACACGGTCGTCAACCCGGGCGTGGATGGGATCTACCAGTTCCACGACCAGTCCGACATGTTCGCACAGCGCATCTTTCCGATTTTCTACTCGAACGGTGGCTCGTCGGGCAGCGCGTCGACGTGGAGTCCGCATCCCGTGTTGCGCCATCCGTCCGGGGCGGTCGACTTCTTCCCCGATCATGCGCACGAAAGTGAATGTCTCGCGCCGACGCCGGTAGCCGGAAACTTCGGCGGGGTCGAGGAATGGCCGATGGATGGTGGTTCACGCATCGCTCCGCAGATCGTGGCCGTGTCGATCTCGGGTGGCCGCTTCCTCACCGATGTTTCGAAGCCGCCGGTGTCGCCGCGCTGCTTCGGCGCGGTCTCGACGTACGACGGCGATGCCGCCGCGGTCGGTCGCATCGTTTGCGACGCGACGTGGCACCACTTCGTGAACATCAATCTCAACGGCACCGGCGCGACGGCGGACACGACGAGCGCAGCACGCACGGGTCTGTACTCCGGCGCCTCGCCGACCTCGGAGTATCTGAAGATTCAGCGCTACTGGCTGAACACAGTCCGCTGGCTCGCGCCGATCGGCCGCCGCAATTGCTGGCCGTGGATCATCGCCGCGCTGACGCGCTACGATTTCGAAGTGCGCGAGTTCAAGCTTCCGCTGCCGCACCCCTGCCCATGGGAACCGCTCGTCCGCTTGGGCGCGATCTTCGAAGAAGTCGTGTCGAACACGTGGGGCCGCGGCGTGATGGCGGAAGTGGTCGACGACATGCTGGCCGTCACCGGCGCCGCGCCGGCGCTCGCAGGCGTGCTCAAGTCGCGCCGCTTCGCGCGAGGTGATGAACGTCTGAACGAAGACGTCTCGCTGCTGCCGCTCAACGATCTGCGCCGCGCCGTTTTCGCGTCCGTCGTGAACGTGATCGCCCGCGAACTGCCGGAAGACGAGCGCAAACTCTCCCGCGTGGTGAAGGCCCTCGATCACAAATTGGTCGACAAGCATCTCGCCGAAGGGATCAGCGGCGCGCAACAGTCGATCAACGAACATCTGCAACGCGCCCTCGCCTCGACCGGCGCCGCGATCAAGGCGCTCAGCGTCGATCGCGCGGACCCGAAGGTTGGGAAGAAGGATGTGAAGGCGAAGGCGAAACGGTAGTCGCGCTTCGAAGGTTAGGAGCCGGCTGCCCACGCTTGGCAGCCGGCTCCATCCATTCGACGATCGAGCGGAGGCGCTCGACGCGCGAAGCGCGATGAGAATCATTTGCCTGACAGACTCCGGCGCTGCTTTGCGCGATCTCTCATGAATGCACAAGCTTGCGATTCTCCTCCTCTTCTCCGTTTCCCTCTCGGCCCAACTGCAGGACAAGACGCGCGAGCAGTGCGTGGCCACGGTCGATTACGACCTGCTCGTGGCCGGGATGGAGGCCGAAAAGAGCGGCACGGCGCCTGATCGGGCGCGCGCTCTGGCCACGGCCGCCGAGTGCATTCGCCTGCATCCCGGCTTCGCTGCGGCTCACGCGAGACGCGGAGATATGTACGTGCAGCAGGAGGAGTTCGAGGCGGCGCTCTCGGACTACTCTCGCGCGATCGAGCTCGAGCCGAATGAGGGGCGGTTCTATGTCGGCCGCGGCTTTGCGCAACTGCGCCGGGAGAACTACGACGCCGCGCGGGCGGACTACGACAAGGCGCTTCAAATCGACCCGAAGGACATCGACGCGCTCACCAGCCGCGGGGATCTGTATCGCGTCCAGAGCGACAGCGCTCGCGCGGTGGAGGACTACAACAAGGCCATTGCCGCGGCGAAGGAGGATTTTCTCGGCGACATTCTCGGCGCGCGTGCCCATTACGGGCGAGGTCTGCTTCTGACTGTGGCCGGGCAGTACGAGCTGGCCATCCGCGACTTCACGAGCGCGATCGAAGGTGCCGGCACCGACGTCCCTTCGTACGAGTCACGCGCGTTGGCCTATGAGCTCATGGAGAAGCCCGACCTCGCGCTCGCCGATTACGATGCGATCCTGAAGATCGATCCGCGCAATGCCGAGACGTATGAGAGACGCGGCGCCATTCACCTGAGGAAGGGCAATCGGGAGAACGCGAAGGCGGACTTTCAGCAACTGCTGAAGCTCGATCCGCAAAACGAGAAGGCGAAAGAAGCGCTCGTCACACTGGCTCCGCAGAGCGCCTCCGACTACGTGGCCCTCGCTCGCGAGCAGGCGAACGCGGAGAAGTACGGGGAGGCGGTTCGGTCGTACACCGAGGCCATCCGGCTCGACGGCCGCAGCGCGCAGGCGTACGCCGGCCGCGGCTCGGCGCACATGAATCAGAACGCGCATGAGCCGGCGCTGGCCGACTACACGAAGGCGATCGAGCTCGATCCGCGCGGACTGTCCGCATACAACGGCCGCGCCGGGTTGTACGCAACTCGGGGCGATCGCGATCGCGCTATTGCCGACTACAGCAAGACCATCGAGCTGGCCACGGCCAAGGAGAAGTTCGAGAGCATCCTGGCCCTCGGCGGACGCGCCGACATCTACCGCGAACAAGGGAAGGCCGCTCTCGCTCTCGCCGATTACGACAAGGCCGTCGCGACCGCGGCCACCGACAGCATGTACAACTACATCCTCGGCCCCGACATGCTCCTCGGCCGCAGCCGGCTGCACGTAGCGGCTGGAAAAACCGATGCGGCGCGCGCCGATCTGCAGGCCGCACTGACACTGAATCCGAAGCATGACGTCGTGAAAACAGAGCTGGCGAAGCTCAATCCTCAGCCTGCCGCGGTTGCGCAAGCCGCCGCACCGACTCCGCAGACCGCCGAGGAGTGGCTCAGGTTCGCGATTCGCCAGGGACGCCAGAACGACGCCGACGGCGCCATCGCCGCACTGACGAAATGTCTCGAGCTGAAAGCCGACATGCTGCCGTGCCTGGTCTTCCGCGGAAACGCGCAGGCGATGAAGGGTCAGTACGACTCAGCATCCGCCGACTACGCAAAAGCGATGGCGCTGGATCCGAATCATCCGGCCGCCTACACGGGCCGCGGAATCATGTTCGCCAAGCAGGGCAAGCGCGACGAAGCCATCCGCGACCTCCGCATGGCCCTCCGGCTGAAACCAGATTTCCCCGACGCGAAGCAGGCCTTACAGCGACTGGGCGTCGAGCCGTGAGCAATGTCGCGGGGCTGTGGGTGCGGGTCGTTACTCCGCCGGTACGATTCCGAAGCCCTGCACCGTGCGCGAACTGCGCGTGACGCTGGCATTGAAGAACATGTTGTTCGTCACGATGCCGGTGTATCGCAGCGAGAGGAATGACGACGGTGCGATGTCCGCGAATACGGACGAGCCGGTCGTCGAGAGTTGCGGCCGCCGGGCCGCTTCGAAGAACGCCGAGAGGTCATGGCCGCCAGCGAGCTGCGCGTTGACCCGTGCGCCGGCGGCGGCGGTCGTTGCGCTGGCAGGGGCGTTCTCCGGCAATTCGAGCTCCGCGAATGGCGTTGGCGACGCGTCCTGTTGCGAGGCGGAGGCGAAGAACCAAAGGCGGTCCTGCAAGAGTGTGCCTCCCGCGGTTAGGCCGTACCGCGGGGCGCCGCCTTGCCCGAAGACATCGCCGGTCGATACCGCGAGCGATCCGGAAAGCGCCGATGGGCCTTTCGGTTTCAGCACGAACTCCCCGCCGTTCGCCCGGCCGAATTCCGCCGACTCCTGCGCCGAAACGGCGAACGCAAGCAACTGCACGAGAAAGAAGGCACTCACTGCGCGTCGCGAAACCATGCGGCCGATTCTACCTGCTGTTCACGATGCGAATGGAAAACTAGGGAGAAACACATCGCTTCGTCGAGCGCCGTCAGCGCGAGAGCCGCCCCTCACCCTAACCCCAACGGTCTTAAGTTAAGGCGGCTGATCGTTGCTGGACAAAAGAGTTGCGATGGCGTTTGGAGCGGGTAGTGGCGCGATAGCTGCTCATCTTGCGTTTCACGGCGCGAGGCGAGTGGCGGTGTG